>NZ_JAAFHA010000033.1 GCF_010365055.1 Rhodoferax sp.
GCCCAAGCGCCCCGTTCAATCCAAGCGATGGTTTCACCCATTTAAAGGAGTCGATTTATGTACGGATTCAGCATTCAATTGAAGGTCCCGTTTGATACCGCTGTGGCGCAGGTCACCGAGGCACTGAAAAAGGAAGGGTTCGGCGTGCTCACCGACATTGATGTCAGGGCGACGTTGAAAACCAAGCTCAACATAGACCGCCTGCCGTATCGCATTCTCGGCGCGTGTAACCCGCCGCTCGCCCACCGCGCGATCGAGGCCGATCCTGATATCGGTCTGCTGCTGCCATGCAACGTGGTGGTGCGTGAAGAAACCGATGGCGCCATCACGGTAGCGTTCATGGACCCCGAGGCCGTGCTGGGCCTGGTTGACAAACCGCAAGTGGATGCCATTGGCAAGGAAGTCCTGGCACTTCTGCATCGGGTCAGCGCGAGCCTGCAGCCATGAAGAGCAAGCCACCCCCCGCTGCGTCGGCCACGACCCCGGCTTTGGAAGTCAACATCAGCGGCGATCTGGCGTCGGTTGACGTCATGCACCAGGGCCGCTTGGTGACGATCATGCGCAATCAGAATCCGGACAATGCCATCAATCCGGAATATGCCAAGACGGCGCGCAAATGCCCGCCATTTTGCATCCAGCCCAGTGAACTGGCGCCTGGCGTGAAAACAATCGCCGAACTCGAAGTGTTGCACTTTTTGAAGAAGACCAGCGACGGCGACACGTCCATGCTGGTCATCGACTCGCGCACCGGGGCCTGGGTGGAAAAAGGCGTCATCCCCGGAGTCGTGAACATCCCGTGGGATACGCTTGACATCGGCAAATCGGACACGGTCGCCGTGCAGGACATTCTGGAAAACCAACTGGGCGTCAGACGGCGCGATGGTTTCCTCGATTTCGACAAGGCCAAGACACTGGTTTTGTTCTGCAACGGCTCCTGGTGCGGCCAGTCGCCGACCACGATCAAGGGCCTACTGAAAATTGGCTATCCGGCGCACAAAATTCTGTGGTATCGCGGCGGTATGCAGGACTGGGAAAGCCTTGGGCTGACCACACTCAAGCCAGCGGACAACTGATACAGAGTCTTCGCGCAAGCGAGTGCACTTTAGTCGTGCCGAAGTTTCAAGAGAGGCAGAAAATCCCCTCTACGTCAACCCCCTACGTGCCGTTGACAAAGCTGCCCGACTTGCCGCCGTGCTTTTCCAACAGCTTGCAGTCGGTAATGAGCATGCCGCGGTCCACCGCCTTGCACATATCGTAAATGGTCAGCAGCGCCACCTGCACGGCGGTGAGCGCCTCCATCTCGACGCCGGTGGCGCCCACGGTCTCCACCGTTGCTCTGCAGAAGACGCTGGCGGCCCCGGTGTCATCGGCCTGCTTGACGTCAAAATCAACCGCGACGTGGGTCAGCGCCAGCGGGTGGCACAAGGGGATCAACTCGCTGGTCTTCTTGGCCGCCATGATGCCGGCAATGCGCGCAATGGCCAGCACGTCGCCTTTTTTCGCCGTGCCGGCCTCAATGATGGCAAGCGTGGCGGGCAGCATCTCAATGCGGCCGCCGGCGATGCCGATGCGGTGGGTCGCGGCCTTGCCGGCCACATCCACCATGTGGGCTTGGCCCTGGGCGTCAAAATGAGTGAGAGCGTTCATGGATGGAATTAGTTACAGTTATAAATGAGCGGCGGGTGCCAACTTGACAGAACCTTCATATCGGCCGCGCATCATACGATGCACGCGCCGGCATCCGAGGGCTGGCGCGATCTGCCCGGCCTTGAGCGTCGTACCATGCCATCTTGTCACGACCCTGCGGCCCACTGGAACTCACAGCGACGGTAATCATTTTGACAAAAAATTTTAAACAAAATAGAGCTATAGCCCCCGTAAATAGGGGATTGTCAGCTATTGTTTTGGCAGCATTGTGTGTTGCCAACATCGGCCCGGCGCAGGCCCAGTCCTTGGCCGCCCAGATGCCGACGCTGGGCGACACCAGCGACTTGAGCAGCAGCGACGAGCGTGGCCTGGGCGACCGCATCGCGCGTGAGCTCTACCGCGACCCGGACTACCTGGACGACCCGGTGCTGGCCGAATACGTGCAGGGCATCTGGGAGCCGCTGTTGGCGGCGGCGCGCAAGCGGGGCGATCTGTCGCCGGAACTCAGCCAACGCTTTGCCTGGGAGATCATGCTGGGGCGCGATCGCACGGTCAACGCCTTTGCCCTGCCGGGCGGCTACCTGGGCGTGCATCTGGGGCTCATCGCGGTGGTCAGCAACCGCGATGAGCTGGCCTCGGTGCTGGGGCACGAGCTCAGCCACGTGACCCAGCGCCATATCGCGCGCCTGATGGCCAAGCAGGGGCAGCAAGCGCCCTGGATGATCGGCGCCATGATTCTGGGCGCGCTGGCCGCCAGCAAGAGTGCCGATGCCGGCAATGCGCTCATCGTCGGTGGCCAGGCGGTGGCGGCGCAAAACCAGCTCAACTTCTCGCGTGACATGGAGCGCGAGGCCGACCGCGTCGGATTCGGCGTCATGACCGAGGCTGGTTTTGAAGCGCAGGGCTTTGTCTCGATGTTCGGCAAGCTGCAGCAGGCCTCGCGCCTGAACGACAACGGCGCCTACCCGTATTTGCGCAGCCACCCGCTCACCACCGAGCGCATTGCAGACATGCAGTCACGCCAGGGCTTGGCCACACCAGGGTCGGCCAAGGCCGAGCTGACGCTGGAGCACGCCCTGGTGGCCGCGCGCGCCCGGGTGCTGTCCAACACCGACGTCGATGCGCTGCGGGCCTGGCAGTTTGAAGCCGGCAGTGCCAGTCTGGGCACCCAGGCGGCGCCGCGGCAGGCCGGTGTCTGGTATGGCGCCGCGCTGGCCGCCAGCCAATTGCGCGATTTTGATCAGGCCCGTATCTACTTGGAGCGCCTGCATGGCTTGGTGGCGGGTGACGCCAGCGCGGCGCGGCTGGCGCGGCTGCTGCAAGCTGAAATTGCCCTGCGCGCGGGCGATGCCGGCGGTGCGCAAACGGCCTTGAACACGGGGTCAAACCCCGCCAACGCGACAAGTCAGGCGGGCACGCCGGGGCAAGCGCCTGCCACGGGGCGCCCCGAGCTGCTGCTGGCGGCGCAGATCGCCCTGCAAGCGGGCCCCGGTGGACAGGCTGACGCGGCCAGCGGGACTGGCGGCGCGGCGCTCGCGGCCGTCGCGCTGCGCCTGCAAACCTGGGTGGCGGCGCATCCGCGCGATGCGCAGGCCTGGCAACTGCTCTCCAGCGTGCAGGGCGCGCAGCACCAGACCTTGCGCGCCCTGCGCGCGGACGCTGAAACCCAGGTGGCACGGCTGGACTACGCGGCGGCGCTGGACCGCTTCAAGGCGGCGCAGGCGTTTTCACGCCAGCGCGCCAGCGGTCAAGGAGGGGCGACCGGGGGCGTCAGTGCGAGTCAGGCCGCGGCCGACCACATCGACGCGTCCATCATCGACACGCGCCAACGGCAGGTGGAGTTGCTACTTAAGGAACAGACGCTCGATCGCTGAATCGATCACGATGCCAAACACCGAGTAGATCAGCGAACCCAGCAGCGCCGCGCCGAAACCGCGCACATGAAAGCCGCTCAGCACGCCCGCGGCCGACCAAAACATCAGCGCATTGATGACAAACAAGAAGAGCCCGAGCGTGATCACCGTCACCGGCAGCGTCAGCAGCACCAGCACCGGGCGCAGCAGCATGTTGAAGAGGCCAATGACCAACGCGGCAATCAGCGCTGCGGCGAAGCTGTCGACGACAACCCCGCTGTAAAGATAAGCCACGGCGAGCAGGGCGGCGGCACTGAGCAGCCATTGGGTGAGGAGTTTCATGCGCCAAGAATAGCATCCGGCGCCGGGCCACGCATGACGGCTATCAATGCGGCACGATGCTTCCAATTCAAGCCGGGCCTTTTTGGCTGTCTTGTCAGTCGGGCTTCTGGAAGCCGCCGTCCGCCCAGGCGGTAGCGCTCGCGCGGTTCAGCTTGTAGCCCGGTGACACCTGCCGCTGCGCCAACTCCATCCCGCCCTCGTCCTGCGCCGTCAAGGTGGCCGATGGGTTGTCGTCATCGGGCACGATGTCAAGCGACACGGTGACGCGGCCATTTTTGGCGCTGACGGTGATGCTTTGGTGCAGTGTGGCGTGCAGTTGCTGCTCGTGGCGACGTACAAACTCGGCGGCGGTTTTGACCAGCGTGTTGAACGCATTGCCGTCCAGCGGTTTCGGGTTTTTCTTGTCGCGCCCCATGGTCCACGGGCCGATCAAAGCCGGCTCAGGTTCGCCGTCCTTGATCATGGCCACAGCCCAGCCGTCGTCGTCCTCGTTCTTGATCACGCGGGCGGTCCAGCCGTTGTCACGCCACAGGCGCGGCTGCTCGATCTTGCTGTCGGGGTCGGAGAGTAGGTCAGTCACGGCTGGATTTTAGCCGCCGACCCAGGGATTGCCTGGCGCTGGCGCCACCAGCCGGCGCCCAGTACACCGATGACCACCAAGCCGTAGGTACTCCAGCGCGCCGCCGTCTGCAGCGGCTCCAGCGGCTGGCTGGCGTTGCCAAACAGGCTGGTCAGCAGCGGCTCGGTGACGATCATCTTGGCGGCGGTAAAGGCCAGCACGGCCGCGCCGATCTGGATGATGGCCGGAAAACCCTCGACCAGTCTCAGCACCACCGTGCTGCCAAAAACCACAATCGGCACGCTGATGAGCAGGCCGATGATGACCAGGTCAAAGGCGCCGTGCGCGGCACCGGCCACGCCCAGCACGTTGTCCACGCCCATCAGCGCATCGGCGACGATGATGGTTTTCATGGCGCCCCAAAAGGTGCTGACGACCGGGCCGTCGTGGTCCTGGCCCTCGTCCTCGGCCAGCAGCCGGTAGGCAATCCACACCAGCCCCAGGCCGCCGACCAGCATCAGGCCGGGAATCTTGAGCAACCAGACCACCCCGACTGTCATGACGGAGCGCACCACGATGGCGCCCACGGTGCCCCACATAATCGCTTTGGTCTTGAGCCGAGGCGGCAGATTGCGCGCCGCCAGCGCAATGACGATGGCGTTGTCGCCGGCCAGCACCAGGTCGATCAAAACGATGGCCAGCAGGGCGGACCACCAGGCGGCAGAAAATAATTCCATGGCAAAACCTTGATAATTTTTGTGTTGGTCAACACCGGCTGTGCACTGCGCTGACGCTGGTCTGAGCCGAGCTTCGCGCGCTGCACCGCCCGTGCATGGCGAAGGTCTTGCTCGATGGTGCGCAGCACGGCCTGGAAAAATACAGTCCTTGACGCGGCCTCATCGGGTGCACCGGGCAGGCGTTCGGCCTGCCGTATTGACGATGCACCCACAGGGAGCTACTCCCCTTCAGGCGCCGATTAAACCATTAAATCGTCGTCTTGCTGTGGCTGGTTTTGATGACGCGTGCCGCCTGGGGTCAAGCCAGAACCCGCTGACCCCGCTATGATTCGCTCCCCATGGCTGCGCTACACATCACCGACATCGAAGCCGCCATCAACCACTGGCGCGCCCTGCTGCCGGCCGGCGCCGACTTCGCGCTGGCCACTCCCACCCGCGCGCTGGCCGAGGTCTATGCCGTGATGGTGGTCCAGCATGTGGTCGAAGTCGATGAGTCCGCCTTGCCGCAGGCCGCTCTGCAGGCCTGGCTGGCCTGGTACGACAGCACGCCCGACACGCCGTGCATCGCCATCTGCTCCACCAGCCAGGGCGATGAAGAATGCAAAGGCTGTGGCCGCAGCTTTGCCGAGGTGCAGCACTGGACGGCGCTGCGTCCGGCCGAGAAGCGCCAGGTCTGGCGCCGCATCACCTTGCTCGGCACCGCCTGGCGTTTCAATAAATATGCCGAGCGGGCCAATAAAAAAACGTCTGGTTGATCAGCCCCAAGGCCTGGCACCTCTTCAGTGGCTGTCAGAGGCGTCCTTCATCAATTGGTGGCGGATCGACTGCAATTCCTGCTGGCGCTTGGCGCTGGTTTCGGGGTAGCGCATGTTGAGCGACTTGAAGGTATCGAGAATGATTCTGGAAATGATCAGGCGCGCGTTCTCTTTGTCATCAGCGGGCACCACGTACCAGGGGGCAATTTGGGTGCTGGTGGCGCTCAGGAAGGCCTCGTAGGCCTTCATGTACTGGGGCCAAAATTTGCGCTCTTCGATGTCAGCCAGACTGAATTTCCAGTTCTTTTCCGGCTCGTCGATGCGATCGAGAAAGCGCTTTCGCTGCTCTTCTTGCGAGAGATGAAGAAAAAACTTGATGATCCGGGTGCCGTTGTTGAAGAGATGCTTTTCCTGACCCACGATGGAGCGATACCGCTCCTGCCAGACGGTTTTCTCGTCATGCAAGTCTTCCGGCAGCCGCTCGGCCTGCAATATCTCCGGATGCACCCGCACGATCAACACCTCTTCGTAATACGAGCGGTTGAAGATGCCGATTCGACCGCGTTCCGGCAGGGCCTGTGTGGTGCGCCACAGAAAATCATGGTCCAGTTCTTCAGCGCTGGGATGCTGGAAGCTGAACACCTGGCATCCCTGGGGGTTGATGCCGGACATCACATGCTTGATGGCGCCATCCTTGCCGGCGGCGTCCATGGCCTGAAAGATCAGCAACACGGCATGGCGGTTGGATGCGTAATGCAATTGCTGCAGGTCGCTGAGTTCCTCGACCTGTTCGGCGAGGAGTTTTTTATAACCGCTCTTTGACTTGTAGGCGGGTTTCACCAGCGTTGGCCACTTCTTGAGATTGACTTTTTCACCTTCCTTGACCTGGAAATCTTCAGACTTGATTTTCATTGACTGCCTTTCGGAGAACAAAGCTTGGACACACGGAGACAATTTTGGGGCAATTTGCCAGCTGAAGTGGACCCCACTCCGCTTTGCCAATCGGCTGGCCCAGGTGATCGACGGCTTTGAAATGGTGCCCGCTGCGCCGGCCGCACAGGGCTGAAGCTTTGCGCAAAGTTGGATCACCGTCGGCGTGAATGCGGTCACTGAACTGCAAACGCTTTTGATGACTTCGGGACTCGTTTGCGGTTTCGCAAAGACGAACAGTCACAACATCAGTAGTGTGAAATTATGAACGAGTGGTGTCAAGAATGAATGAGACGCCCTAGTCTTACCACGAGAACGCCAGCCATGAACACTCAACAGACCACATCGCCGCAAAAAAAAGCGCCCGGCAAACTTGGCTTAAGCCTGCTGGTGGCGCTGGTTGTGGGCTCAATCATTGGCAGCGGTATTTTTGGTCTGCCGCAGAACATGGCCGCCGGCGCCGGTGCCGGTGCGATTCTGATCGGCTGGACGGTCACCGGTGTCGGCATGCTGCTGCTGGTGCGCGTCTACCAGATGCTGTCGCTGCGCAAGCCCGAACTGGACAATGGCGTGTACGCCTATGCCCGGGCGTTGTCAGGCGAATACGTTGGCTTCAACTCGGCTTGGGGCTATTGGGTCAGCGCCTGGATCGGCAATGTGGGCTATCTGGTGGCCGCATTCGGTGCACTTGGGTACTTCTTCCCTGCTTTTGGCAAGGGCAACACGCTCGCAGCCATCATCGGCGCCTCGATGGTGCTGTGGCTTATTCATGCTCTGGTGCTACGCGGCATTCAAGGCGCTGCCGTGCTCAACGCTGTGGTCACGCTGGCCAAGATCGTACCGTTACTGATATTCATCGGCCTGGTGGCCATGGCGTTCCAGTTGGATACCTTTCGGCTCAATTTCTGGGGTGATGCCAAACTTGGCTCGGTGCTTGATCAGGTGAAAAGCACGATGCTCGTGACCGTGTGGGTCTTCATCGGCATCGAGGGGGCCAGCGTGTATTCGGCCCGTGCTCGCAAACGTGAAGACGTTGGCTGGGCCACGGTCATCGGTTTCCTGATCTGCCTGATGTTGCTGATGTCGGTGTCACTGCTGTCGCTGGGCATCTATGGGCAGCCCGAGTTGGCGGGTCTGAAGAATCCGTCGATGGCGAGTGTGCTGGAAGCGGCGGTGGGCACGTGGGGTGCGGTGCTGATTTATGTCGGTCTGATCGTGTCGGTGGGCGGTGGCTTTCTGGCCTGGATGCTGCTGGCTGCGGAGTCGCTTTTCACGCCGGCCGACGGCGGAGTGATGCCGGCTTGGCTTGCCAAACAGAACAGCAAGGGCGTGCCGGCGAACGCACTGTGGCTGACCAACGGCATGGTGCAGCTGTTCCTGGTGCTGACGCTGTTCTCGGAGGCGTCGTACCTGACTCTCATCTCGATGTCCACGGCGATGATTCTTCTGCCTTACCTGTTCAGCGCCGCCTATGGGCTGTTGCTGGCGTGGCGCGGCGAAGGCGAGGCGCAGGCTACACGCGGTGGCCACCACCGCAGCGATGTACCCATCGCCGCACTGGCCACCGTTTACTGTCTGTGGCTACTGTATGCCGCCGGTCTTAAATATTTGTTGTTGAGCGCCTTGCTGTATGCACCCGGTGCCGTGGTGTATCTGATCGCCAAGCGACAACGCAGCGAGCAACCCTTCGAGGGGCGCGAATGGGCCATTCTTGCTGCGCTTGTCGTGCTGGCGCTGGTTGCCGCAGCCCTGCTGGCCACGGGGCGTCTGAGCATCTGATGATGGTTAGACGGACACATGTTTTAAAGAGGTAGTCATATGTCAGCAGGAATCCACTCGGAAGTTGGTCGCCTGCGCAAAGTGCTGGTATGCCGGCCCGGCCTGGCGCAGAGGCGCTTGACGCCGCTCAATTGTCATGAGTTGTTGTTCGACGACGTTCTATGGGTAGAGCAGGCGCGGGCAGACCATGACGCGTTCACCCATGCCATGCGCGAGCGTGATGTTGAGGTGCTCGAACTGCAGGCGGTCCTTGCTGAGACCATGGGCAACCCTGCTGCGCGCGACTGGTTGCTTGAGCGCAAACTCGGTCCAAATTTCATCGACCCGGAACTGGCGCAGCAGTTGCGGCCCTGGCTGGAAGGGTTGTCGCCGAGCCGTCTGGCCGAACACCTCATTGGCGGCCTGGCGCGTGCCGAGCTGCCTTTCGAGCCAGAGGGGCTGTTGGCGCGTTACGCCGCTGAGGTCGACTTCCTGTTGCCACCGCTGCCCAATACTTTGTTTACGCGTGACAGCAGTTGCTGGATCGGTGAGGGCGTGGCCTTGTGCCCCATGTATTGGCCGGCGCGCCGGCAGGAGACGCTGCTGACCGCAGCGGTCTATCGGTTTCATCCGGCTTTTGCGGGTCACACCACCGTGTGGTGGGGCGACCCCGACCAGGATCACGGTCAGGCCACGCTGGAGGGCGGTGATGTCATGCCGCTGGGCGGGGGGGTCGTGTTGATCGGCATGGGCGAGCGCACCTCGCCCCAGGCCGTGAGTCAGCTCGCTCGCGCACTTTTCGCAACCGGTGCAGCAAGCCGGGTGCTCGCAGCCCAAATTCCCAAGTCGCGCGGCGCCATGCACATGGACACCGTGTTTACTTTTTGCGATGTGGACCTGGTGACCTACTTCCCGGAGCTGGTGGACACCATCCGCGTGCACAGCCTGCGGCCAGGCAAGCTGGCGGGAAGCCTGGATGTGCGCACCGAGACTCAGCCCTTTCTTGAGGTGATGAAAGATGCCCTGGGCGTGCCCAAGCTGCGCACTGTCGCCACCGGTGGCGATGCCTACACGGTGGAGCGCGAGCAGTGGGACGACGGCAATAACCTGCTGGCGCTGGCACCCGGCGTGGTCGTGGCCTACGCCCGAAACACCCATACCAACACCTTGCTGCGCAATGCCGGGGTGCAAGTGATGGTTATCTCAGGCGCTGAACTGGGCCGCGGTCGCGGTGGCAGCCACTGCATGTCCTGCCCCATCGAACGTGACGCCGTCTAGGTGCCGCCCGAACATCCACAACTCTCAAGACTGGATTCCCCATGGCCTTCAACCTTCGCAACCGCAGCCTGCTGGCGCTCAAGGACTTCGCCCCTGGCGACATTCGATTTCTGCTCGACCTGGCGACCGAGCTCAAGCGATCCAAGGCGGTGGGCAATGAACACCCGCAGCTGAAGGGCAAGAACATTGCGCTGATCTTTGAGAAACCCTCGACCCGCACGCGCTGCGCCTTTGAGGTAGCGGTGCACGACCAGGGTGGCCACGTCACGTACCTGGATGCTGTCGGCTCGCAACTGGGACATAAAGAGTCCCTCAAGGACACGGCTCGCGTGCTGGGACGGTACTACGACGGTATTGAGTACCGTGGCTTCCATCAAAGCGTGGTCGATGAACTGGCGCGCTTTGCCAAGGTGCCGGTTTGGAACGGGCTGACCGACGAGGCGCACCCGACCCAGATTCTGGCTGACCTGCTGACGATGCAGGAGTTTGGCGAGAAGCCGTTGCACGAGTTGAGTTTTTGCTACCTGGGCGATGCCAGCTTCAACATGGGCAGCTCGCTGCTGGTGGGCGGCACGCAAATGGGCATGGACGTGCGCATCGCCGCACCAGAGGACCTGCAACCGCCGGCCGACCTGGTGGCGCAGATGCGCGAACTCGCGCGCAGCACCGGGGCGCGCATCACGCTGGAGACCGACCCATTGAAAGCCGTGGCTGGGGCAGACTTTCTCTACACCGATGTCTGGGTGTCGATGGGCGAGCCCGAAGAGGTCTGGAAGCAGCGCATCGCGCAACTTCTGCCCTACCAGGTCACGACGGCATTGATGCAGGCCACCGGCAAGGCGCGCACCAAGTTCATGCATTGCCTGCCGGCCTTTCACAACCTGGATACCGAGGTGGGTCGCCAGGTGCATGAGAAATATGGCCTCAGCGAGATCGAAGTGACCGACGAGGTTTTTGAATCCGATGCGTCCGTCGTTTTCACGCAGGCCGAAAACCGCATGCACACCATCAAGGCCGTGCTGGTGGCCACACTCGGATGATGAGACTCGTCGTTGCCCTTGGCGGTAACGCGCTGCTGCAGCGCAGTGAACCGCCCACCGCAGAAAACCAGCTCGACAACATTCGCCGTGCAGCCGTCCAGATCGCGGGCGTGGCTGCTGGGCATGAGTTGGTGCTGACACACGGCAACGGGCCGCAGGTGGGTCTGCTGGCACTGCAGGCCGCCGCCTACACCAGCGTGGAGGCCTATCCGCTGGATGTGCTGGGCGCGCAGACCGACGGCATGATCGGCTATCTGCTTGAGCAGGAACTTGCCAACTTGCTGCCGCCGTCCAGAGCCGTTGCCACCCTGCTCACACGGGTCGAGGTGGACCCGAACGACCCTGCTTTTGAGCACCCGACCAAGCCCATCGGCGCCGTGTACACGCAGGCCGAGGCCGAGCGCGCTGCGGCCGAGAAGCATTGGGCAATCGCGCCGGATGGCACCGCATTCAGGCGTGTCGTCGCCTCGCCAAAACCGCTGCGTGTGCTGGGTCTGCGTTCCATCCGCTTGCTGCTCGAACATGGGGCGCTCGTCATCGCAGCGGGTGGCGGGGGCATTCCGGTTGCCAGGGGCGATGATGGTCACAGCCTGCAGGGCATTGAGGCCGTGATCGACAAGGACCTGTGCAGCGGCCTGCTGGCACGCGAACTCGATGCTGACTGCCTGATCATCGCCACCGATGTGGCAGCGGTCTATCTCGATTGGGGTCAGCCCAACCAGCGTGCCATTGGCAAGGTGACGCCGCAGGCCCTTGCCGCGCACGACTTCGCGGCAGGTTCGATGGGTCCCAAGGTGGAGGCGGCCTGCGCCTTCGTTCTTGCCACGGGCAAGCGTGCCGTGATTGGTTCTCTCGATCACATCGAGGAAATGTTAGCAGGCAGCGCGGGCACCCAAGTTCGCCTGGCATCGGCAGGTAGTGCCGCCGTCTTATGATGCTCGCCGACCTGCCCGCCGCGTGGTGGGGTCTCATCAAGCAGGTCGCAAGCGCGTGGCTCGACGACTACGTGCCGAGCATGGGCGCCGCGCTGGCCTTTTACACGATGTTCTCGTTGGCGCCGCTGCTGCTGATCGTGGTATCGGTGGCCGGGTTCGTGTTCGGCGAAGTCGCCGCCCGCGGCGAGATTCAGGCGCAACTGCAGGACCTGATGGGTGAACGCGGCGCGGGCGCAGTGCAGGATCTGCTGGCCAGCGTGCGCGAGCCCTCCTAGGGCCTGACGGCCACTGCCGTGGGCCTGGTGCTCCTTCTCGTCGGCGCGACCACCGTGTTTGCCGAACTGCAGGACGCGCTCGACCGGATCTGGCGGGTGCCGGGGCGGCTGCGCAAAAGCGGCTGGCTCACGCTCGTGCGTGCCCGCCTGCTGGCCTTCGGCATGATCCTCGCGGTCGGCTTCCTTCTCATCGTGTCGCTGGTCACCAGCGCGATGCTGGCTGCCGTGGGGCGTCGTATGGACCCGGTCTTCGGTGGCTGGCAGGTCGTGGTGGAGACTGGGAACGCCGTCGGCGGTTTCTTGCTCGTGGCGTTCATGTTCGGCCTGATTTACAAGGTCATGCCGCGCCAGCGCGTGCTGGCGGCAGACGTGTGGCTCGGCGCTTTGCTTGCGGCCTTGTTGTTCACCGGCGGCAAGTTTCTGATTGGCGCCTACATCGGCCGCAGCGGTGTTGCGTCGGGGTTCGGCGCGGCCGGTTCGCTGGTGGTGGTGCTGCTTTGGGTGTACTTCTCAGCTCAGATTCTGCTGATTGGCGCAGAGTTCACCTGCGCCTACGCCCGGACCTTCGGATCCCACAAGGCGACATCGGCTGACCCCTGAGCGGCTACATTTGCGCGTTGTCCTTTTCGTCGGTCAGCACGATCGGAACTGGTCTGATGTTTGGCGAACAAACAGGTGGCGACCTCGTCGGTCCATCAACGCATTCCGTGGGCCGGGCAACCCCTGCAACCTTGCGTATCGGCATCAAGCCAGCCGATGCTTGCATCGATGCGGGCGCCGCGCAAGTCGGCATCACGCAGATTTGCGCCTTCGAAATTGGCTCCACGCAAATCAGCTTTGCGTAAATCAGCATTGCCGGCCAGGGCACTTGACTTTTTGACCTTGGACAGCACGTCGCTTGGGGACGCTATGCAGTGCATCAGATCGCTCCATGACTTGGCCAAAGCTGCGGTGCCTTCGCGCTGGAGGCCGGCGGCAAGCCCTTCTCCGCCTGCGCTCCCGCAGTGTCCTCCAAATCCTGCTCGGCCTGTGCAACCACCTGTTTCACGGCCAGAAAACTGTCTGGGCTCACCGAGATGGAATCGATGCAATGCTCCACCAGAAAACGTGCAAATTCGGGATGGTCGCTGGGCGCCTGGCCGCAGATACCGACATGCGTGTTGCTTTTTTGTGCCTTGGCAATCAGCTCGGCGATAGCCGTCTTCACGGCTTCATTTTGCTCGTCGAACAGGCTGCTCAGCACAGCGCTGTCGCGATCGACGCCGAGCACAAGCTGCGTAAGATCGTTGGAGCCGATGGAAAACCCGTCGAACCGCCCGGCGAACTGTTCGGCGAGAAAAACGTTGGACGGGATCTCGGCCATCACGTATACCTTGAGGCCGTTTCTGCCGCGAACCAGGCCATTGTCGGACAGCACCTTGAGCACCTTGTCGGCCTCCTCGATGCTCCGGCAGAACGGGATCATGATGACGATGTTGTCGAGGCCGATCTCCTCGCGCGCCATGCGTACCGCGCGGCATTCGAGGGCGAAACCCTCGCGGTAGCCATCGCTGTAATAGCGGCTGGCACCGCGCCAGCCCAGCATCGGGTTCTCTTCCTTCGGCTCGAATTCCGCGCCGCCAATCAACTGGGAATACTCGTTGGTTTTGAAATCGCTCATGCGCACGATGACCGGCTTCGGGTGATGGGCCGCAGCGATGCGCGCCATGCCGCGCGCCAGCGCGTCAACAAAATACTGCCTCTTGTCCTCGTAGGCAATGGTCAGCTCGGCGATGCGGCGACGCGCCTTCTTATCCTTGATATCCTGATAATGAACCAGAGCCATCGGATGTATCTTGATCATATTGCCGATGATGAACTCCATCCGCGCCAGCCCAACGCCGTCGCTTGGTAGGCGCCACCAGCGGAAGGCAGCCGATGGATTGCCCAGATTGAGCATGATGCGGGTACGAGTCTGCGGAATATCCTCCAGGCTCATTGCCTGCTCTTCGAAATCGAGAATGCCGTCATAAACGTGCCCCGCATCGCCCTCGGCGCAGGACACCGTCACCTCCATGCCGTTCTTCAGCACGCCGGTTGCATCACCCGCACCGACGATGGCCGTCAGACCCAGCTCGCGGCTGACAATCGCGGCATGGCTGGTACGCCCGCCATGGTCGGTCACGATCGCGGAGGCTTTCTTCATGATCGGCACCCAGTCTGGATCCGTCATCCCGGTCACCAGGACAGCGCCTTCCTCGAAGCGGTCAATCTGGGCAGGGCTCTCCAGGCGGCAGACCTTGCCCGCTGCGATGGAGTCGCCGACGGCCAATCCCGTGACGAGACGGCGGCCCTTGTTCTTCAACCGATAGGTCTTGAGCGTGCCGGCATCCTTGCGCGCCTGCACGGTTTCCGGGCGCGCCTGCACGATGTAAAGCTCGCCGGTTTCGCCATCCTTGGCCCACTCCATATCCATCGGCTGGCCGTAATGCGCTTCGATCGTGCAGGCCCAGCGCGCCAGTTGCAGAATCTCTTTGTCGCCCAGGACAAAAGACGAGCGTTCTTTCTTGCTCGTGTTGACGAGCTTGGCGGTGGCGCTGCCGTCGTGCGCGTAGACCATCTTCTGCGCCTTGCCGCCGAGGATTTTCTCGATGATCGGCTGCAGGGTGTCGCTCTCCAGCAGCGGCTTGAAAACATGATATTCATCTGGCTCGACCATGCCCTGAACCACGGGCTCGCCAAGTCCCCAGGCGCAATTGATGAGCACGCTGCGTGGAAAGCCGGTCTCCGTGTCGATGGAAAACATGACCCCGGAGCCGGCCTTGTCGGAACGGACCATCTCCTGCACGCCGATGGAAAGCGCGACCCGCATGTGATCGAAACCGTGATTATTGCGGTAGACGATCGCCCGATCGGTGAACAGCGATGCGTAGCATCGCTTGCAGGCCTCGAGCAACGCCTTGTCGCCGTGGATGTTCAGAAAGGTTTCCAGTTGTCCCGCAAAGCTCGCCTCTGGCAAGTCTTCCGCCGTGGCGCTGCTGCGAACGGCCACGCTTGCCACCTTGTGTCCGCTGTGCTCTGCCATCTCATGGTAGGCGCGCGTGATCGCCTCGGCCAGGGGCGCGGGAATATCCGCTTCCAGAATCATTTTACGAACCGCTTTGCCGACCTTAGCAAGATTGCCCCCGTCCTTGTCGAGTTCATCCAGCTTCGCGGCCATGCGCGCCTTCAACTCGTTCGCCTCAAGAAATTCCCAGTAGGCGTACGCCGTCGTCGCATAACCGCCGGGCACATTGATACCTGATACGCGCAGCTTGCCGATCATCTCTCCCAGCGAGGAATTCTTGCCGCCAACAATGGCGGTGTCGGCGCGGCTCAGGCCGGAAAACCAGCGAACAAGGGATAGGTCTTTCGTCATCTGATGTTCTCCTGTTAGAGCGTCATGGTTTCTTATGCCAGTCATCACCGCGCTTTTCATAGTGCTGTTTCACCGCCGCCCAGGCGACCTTGTGCGCGGTTTCCTCTTGGCTTGCATCGCTCCTACGGTCGGCGCGATTCTGATAGGTATCCCAGGCGTGATTGAAGGCTGCCCGGTATATTTCCTGGGCATGCTTCGGCAGCACGTTTCTGACACTTTCCGGGAGATTGCCTAGCGTGTCGTATGGCATGACGTTTCTTCCCTTGGATATCTAAGAAATAACACCGGTATCCGGCGGCGTTATTTGCCATCTTTAGCGGCGGCGGTGTGGGTTCCCGATCGGGAGGCGGTGGCTCCACGGGCGGACGCCCCGGGTCGGGAGGCTCCCCAGGGATGGGCTCGTCCGGTGGAATGGGCGGGATGGGTGGTTTTCCCGGCGGGGGAGACGGCTTGGGCGGTATCACCGGCGGGTGTATGGGCTGCGGCGGTTCTTTGATCGGGGGCTTGATGGGCGTATCTTGCATGGCGGCTCTCCAGAGTTATGTCTAAAGAAGTTTTGTTTCTGTCGAGACTTTTCTTTCCAACTGTTTTTGCCGCCAAGATCGTTAATGATTATCCAGCCGCCCAAGGGTGCTTTCGATCATGTGCTTCAACTTCTCGGCGGCGCCGCGAACGGCCAGGTCCGGGTTTGCCGCCCGATGAGTTACCGCTATGGGCTGGCGACCTTCGAGGCGGGCTTCCATCAGGCAACGCTTGTCGTTGATGTCGGCTTTGTCGCTATTCTCGTCGCTGAGATGCACTTCAACACGTGTGATGTGCTCGCTGAAACGGTTGAGCGTGCTCTCAATTATGTCTTTCGTCTGATCAGCAAATGCATCAGAGCCTTCAACGTTTTTATCAGTATTTATCTGAATGTGCATGATTTCCTCCTGTGATTGAGGTCGGTTTATTGTCGGCGCCGCACTTAAAGTTGCTCAGGCAACCGGGCGCGCAATTCTTCGGGCCGTAGCGCGGTGTAATCCTTGTCCAATTCCATAGACACCAGCGCACTAAGCGGTGCGCCGAAGTTCGCGCGCAACAGACCGAGAAACATGGGCGCGACCACCAGAACGAGACGCCCAAATGCATTGTCCACGCGCCCTTGCTCGAGCCGATCCGCGATCAACTTGGCGAAGCGGATCTGCTCCTGTTTCTTGGGATCGACCTCGACTTCCATCGCATGGCGCCCCTCGCCATGGCTGTCGAAGCTGCGCCCGGGCCGGTCGCTAACGAGGTCCATCTGCTTCGCGCGCGCATCGGGGTTGTCAAAGGTCGCAAGCTCGGTCAAGGGCGCCGTCGGCGAGTCTGCGGAAAAGAGGGTGGCGTTGCCGCTGTTCGCAGCGAGAATCCATATTTTGATCATGATATTTCCTCTAAAAGTTACTCGACAATATTGTTGGCGGCTTCGCACACCACGCGTGCGCCCAACTCTCGGGCCAGTCTACCCATCCATGTGTACTCGCAAATGCACTGACTTCGATTGGTTGTTTTTGTACCACGGTTCGATCAAGCCCCGATGACAGCCTCGGCGATACGCTTGCCGATATTCTTGTCGATATTGCGCCAGTACTCGAAGGCGCGCTGCAGAACAGGCTCGGAGACGCCGTTGCTCAGATGACCGACCACATTCGCTACCCGCGGTGTCCATGGCCTGGAACACCAGCAGCAAGGCGTGGCGGTTCGACGCGTAGAGCAGACGCTGCTGGTCGCTGAGCTGATCGACCTGGTCCTCCAGCCGTTTGCGGTACGCCTTCTTCGACTTGCAAATCGGTTTGACGTTCGTCGCCCAAAGGCCGAGGTCAACCTCGTCGCCCTCGCGGAGTTTGAATGCATTGGCGTCGATTTTCATGAGAACTCCTTGCTGGTCATATGTGCCCCGGCGGCAAAACTCTGTGAGCGAGCGGCGCAAGCGCGCGCCGGGTTCAGAGTCGTCGCACCAGCTTTCGCCCTTCACTGAACCAGAGCACCCCGCTGGCCATCGCCACACACACGCCCCACTGGCCTGCCGAGAGCGGCACCGTGCCGAAGGCCTGGTTCAGAAAAGGCAGGTGCACCACAGCCGCTTGCAGTGCCGCCGACAAGGCCACCGCCGCCCACAGCCAATGGTTCGAGAACGCCCCCCGGAACGCTGATACGGTGGCCGAACGCGCGTTGAAGCAGTTGAACAACTGCGTCAGTACCAGCACCGTGAAGGCGGCGGTGCGCGCCAGTTCCAGGCTGTGCGGGCCGGCGCCCAGCCAGGCGTCCACCGGCTCGATCAACCCGCCGGGCAGGAACAGGTCCAGCGTCAGCAAGGTCAGTACCGCCATCACCACGCCGCCCTCCAGTACACCCAGCCCCATGCGGGCATCGATGATGCGCTGGCTGCGCGGGCGCGGCTTGCGCGCCATGACGTCGTCGGCGATCGGGTCCACGCCCATGGCCAGCGCAGGCCCGGTGTCGGTGATCAGGTTGATCCACAGGATCTGCGTGGCCAGCAGCGGCAGCACCACCGCGCCACCCGATCCGGTGGCCGTGGCCTTCAGGCCGATGACACCCGCCCCCACCACACCAGCGAACACTGTCAAGACCTCGGCCAAGTTTGACGACAGCAGGTAGCGCAGGAACTTGCGGATGTTGTCGAGCACGCCACGCCCCTCGCGCACTGCCAGCACGATGGTGGCGAAGTGGTCGTCGGCCAGGATCATGCGGGCCGCCTCCTTGGTCACCTCGGTGCCCGCCACGCCCATCGCCACGCCGATGTCGGCAGCCTTGAGTGCCGGGGCGTCGTTGACACCATCACCTGTCATCGCCACCACGTTGCCGCTGCTCTGCAGCGCGCTCACGATGCGCAGCTTGTGCCTGGGCGCCACGCGGGCGAACACCGAGGTCTGCAGCACGGCGGCGGTGAAGGCGGCATCGTCCTCCAGCTTGTCAAGCTCGATGCCGGTGAGCACCGGTGCACCGGCGCTGGCGTCGGTGTTGGCGATGCCCAAATCAGCCGCAATGCTCGCTGCCGTGCGCGGGTGGTCGCCGGTGATCATGATCACGCGGATGCCAGCCTCTCTGGCCTCGGCGATGGCCACGGCCGCCTCTTCGCGTGGCGGGTCGATGATGCCCACGGTGCCGAGGTACTCCAGACCTTGCTCAAGCGCGGCCGCCTCCTCCGCGTCGGCCGGGATCTGCGCGTCGGGTGCCAGCGTGCGGCGCGCCACGGCCAGTGTGCGCAGTGCGTCACCGGTCATGGCCGCCACGTCGGCCAGCACCTGCGCGTGCAAGGCGGCATCGAACGCCACCGTGTCCTCGCCCTGGCGGGCGTGGGTGCAGTGCGCCAGCAGCACATCGGGTGCGCCCTTGACAAAGAGCACATGCGCGTCGCCGTCGGCATGGTCCACCACCAGCACCGACATCATCTTGCGCTGCGAGGTGAAGGGAGTCTCGCCAATGCGCTCGAAGCGTTCCTTCGCCTCAAGCGCGGACTCGCCTGTCTCCCGTTGGTCCGGGTCGCCCAGCTTGCGTTCGGCCACCAGAAACGCAGCTTCCGTCGGGTCGCCCTGGATCGTCCATGCGCCGGTCTCATCCTGCTGCAGTTGGGCATTGCCGGCCAGGCTGCCACCGCGCAGCACGGCCTGCAGCTCGCTGCGCAGCGGGCCTTCGGGCATTTCCGCACCGGCCGTCTCGGCGCGCCCCTCGGGGGCGTAGCCCACGCCGGTGATGTCGCTGCGCCCCGAGGCCGTCATCACCCGCTGCACCGTCATCTCGCCGCGCGTCAGCGTACCGGTCTTGTCCGACGCGATGACGGACGCCGACCCGAGCGTCTCGACCGAGGCCAGCTTCTTGACGATGGCATGGTGGCGCGCCATGCGGCGCACGCCCATCGCTAGCACCACCGACAGGATCGCAGGCAGGCCCTCGGGCACGGCGGCCACGGCCAGCGACACGCCCAGCAGCAGCACCGTTACGACATCGGCCACGCCCTGGAGGTTGGAGATGAGCAGGATCGTAGCCACCACGACGCCGGCAATCGCCAGTGCCGCGATGCCCAGCACCTTGCCCAGGTGCGCAATCTCAACCTGCAGCGGCGTCGGCGCGTCGGGCGTGGTGTCCAGCAGGGTGGCGATGCCGCCCATCTCGGTCTTCATGCCGGTAGCGGTGACGATGGCGTGCCCAGTGCCCTGCGCGACCGCCGTGCCCTTGAAGACCATGTTCAGCCGATCGCCCAGCGCCGCGGGCCCGGGCAGCAGCGCCGCATCCTTCAGCACCGCCTCGCTCTCGCCCGTCAAAGGCGCCTCCAGCAGCTTCAACGCGGCGGCTTGCGCCAGGCGCGCATCGGCACCCACGGCGTCGCCCTCGCTAAGCACCAGCACGTCGCCCTTGACGAGCTCGGCGCTGGGCACCCGGGCGACGGCGCCGTCGCGCAGCACGGCCGAGGTGGCGGTGGTCATCTTCGCCAGCGCCGCGACCGCCTGTGCCGCCTTGGCCTCCTGCAGCCAGCCCAGCACCGCATTCAGCACCACCACGAACGCGATGACGATCGCATCGAGCGGCCAGCCGGCTGCACCGGGTCGGCCCCGGCCTTCGAACCACCAGGCGGCCACGGCCACGGCCGCTGCCGCACCCAGCAGGTAGACCAGCGGATCTTGCAACTGCGCCAACGCTCGCCGCCACGCGGGCACGGGGGGCACCGCGCGCAATTCGTTGGGGCCGTCTGCATGCAGCCGTTTGGCCGCCTCTCCGGCGCCAAGGCCGCGCTCCAGGTCGGTGCCGAGGGTCAGGGCCAGGTCGGCGACGTTGATCAGCGACGGGTCGTCCGGGGGCGCGGCACCCGGCGCTGGGACAGGTTGTTGCGGGCGCACTGGCTTTAGTAGTCGAGAGCGTCGGCCAGCGATTCGGCGCTGCCGATCCCCGACTCTCCGTCTAAGAAGGCAGGGGTCTGCATTGCCGTCAGTGTCACTCTGCCGTCGGCGCGCGCGGGCTTAAGCGCTGACGCACCACCTGGCCAACCAGCACTGCCGCCGGGTACATCACCTCTTCCTCGGTGCGCGCGTGTTCGGTCAAGGCTTCGGCGAAGGTGACGATGTCGCTGCGGCCCGTTCGCGCGGCGGCATCGCGCAAGGTGTTCAAGGCGGCGACGATGGCCTTGTGTTCGGCGAGCATCTGCGGCAACTCGGCCTCGAGTTGGTCGGTGAGCGTCAGCACCTCGGCCATCTCGGCACTCCATTCGCCGCGCGCCAGCGCCGCGAGCAGCCCCAGCGGTGGCAGCGCGAACTGGTCTTCCTTGACGAAGTGCGGGTGCATCAGCTGCGCCAGCGTCTTGGCCGCTTCGCCGACTTCACCCTCGGCTTGTGTGGCCAGACGCAGCTCCTCATGCAGGGCCTCATGTTCGTGTTGCAGCGGCAGGGGAATTGTGAACTTCATGATGGGCTCCTCGGGGTTTTCATATGCATCTCCTTCTGGTTTGCGGCCGGCACCCCGTGCTGTCGGGTGACTGACCTGTCGGTATCGATGTCGGGGCCGTGCTTGACTTACTCACAGGTCAGCAAGACCGGCAACAGCATGGACACTCGGCGGGTGCCTGGTCCATGAACGGCGTACCCGGAGAACGAATGTCCAGTATGCGCATTCGTCGGCGCCCCGTCTGTGCGCTGGCGCACAAGGTGTGCCGGCGCCAATGACCAGCAGGTCGTAGGGGTCAGCGGCGCCCTGGCAACCAGCTTGGACCGAGACAGGGCACGACGAAGTGGTGTCGGTGTCATGGCGGCCCGCCTTCAGTCAACCAGCCGCCACGAAAGCCCGCGCGGTGCAGGCCGGTGCGGATTGCCGCCGAACGCTTGAGCAGCCGCCACACAAGGCCGGAGCGGGCGTTCTCGATCATCAGCACGATCATGCCTTGGTCGAGGCCGAAGCGGCCGTCCGAGATCCAGCCTGCCGGGGCGCCCTTGCCGACGCCTCGCACCGTGTCGTTGTAACCGCTGGCGAGCGCGCTGCGGTCGCTGGGTGGCGAGCCGCGCGCCAGCAGGCGTCGCACGGCCGGCAGCACGATCTCGGGAGCGAAGGCCAGCGATGCCAGCACCGAAGGGCCGCTGAGCGTGCCGTCATCGGGGCCCCAGGGCACGCCACGCGCGGCATAGCCGTAGAACGACTGGCGTCGCCCGGCCACGCGCTGGCGCGCCGTCCTGGGCCCGTCGCCGGCCGACAGGCCCCAGCCGTCCTTGTCGTAGCCGACGAAGCTGTGCGGGTTGCGGATTGCGTACTCGCGCTGCACGTAGGTGGCGCGGTGGCTATTCTCGAAGTAGTCGCAGTCCTTCTCGCGCATGAAGCGGTCGCGGATGCCACGGAAGTCGATCCAGGCGTGTGAGAACTGGTGGATGAACAGCGGCCCGGCAAAGAGATGATCGATGCCATACAGGTTCTTCCACTGATAGGTAGAGGTCCACGAGGAGAAACTGCCTGCGGTCAATGGATGGGTCGGCGACCCCAGGCCCAGCGCGTAGAGCAGCAACGCCTCGCTGTAACCGTTCCAAGCGTGGTTCAGAAAGCCGCGGCCGGGCTTCCAGCCGTGCACCAAGGCAGCGCCCTGGGGCTGCGCCCAGCACCAGTCGACGCGCCGGTACAGCGCATCGGCCAGCGTACGCAACTCGGCCTCGTTCGCGGTCGCAGCCGTAAAGTAGGCCGCCGCCGTCAGCATCCCGGCCAGCAGCAGCGCGGTGTCGATCAGCGAAACCTCGCAACGCCAGGCGCGGGCGCCGCTGTCCATGTGCAGGAAGTGGAAGTAGAAGCCCTTGTACCCGGTCGAATCAGGTGTGCCGCTCTGATCGCTGTCGCCAAAGAAGCGTAGTGCGGACAGGCTGCGCCGAAGTGCTTCGGCGCGCGTCATCCAGCCGCGCTCCACCCCCACCGGGTAGGCCGACAGGGCGAAGCCAACGACCGCGATGCTGGCGTGCGAACCCGGCCGCGAGGTGTCGGCCACCAGGCCGTTGCTGCCCCCGCCGTGTTCGAAGAAATAGTCGAAAGCGGCGCGCTGAAGGCCGTCCAGCATGGCCTCGTCGACCGGCGACATGGGCTCGGCCGTGGCCATGGTCGACGCAGTGCTCATGCTGGCGACGCCAGTGCCGCCAGCCGCTTCTTCTGCTCACCAGTGGCTGGTGCCTCGATGCGGTCCTTGATGACGACCAGACTACTCATCGCGTGGATAGACGGCAGGTCCATGCGGATCTGGCCGTCCCAGCCCAGCCCAGCGGGTCGACGCCGATTAGCACGATTGCATCGCGGACCGCATGCATGTCGATCACCTGATCAAGGTCGTCGACGTAGTTGCCCAGGAAGTCGTGGTGGTGCGGGCGGTCATGCAGGGCCTTGTGCGCCATGCAGGGCCAGTTGTCGCAGGGCCGCAGCGAGCACATGGGCCACGTCAAAGCCAAAATGCTGTTGAACCACCTCGCCCGGTGCCGACAGACCGAAACTGCGCATCGCCATGACCTCGCCATGCGGGCCGACATAGCGGTCCCAACCCAGGGCGGAGGCCGCCTCGACCGACACGCGGGCCGCCACGGCCTCGGGCAGCACGTGCTCTCGATAGGCCGCGTCCTGGCGCTCGAACATATCCCACGATGGCATACTGACCACGCGCGCCTTCACCCCTTCGAGCTTGAGCTGCTCGTAGGCGGCGATGCACAGGGCCACCTCGCTGCCGCTGGACAGCAGCAGCACGTCGGGCGGGCCGTCGTCACCATCGGCCAGCACATAGGCGCCGCGGGCGACACCCTTTGCACTCGCATAGCGACTGCGGTCCAGCGTAGGCAGGGCCTGGCGCGACAGCACCAGGCTGGCGGGCTGGTCACGCAGCGCCATCACCACACGCCAGGCCTCGATCACCTCGTTCGCGTCGGCGGGCCGCAGCGTCACCATGCCGGGCATGGCGCGGAACGACGCCAGTTGTTCGATCGGCTGGTGCGTGGGGCCGTCTTCACCCATCGCAATCGAATCGTGCGTCCAGACGTAGATCACCGGCAAGCCCATCATCGCGGCCAGGCGGATGGCACCACGGGCGTAATCGGTGAAGACGAAGAAGCTGGCGGCGAAGGGGCGCAGGCCGGACAGGGCCATGCCGTTAGCCACGGCGCACATAGCATGCTCACGGATGCCGAAATGGAAGTTGTGGCCGCCGGGCGATGGCGGCTCGAAGTCGCCGGCGAAATCGTAGGCCAGCGTCGTCTTGGTCGACGGCGCCAGATCGGCCGCCCCGCCCAGCAGCCAGGGCATGCGGGCGGCAATCGCATTGAGAACCTGGCCCGAGGCGTCCCGCGTGGACCGGCCCTTGGCATCTGGCTCGAAGACCGGCAGCAAGGTATCCCAGGCGTCAGGCAACTCGCGCCGCTGCATCTGGTCGATCTGCGCCGCCAACTCGGGGTACTCCGCGCGGTAGGCAGCGAAGCGGGCGCGCCACACCTCGTGCGCGCCAGCGCCACGCAGACCGAAGTGCGCGCTGAAATGCTCGCGTACGCCGTCGGGCACGGCGAAACTCGCGTCGGGATCGAAGCCGTAGAACTGCTTGGCCGCGCGCGCCTCGTCCACGCCCAGCGGCTCGCCATGGGCCGCGGCGCTGTCCTGCTTGTGCGGCGCACCAAAGCCGATGTGGCTGTGCACGATGACCAGGGTCGGACGGTCACGGCTGGCCTCGAAGGTCTTCAAAGCGAGCGCCGCGGCCTCAATGTCGTTGGCATCAAGCACCTGCAGCACCTGCCAGCCGCAGGCGGTGAAGCGCGCGCCGACGTTCTCGGTGAAGGTCAGGTCCGTCGAGCCTTCGATGCTGATCTGGTTGCAGTCGTAGATCCAGCACAACCGGCCCAGCTTCAGGTGCCCGGCGAGCGACGCCGCTTCGGCGCTCAGGCCTTCCATCATGTCGCCATCGCCGGCCAGCGCAAACACGCGATGATCGAACAGCGTGAAGCCGGGGCGGTTGTAGGTGGCTGCCAACCAGGCTTGAGCGATGGCCATGCCCACGCTGGTGGCCACGCCCTGGCCCAGCGGCCCGGTGGTGGTCTCGACGCCGGTCGTCCAGCCATGCTCCGGATGCCCTGTGCAACGGCTACCGGCCTGGCGGAAGCGCTGCAGGTCGGCCATCGTCACCGCCAGACCTTCGCGCGTGGGGTCCAGGCTCGTCGCCGACTTTATGCCGCACAGGTGCAGCAGCCCGTACAGCAACGCCGACGCGTGGCCGACCGACAGCACGAAGCGATCACGGTCCGGCCATGCGGCGTCTTCGGGGTCGAAGCGCAGGAAATGCTGCCACAGGCAGTACGCCGTGGGCGCAGCGCCCATGGGCGTGCCGGGGTGACCGGAGTTCGCCTTCTGCACCTGGTCGATGGCCAGTGTGCGCAACGTGTTGATGCACTGTAGGTCGAGGTCCGTCTGTGTGTGCGCGGTCATGGCCGCGCTGCCGGTGCCGCACTCTTCTCGCGGATGCGCGTCAGCAAGGCATGCCAGGAGGTGGCAAAGGCAGCGACGCCCTCGCGCTGCAGCCGGGCGGCCAGGGCGTTGTCGTCGACACCCTCGCGGTGGAACTCCTCGATCACGGCTTCGGCGTAACCGCCGTCGGGCGGCAGCGCGCGTTCGACCCGGCCGTGGTCGGCGAAGGCCAGCAAGGTCTTCTCCGGTAGCGTATTGATCGTTCCGGGTGCGGTCAGCGCTTGGATGTACAGCGTGTCCGGCGCCGCCGGGTCTTTGGTGCCGGTGCTGGCCCAGAGCAGGCGCTGCGGGCGTGCACCGGCTGCTGCGAGCCGCTTCCAGCGCTCAGTCGCCAGCAGTTCGCAATGGGCCTTGTAGGTGCGCATGGCGATGGCGATACCGAGCCGGTTGTGGAAGGGTGGCGAGACCTCCTGTTTCACCGCGACGTCCCAGCGGCTGACGAAGAGCGACAACACCGACGCCACCTTCAGGTCAAGACCGGCCGCCTGTCGGCGTTCGAGCCCGCGCATATAGGCCTCGGCGGCCGCCAGCACCTGCTCGCGCGAGAACAGCAGCGTGACGTTGACCGGCACGCCGTCGAAGATCACTTCCTCGATGGCCTCAAGGCCCTCGGACGTGCCCGGAATCTTGATGAATAGGTTCGCTTTGTCGGCTTTGCGGTGCAGCCTGTTCGCAGCCTGGATGGTGTGTGCGGCGTTGCCAGCCAGCAGCGGCGAGACCTCGAGCGACACCCAGCCGTCCACGCCATCGCTGGCGTCGAAGGCGGTGCGAAAGAGGTCCGCCGCCTGCGTCAGGTCTTCCAGGGCCAGCTCGAAGAACAGTTCTTCTTCCGCCAGACCCGCGTCGTGCAGCACGTGGATGCTGGCGTCGTAGCTGTCGCCCGCGCCGATGGCGTGTTCGAAGATCGTCGGGTTCGAGGTCAGGCCGGTCACCGACAGGTCCTGGATGTAGCGTGCCAGGGTGCCGCTTTGCAGCAGCGTGCGCGTGATGTTGTCCAGCCAGAGGCTCTGGCCGAGCTGATGCAGTGCTTGCGTGGCATTCATGCGTGCAGTCCTTGGTTCAGGTGGGGTCGGGGTTCATGTCATGTGCCTGATCCTGGGGTCGGGGCTGGTTCCTCGACGTGACCGCCAAATTCATGGCGCATGGCCGACTGCACGCGGTTGGCGAAGTCGGCTTCGCCGCGCGAGCTGAAGCGGGCGTACAGCGCAGCGCTCAACACAGGCGCGGGCACGGCTTCGTCGATGGCGGCCTGCACCGTCCAGCGGCCTTCACCGGAATCGGAGATGCGGCCTTCGTAGCCGTCCAGCGCCGGGTCGGCCGCCAGTGCCGCGGCGGTCAGATCAAGCAGCCACGAGCCGATCACGCTGCCGCGGCGCCAGACCTCGGCGATTTCGGGCAGGTCCAGCTCGTACTGGTAGTGCGCGGGTTCGCGCAACGGCGTCGTTTCGGCGTCGATGGCGTGGTCGCGCAGGCCGACATTCGCGTGATGCAGGATGTTCATGCCCTCGGCATAGGCGGCCATCACGCCGTACTCGATGCCGTTGTGGACCATCTTGACGAAGTGCCCCGCGCCATGCGGCCCGCAGTGCAGCCAGCCCTGATCGGCAGAGCTGCCGCCCGCGTGGCGCCCGGGTGTCGTCGCCGCGGTGCCAGCGCCAGGTGCGAGCGTGGCGAACACGGGCGCGAGATGCTGCACGATGTCCTTGCCGCCGCCGATCATCAAGCAGTAACCGCAGTCTAGGCCAGCGACGCCACCGCTGGTGCCGACGTCCACGTGGGCGATGTTTGATTTCGCCAAGGCCGCAGCGCGCCGCAGGTCGTCGTGGTAATGCGAGTTGCCGCCATCGATGACGATGTCGCCCGGTTGCAGCAGGGGCGTCAGCTGTTCAAGCACGGCGTCGCCGGCCGCGGCCGGCACCATCAGCCAGACCGCGCGAGGTGTCTGCAGCCGGCCAACGAACTGCTGCAATGACGCAGCGCTCATGGCGCCAAGCGCAGCGAGGCGCGCCATGCCCTCGGGCTCCTGGTCGTGGACCACGCAGTCGTGGCCACCACGCAACAGACGGGTCACCATACTGGCGCCCATGCGGCCAAGTCCAATCATGCCAATCTGCATCTTCATGCTCCTCTTCGGTGGGACCGCACGATCATCACGTTTTCGCGCCGGTTCGACAGCAACTGCAGGGTCAGTGGGGTCATGGCGCGGCCCTGACGGTTCTGGCGTCAGATGTCGTGCTCGCGCTTCGAGTCGGCCGTCCAGTACGGGGGGCGACCGTAGTGCGTGTACAGGCTCGTTTCGCGTTGCCGGTCCAGATCAGTCGGCGGATCGTAGGTGGGCGCAGCCTTCACCGCGTCGCGGCTCAGATCGACCGTCACGGACTCATCCGACCATTGGATGCCGCCAATCCACTGCGGGGCGATCAGCACCTTGTGCCCGATCCACCAGTTGCTGGTATTGACGACGATGTAGCGAATGG
This sequence comes from Rhodoferax sp., assembly GCF_010365055.1. Lineage (GTDB taxonomy): Bacteria > Pseudomonadota > Gammaproteobacteria > Burkholderiales > Burkholderiaceae_C > Rhodoferax. Next base: position 27,470 of record NZ_JAAFHA010000033.1, read on the forward strand.
CCCATGTCTCATCGTCAACCAAGAACCCCTCCACATGCCCCACCTCGCCATCGGTGGCGTGGATGTGGTAGCCGACAACGGCCTCGCAACTGCGCAGGTGGGGGTCGTCGTCGCGGTGACGCTCGCGCTCGGCGTCGGCACCAGCTATCGCTCGTTGCCGCGCAGCCACGCCAAGCGGGAGCTCGGCCTGGCCGGGAACGGTCGCGAATGGATACATGCCTGCGCCCCACAGCCCGGCGCCGCCCCAGTAAGTGGGGTAGCCGTAGTAGCCGAGGTACTGCACCTCGTGCTGTCGGGACACCGGTTTGTCGGTGTCGATGTCAGGGCTGTTCTTGACCTGGTCCCGGGTAGTCATAGCCGCCAGCCTGTGCGCCGGCCAATCGGGCTTTTCAATGGCAATCGGCGAGATCAGCACTTTGCGGCCCGACAACCACGATCCGGTGTCGACGATAAGGTAGCGGACCACCCAGGCACGGTCATCGAAGTAGAGATCCTTCACCTGACCGATGTCGCCGTCGGTTGCACCGATGGTGCATTTTTCGAGTTCCTTGAGGCTTCGCAACATGCTGTTCTTCCTTTGAGGGCCGGCCGTCGTCGTCGACCCCAGTTTGTTTTCGTGGCGTTGGGCGCGCAACGTCAACCGGAATCGGCCATTGATCCGGGATCAGGCATTCTGTGGCCGCGCAGCCGGGATGTCTGTGCGTTGCCGCACCCAGGCGGTGGTCGCGGTCCACTTTGCACGGGGAGGCAGCCCTGGCGACACTTCGTGCGGTAGCGAACAGACGCAGGCGTCCCTCCAGGCCTAACGTATGCCTATGAGACACTCTCCTGCCGAGACCGCACTCCAGAACTTGGACGCCTACTGGCGCGCCGCCAACTACCTCTCAGTCGGCCAGATCTTCCTGTGGGATAACCCGCTGCTGAAGCGCCCACTGAGCCTGGCCGATGTCAAACCCATGCTGCTCGGGCACTGGGGCACGACACCGGGCCAGAACTTCATCTACGCGCACCTCAACCGTGTCATCAAAGCCCACGACCTGGACATGATCTATGTCTCGGGCCCCGGCCACGGCGGCCCCGCAGTGGTGGGCAACACCTACCTGGAGGGCAGCTACAGCGAGGTCTACCCTGAGATCAGCCGCGACGAGGCCGGGTTGAAAAAGCTGTTCAGGCAATTCTCGTTTCCCGGCGGCATCCCGAGCCACGCTTCGCCCGAATGCCCGGGGTCGATCCACGAGGGCGGCGAACTGGGCTACTCGCTGAGCCATGCCTTCGGCGCCGTCTTCGACAACCCTGAACTGATCGTCGCCTGCGTGGTCGGCGACGGCGAGGCCGAAACCGGGCCGCTGGCCACCGCCTGGCACTCCAACAAGTTTCTCGACCCGGCCACCGACGGCGCGGTGCTGCCGATCCTGCACCTCAACGGCTACAAAATTGCCAACCCGACGGTGCTGGCACGCATCACGCACGAGGAACTGGATCAGTACCTGAGGGGCTGTGGCTGGACACCGATCTTCGTGGAAGGGCACGAACCGGAGGCGATGCACGCATTGATGGCGGCGGCGCTCGATCAGGCGGTGCAGGAGATCCAGGACATTCAGCGCCAGGCACGCCAGCAGGGGCAAATCGAGCGTCCACGCTGGCCGATGGTCGTGCTGAATTCGCCCAAGGGCTGGACCGGGCCGAAGCAGGTCGACGGGCAGCCCATCGAGGGCAATTTTCGCTCACACCAGGTGCCGCTGCACCCGGCTGAGCATCCGGGTCACCTGAAGCTGCTGGAAGACTGGCTGCGCAGTTATCGTCCAGAAGAACTCTTTGACGCGCAAGGACGCCTGCAACCTGAGCTTGCTGCGCTGGCGCCAAGCGGGCAGCGGCGCATGGGGGCCAATCCCCACGCCAATGGCGGCCTGCTGCTGAAAGACCTGCACTTGCCTGACTTTCGCGAATACGCAGCGGACGTGCCCACACCCGGTGTACTGGGCATCGGCGACACGCGCGTGCTCGGGCCGTTCCTGCGCGACGTGGCTCGGCTCAACGACACCGAGCGCAACTTCCGCGTCTTCGGACCCGACGAGACTGTTTCCAACGGCCTGGTGGCCGTGTTCGAAGCGACGAACCGCCAGTGGGACGCCGCCACCGCCCCGGGCGACCAATGGCTGGCGCCCGCAGGCCGAGTCGTGGAGATGCTCAGCGAACACCAGTGCCAAGGCTGGCTGGAGGGCTACCTGCTGACCGGCCGGCACGGACTGTTTAATTGCTACGAGGCCTTCATCCACATCGTCGACTCGATGTTCAACCAGCACGCCAAGTGGCTGAAAGTCAGCGCGCAACTGCCCTGGCGGCGCAAAATAGCCTCGTTGAACTACCTGCTGGCCTCGCATGTCTGGCGCCAGGATCACAACGGCTTCACGCACCAGGACCCGGGCTTCATCGACCACGTGGTGAACAAGAAAGCCGAAGTCGTTCGCGTCTATCTACCGCCCGATGCCAACTGCCTGCTTTCGGTGATGGATCACTGCCTGCGCAGTCGCCATTACGTCAACGTGGTGGTCGCGGGCAAACACTCGGCACCGCAATGGCTGACGATGGACGAGGCGGTCGCGCATTGCGCCGCCGGCATCGGCAGCTGGGACTGGGCCGGGCATGAACCGGACGATGCCGATCCCGAAGTCGTCATGGCCTGCTGCGGCGACGTGCCGACGCTGGAGACGCTGGCCGCCGTTCAGATCCTGCGCGAAGAACTGCCTGACCTTCACATCCGGGTTGTCAATGTCGTCAACCTGATGAAGCTGCAGCCGCCGAGCGAGCACCCGCACGGCCTGGCGGACGCGGCCTTTGACGCACTGTTCACGCGTGACAAACCGGTCATTTTCGCGTTCCACGCTTACCCCTGGCTGATCCACCGGCTGACCTACCGGCGCACCAACCACAACAACATCCATGTGCGCGGCTACAAGGAGGAGGGCACGATTACCACGCCCTTCGACATGACGGTGCTGAACGACCTGGACCGCTTCCACTTGGTGATGGACACCATTGATCGGCTGCCGCAGACCGGCGCCGCAGGTGCCGCGTTGAAGGTCAAACTGGCCGAAAAACTCGTTGAACACAAGCGGTACATCAGGGCGCACGGGCAGGACATGCCCGAGGTTCGCAATTGGCGCTGGAACGCCGCGAAATGAAAGAAAGCAAGCATGCCAAAAATTGAACAGCTGGAACTGGAGGCGCACCGCGCCCAACTGGAAGAAGATGTCAATGACCTGGTCGAAAAGTACCGGGCCATCTTTGGGTGGGACGTGCCCGGAGTTGATGAAGCGCTGTCGGAACGGCTCATCCTCGCAGCCATCCGGCAGGCACTGGACGGCCGCGAGAAAAAATTGCCCGGCACCCGGTCGCCATCATGAGCACGCAAGGCCGTTCCCGGCTCTCGTTTCGGCAGGTACTGTGTTTGAGGGTCAGGCTGCCTCGCACGGATTCGATGGTCCTGGGTGCGCCATCGCACAGACGAAGCTGCGCAGGATACCGACGATTGCCTGAGTTCGAAAGACTCGAAAGACGATCTGCATTTTGAATTCACAACCAACCAGAAGGAGAAATTCATGTTCAGAACCATCACGGCAACCTATGCCAACAAAGCCGCCGTCACCAACGTTGTCGACGAACTGATCAATGGCGGCCTTCCGAGCGAAAAAATAACGAGCGACGATGCCACGATGCTGGTCATGGTCAAGGTTCCGACAACGGAAGTTCCAGGAATCATGGAAATCCTGAATCGTCACGAGCCGACCAAGATTTCCTGAGGCACGCGGCCAGGGGCTGCGATGACGCTTTGTGAGCCGACGGTGCCGACACGCTATGAGCGTGGAGCGGCGCTGGTCAGCGCTTCAAACCCGGAAATCACATCGAACAATTCTTCGTCAATGCCACTTTGGCGCAGGCGGTGAAACGAGCGGTTCAGGTCTTCCAGCAGTTCATCGATATTTTTTTCAGCACGCTGCATGGCGGCCAGCCGACTGGCGTTTTCGCTGGCCAGGGATTCGGCGCAGGCCCTGAAAAGCGAGACGAACAGGTATTCCCGCACGAAAGCCAGCAAGGTTGCCGCCGCGTCACCCACGACCTCCGGCAAAATTTGGGTCGGCCAGGCCATCACCGTCAACTTGCGCCGCCAGGCTTCGTCGGGTGGCAGCAAGCGCTGGCAGACGGGGCTGTAAATCGCCCCGGCGTGGGGGCTGTTATGAAAAACGATGACCCGCGTGGTCTCAGCTTTTTCACGAAGCGCTTCAATCTGGATCAGAATCTGCCCGACCAGGGGCGTGATCGCGCCAATGGAGCCCGGCAGGATAAAGCTTTGGCTTAAGCCCAAGTCCGTCTCCGTCAGCCTTGAGCGGATGCGCTCGCCGACCGTCCAGACGGTTTTTACACCCGGTAAATCTCCCAGCGTTTTGACGACAAAATCGGCCATCATGTCGTTGAACTGGCCGACCAGGCCTTGGTCGGAGCCAAACACCACGGCGGCGATGGGCCCGGTTTCCCTGCGCGGCGCTGGCGCTGGCGTTGGCCGTTCGATCTCGCGCAAGCACGCGCCCAGCCCCAGTTGCACGGTGCGGTAGTAATCATCCAGCGCGCGCACGGCGCTCTCGTATTGACCGATGCTGCTGGCCGCCACCGCCTTCATCGTGCGCACAACGGATTGCAGGTCACCGGCCGTGCCAATCTTGCGGCTCAGGCTGGCGGTGGTGTCGCTCATGCCGAGTCCTTGTCGGCCGGCCCGGTTTGGGCGCTGCTGTCCGTTTCAGCTTGGGGTGCCGCCTCGGGCTGAAAGCTGGCAAGCGCTGTGCGGGCGATCTGGACAATCACCCCCCGGTCTGCGTCACTCATTTTGTCGGCGGTATCGAAGCGCGCCTGCACCTCGTCGGGCAGCTTGGCGGCGGCCTCGCGTACGGCCTGCTCGGCATCCATCATCCGGTCAAGCGGCACGCTGTCAAAAAGCTTTTCGCTCAACGCCATCAGCACCGCAATTTGGGCGGCCACTGCCACCGGCGCAGATTCCGGCTGCTTGAGGCAGGCCCGAATGCGCTTCCCGTGTTCGATGATTTTGGTGGTGTCCTCGTCCAGCCTGGCCCCAAAGCGGGCAAAGGTTTCCAGTTCCTCGAACTGCGCGTAGGCGAGCTTGAGGTCGCCGGCCACCGCGCGGTAAGAGGCGCGCTGCGCCTTGCCGCCCACGCGCGAGACCGATTTGGCTACATCCACAGCAGGCAGAACGCCAAGCTCAAACAGCGCGGGCGAGAGGTAAATTTGACCGTCGGTAATGGAGATCAGGTTGGTCGGAATGTAGGCAGAAATGTTCTGCGCTTCTGTCTCGATGATCGGCAGGGCTGTGAGCGAACCACCGCCGCGCTCCTCGCGCAGATGGGTCGCGCGCTCCAGCAGACGCGAGTGGATGTAGAAAATGTCACCCGGAAAGGCCTCGCGCCCCGGCGGGCGGCGCAGCAGCAGCGAGAGCTCGCGGTAAGCGCGGGCATGCTGCGTGAGGTCGTCGTACACGATCAGCACGTCGCGGCCCGCTTCCATGAAATGCTCGGCGATGCTGGTGGCGGCATAAGGCGCAATGTAGGCCAGGCCCGGCGGGTCATTGCCCTCGGTGACCACCACCACGGTGTAGGCCAGCGCGCCCTTGGCCTTCAGCACGGCGACCGCCTTCGCCACAGCCGACGCACGTTGGCCAATCGCACAATAAACACACACCACATCCTGGCCGCGCTGGTTGAGGATGGTGTCAATCGCAATCGCCGTCTTGCCGGTCTGCCGGTCGCCCAGAATCAGCTCGCGCTGGCCGCGCCCGATCGGTATCAAGGCATCAACCACCTTCAGGCCGGTCTGCAGCGGCACCGTCACCGGCGCACGGTCCATGATGGGCGCGGCGGGGCGTTCAATGGGCAATCGTGCGCTGGTGGCCACCGGCCCCAGGCCGTCAAGCGGGCGGCCCAGCGGGTCAATCACCCGGCCCAGCAAGCCGTCGCCCACGCTGACGTCCATCACCCGGTCAGTGCGCTCGACTTTATCGCCCGCCTGCAGACGCGAATAGTCGCCCAGCAGCACGACGCCAATTTCGGTCTCATCCACATTGAAGGCGATGCCGAACACCTGGCCGGGAAACTTCAGCAGCTCGTCATACCCCACACCCGGCAGGCCGGACACCATGGCGATGCCGGTGGAAACGCTGGTGATCGTGCCCACCTCCTGCGGGCTCAAGTGCACTTGGTACGTTTCGCGCCCGTGACTTAAGGCTGAAAAGCTGCGCTCAATGACACCTTGCAGGCTGTCGGAGGGTGCGCTCATGAGGCTTTCTCTGGCGCGTATGTTGATGCGACCGCATGGACTTGGCCGTCGGACGGTTCCTTGGTGAAGTCGCCAATGCGCTGCTCCAGTGACGCAAGAAAATCTGCGATGTTCCAGGCGACCTTCCAGCCGTTCGCTGTCAGTTCGATGCCGCTGATCAGCTCCGGCGTGGTGTCAAACTGAATCTTGATGTCAGACGAGAGCGACTCATTGAGCGCCTGTTGCATGTCGTCTCGTTGGGTTGAGGACAGCTCGAAGGCGCTGCGCACGCGCACCGTGTTGATGGATGTCTTGAGTGCCTCGGCGAGCCCCGTTTTTGCCGCATCGTCGAGCGCTCGCAAGCGCTGTGTGAACACATCACCCATGCGCTCTTCCAGGCTCAACCCTGCCAGATCGGTCAGCACCTTTTGGGCAATGGCAAACACTTCCTCGCGCGAACGGCGGGCGATGTCCTGATGCTGGGTTTGCAACTCGCGGGTCAAGGCGTCTTGTTTCTTGGTGCGCAAGGTCTCGGCCACTTGTCGCGCCTCGTCCAGCAGGCGTTGGCGCTCGGCCCTGGCTTCGTCTTTGGCCCGTCCCAGCAATTCACTGCGCTGCCGGTCAAAATCCTCATTCTTCTTTTGAAACGCGTCGCGCTCCTTTTGCGCTGCCACTTGTTTCAAGGCAGCGTCGGCCAGGGCCAAGGCGATTCGCTTCTCGCGCGCGTCGATGGCGTTAAGGATGGGCTTGTAAAGAAAGCGCTTCATCAGCCACACCAGCACGAGAAAGTTCAGCGTCTGTGCACCAAAGGTGAACCAGTCAAAAAGCATGGCTTACTTTCCGGCAACCAGGGCGATGGCGTGGTTCCAGAACGGGTTGGCAAAAATCAGAATCATCGAGACCACGAAGCAATAAATCGCGGTGGATTCGATCATCGCCAGACCGACAAACAGGGTGCGGGTGATGGTGGCAGAGGCGTCGGGCTGCTGCGCCAAGGCGGTGAGCGCCATCGCGACCGCCCGCCCTTCTGCAAAAGCCGGCGCCATGGTGCCGAAACCGGTGGTGATACCGGCGATGACGATGGAGGCCACCGCGATAATTGTCAAACTGTCCATAGTGAATCCTTTGCTGAAGTTGAGGTTTAAATGTCGGATACCGGCTCAGGCTTGGGCCTGGGCTTGCGCACATGCGTGGCAGCGGCGATGTAAACCGCCGCCAGGATGCTGAAAATATAGGCCTGCACCATGCCCGTGAGCAGCCCCAGCACCGTCATCACGATGGGAAAGATGAAGGGCGTGATGCTCAGCAGAATGCCGATGATCATGGCTCCGCTCATCATGTTGCCAAACAGGCGCACCGCCAGCGCCAGCGTGCGCGAGATTTCGCTGATGATGTTGAACGGCAGCATGATGGCGGTCGGCTTCAGGTAGGACTTGAGGTAGCCGCCCAAGCCCTGGTCCTCGATGCCGAACAACGGCACGGCCACCATCACGCACAGCGCCAGCGCGGCCGTGGTGGACAGCGAACCGGTCGGCGGCTCGTAGCCGGGAATGACGGTGCACAGGCTGGCCATGGCGACAAACAGAAACAGCGTGCCCAGAAAGCCGATGTATTGGCGTGGATGGCGCAGGCCGACATCTGCAATTTGCTGCTCGATGCCGGTTACCACAATCTCCAGCAGGTTCTGCCAGCGCGAGCGCGTGAGATCGGTGGAGAGTTTTCGCGTGATGAGTTTGGCGCCGACCGTCAGCAAAAGCATCAGTGCCCAGGTGTAAGCAATGGTGGCATTGAGCTTGAAAAACCCGTATTGCCAGAAGACGATTTCATCGGGACTAAGGTGCATGGCGGGCCTCCTGTGGCTGGCGCGGCTGGTTTTCTTCAGGAAAACGGGTCAGCCGCGTCACCAGTTGGCGCACTATCACAAACCCGACCAAGCAACTGAGCAAGCGCCGCCAGTCGCCGCCCGAGACAAAATAAAAACCGGTCATCGTCACACCCATCCTCAGCAGCAGACTGCCAAACACCCAAAGCCCGGGCTTGGCAGAGGCCAGACTCTTGCGAACGGTCCACCACAAGCCACCGAAAAAAAACGCGCCGAGCATCGCACCCGCGAGCCCTGCCAGCACCAGGGTCAGTGTGTCATTCATCATCATTTTCCTGTTCCTCCCGCATGGCCTGGTCTTCCTTGCTCACCCAGTGCCAAGCATTCAAGCAGCCCAGTGTCAGGCCGGCCATCAGCAGGGCCAGCGTCCAGGTGCGCCCGCCTGGATAGCGGCGGTCCAGCCAGAGGCCCAGCGCTGCGCCCAGCAGGGTTGGCACCACCACCGACCAGCCGACCAGTCCCATCACCCCCAGGCCAGACCACACGCCCGGCGTGGCGTTGCGCTGTGCCTTGAGCTTGCGCGCAGCTTTGGCGCCGACCTGCTCGGCCAGGCCCGCATTCTTTTTCACAGTTTTCCGGGACTTGTCAGTCATGTTGAAACGTCGCAAAGCGACGCAAAAAACCAGTTTCCAGTTTCGCCAGCACCGAGCGCACGTTTTGCTCATGCTCGTCCAGCGCCAAAAACTCTTGCTCCACCGCCTGGCGCAACTGGCCGAGGTCCGCGCCGCCCATGGCCCGCCGCACTGAAACCAGCACGTCCGCCCCTGTCTTGACCAGCACGCCGCCGTCGACGGCCACAAAAACTTCGCCCTCAGCCGCTGTCTCGTAGACCAGGATGCCAGGCTCAAGCGCCGCCACGCCATCGCGCCGGTGGGGCAGCAAACCAAAAGAGCCAGCGCTGGTTTCCGAGACGATGCGCGACACGCCTGATTTTTCGGCAAACACCTTGAAAGGCAGAAGAATCTTAAGGTTCATGGGTGTCGGCCGTCTCGGTTTGCTTGGCCCGGGCTTCGTCAATCTTCCCGATCATGTAGAGCGCACTCTCAGGCAAATCTTTGAACTCATCGCGCAGGATGCGTTCGCAACCGTCCAGCGCGTCTTCCAGGCTGACCAGCTTGCCCACCATGCCAGTGAACTGCTCGGTCGTGAAAAACGGCTGGGTCAAAAACCGCTCCAGCCGGCGCGCGCGCCCCACCACGTTGCGGTCTTGCGGCGACAGCTGCTCCAGCCCAAGCATGGCAATGATGTCTTTCAGCTGGGCATATTGGGCCAGCGTGCGCCGGATTTCCTGCGCCAGCGCGTAATGGCGCTCGCCCACAACGCCCGGCGTGGCCATTTTGGAACTCGATTGCAGCGGGTCAATCGCCGGATAAAGTCCTTCACTGGCGCGCTTGCGCGAGAGCACGATGGACGCCGACAGGTGCGAAAACGTGTGCACAGCCGCCGGGTCGGTGAAATCGTCGGCCGGTACATACACCGCCTGAATCGAGGTGATGGCGCCGCTGTCGGTGTTGGCAATGCGCTCCTCCAAGCCTGAGAGCTCCGTGCCCATGGTGGGCTGGTAGCCCAGACGCGACGGCATTTGCCCCATCAGGCCAGACACTTCCGAGCCGGCCTGGATAAAGCGGAAGATGTTGTCGATCAGCAGCAGCACATCGCGGTGTTCGTCGTCCCGAAAATACTCGGCCATGGTCAAGGCCACGTGGCCGACCCGAAAACGGCTACCCGGCGGCTCGTTCATCTGGCCAAAGACCATCACCATGTTGGGCAGCACCCCGGCGGCCTTCATTTCGCGGTGAAGCTCTTCGCCTTCGCGGCAACGCTCACCAATGCCGCAAAAAATGCTGACGCCCTCCTGATGCCCGACCATGTTGTGGATCATTTCAGTCAGCAACACGGTCTTGCCGACCCCTGCGCCGCCAAAGAGCCCGGCCTTGCCGCCGCGCTCCAGCGGCAGCAGCACGTCAATGACCTTGATGCCGGTCTCGAAAATTTCGGATTGGGTCGAACGCGCTGCCAGCGGCGGCGGTGCACGGTGCACGGAACGCCACTGCACATCGGGGGGCTCTGGCTGGCGGTCGATGGCATGGCCAAACACGTCAAACATGCGCGACAAAATTTGTTTCCCCACCGGCGCCTTGAGCGGCCCGCCGGTGTCTTGCACCGGCATGCCGCGCGCCAGACCTTGCGTGGGCGTCAAGGCAATCGCGCGCACATGCTGCGCATCGCGCTGGGCCAGCACTTCAAGGATGATGCGTCCGTCATCCGCGCGCAGTACGGTGTGGATTGACGGCAGTTGGTCATCAAACCGGATATCCACGACACTGCCGCGCACCGCGACGACCGTACCGAGGTTCGCAGGACCATGGGTGTTAGCTACTGTATCAGCCATGTTTTTCATCATACCCGCGAGGCAGTTCGCGGTCGAGTCCTCTCGTGGCCCGCCATCTCCCGCACGCGAAGGGGTCTGCCCAGCGCTAGGCCATGCGATGGCGGACCTGCGCTGGTGTTTACGTCTGGCGCCTCAGAGCGACATGCCGCCCGACACCTCAATCACCGCGCCGTTGATATAACTGGCCTCGTCGCTGGCCAAAAAGGCGTAGACGTTGGCAACTTCTTCGGGCTGGCCCAGGCGCCGGAGCGGCACTTTGGCCTGCAAGTCCTGCAAGATCTTCTCGGGCATCGCCGCCACCATCGGCGTCGTGATGAAGCCCGGTGCCACGGCGTTGACGCGCACGCCCTTGGGGCCGAGCTCGCGGCTCCAGGTCTTGGTGAAACCGATCACGCCAAACTTGGTGGCCGCGTAATTGGTCTGGCCAAAATTGCCATAAATGCCGACCACCGAGCTGGCGTTCAGAATCACGCCGCTGCCCTGCGCCACCATGAGGTCGGCCACCGCCT
>NZ_JAAFHA010000149.1 GCF_010365055.1 Rhodoferax sp.
CGGCGGACTGAAGCCGCCGTAAGCCATGAGGGCGCTTTTGACGCCGTCCCAGCTGAGTTGCCCAATCGCGGAATCCAACAAGCCACGCTGCTTTTGTTGACCTGGTGTTTTGGTCGGCAACGCTAGGGCAATGTCACGCAAGCGATCGGCCGGAAATGCGGGCTCGGTGGGCACGCCCGCCACTTCGTTGTAAATGGCCTGGTAATTGATGGGCGTTGGCGCTAACTTGCGTGTAGTCAGCTGGCGAAGCGTTTCACGGGCAATTTCAAAAGGCTTCTTGGCAGTCATGAGGGATTTTGGCTATCAAAAAATAGCGCCATCAATTGATTCAATAGGGACCAAGCCTAAATGTAACCAAGGAATCACTTGAATCCGTGTTTTCCTTTTAAATCGAACAATGTCATTTTTGGATATTTATTGGCTGCAGCCCACGTCCCTATTGAACAAAGTGCTACTGCAAAAATAGCAAATGATGTTTGAATGTGCGACTCGTCCTTGTGCTTGTCCGCCGCGGCCCGGGTCTACCCTGGTCCCGGCCGATGGAAATGGATGCGGTTTGCCCTGGCGAGCCTGTCTCGTGCCCTTGGGGATTGCCGTCTCTTGCAATGCACAGCAGTTTGTTTACACTGCATGTCCCATGGCAAATTAACTGGAGTTTTGATGAAGCCCGTTTCGGAATTGTTAAAGAATCGTAATTCAACGGTTCATCAGGTCAGTCCTTCAGTCAGCGTTTTTGAGGCACTCCAGCTGTTGGCTGACTATGGGGTGGGTGCGCTGACGGTCATGGAGAACGGCAAACTGGTTGGGGTGGTGTCCGAGCGCGACTACACACGCAAGGTTGCGCTGCAGGGCAAGAACTCCAAAGAAACGAAGGTCGCCGACATCATGACCCGCGATGTCATCACGGTCACCCCCAGCACCGAGGCCAATGCCTGCATGGTGTTGATGAGCCAGAAAAAAATTCGCCACTTGCCGGTGCTCGATGGCACTAAGGTGGTAGGCCTGATCTCGATCCGCGACCTGATGGACGACATCATTGCCGAGCAGCAGCAAACGATTTCGCAGCTGACGAATTACATCAGCAGCTAGTTCAAGCGTCCCGATCACCAGCGCGCGACGCGCTGGCTTCGATCCATGCGCGACACCGGAGAGACTTCTGCGTCAAATCGGACGCCGCCGCGCAACACACGAACGCCAGCGGCCGCTACGGACCGGTCATAGGCACCGTTCTTCACCTCATCAAGGAGTTCAACGTGTTTGATCACATCGGCTTGGGCGTGAGCGACTATGAAGCCAGCAAGCAATTTTTCCTGCGTGCGCTGGCGCCCCTCAATGTCAACGTTGTCATGGAGGGGCCGCACGGTCTGGGTCTGGGCACCCCTGGAAAACCTTCGTTTTGGCTGTACCTCACAGCGCAGAAGCCCACGCCCCTTCATCTGGCTTTCAGCGCCAAGACGCGCGCTCAAGTTGATGTGTTCTACGCCGCGGCATTGGCGGCCGGTGGCAAGGACAATGGCGCTCCGGGCCTGCGCCCGCACTACCACCCCGACTATTACGGTGCGTTCGTGATCGGCCCAGACGGCCACAATGTCGAAGCGGTTTGTCACCAGCCCAGCGCCTGAGCCGTCCGGCAACGGATGAGTCGACGCGGCAGTCTCAGCGCTGCGCCGCCGTCAGCAGCAGTTCGTTGGGGCCGATCCAGCCATCGGCGGTCGTGAAGACCCCCAGTCGCTCCTCCATCTCGGCCCAGACTGCATCGGTCGCTTCCGCCGTGAGTCGCCCGAGAATTTGCTGGATCGGGCTGGCCGACGCGCGAATGAAGTCAAGGTAGTGGCGCGGCGTGGGCAGGTGAAAGGGCGCATCCAGTGCCGTGCTGGCGACGTTGCGAAAGCCCGCCGCCTGGAACAGCGCATCGGCGAGGCCCGGCTTGCCCAGGCTCAACAGGCCGCCCGGCTGGAACGGGTCGCGTGGCGCTTGCCCCGCGTGCTTGAGCGCGGTGCTCATCAGGATGCCCAGGCAGGGGTTGCGCTCGGGCCGTGAGAACACCAGGGTGCAGATGCCCCCGCCTGGCCGCAAGGCGCGCTGCATGCTGCGCAGGCCTTGCAGCGGGTCGGGGAAGAACATCAGTCCGAGCCGGCAGACGACGGCATCAAAGCTGCTGGGCGGCACGCCAAGCGCCTCGCCGTCTGCGACCAGGGTCTGGACGTTGCCAAACCCGGCGTGGCGGGCGTTCACGTCGGCCAGCGCCAATATCGCGGGAGACAGGTCGGTGGCCAGCACGCGACCGGTCGGGCCAACGCGCGCCGCAATGTCGAGCGTCTGGTCACCGGCACCGGCGGCCACATCCAGCACCGACGCGCCGGGCTTGACGCCGGCCATGTCCAGCATGGCGTCGCTGGCCTGGCGCAGCCACGCGCGAATTTCCGGGGCGTGCTCGTTCCAGCCTGCTGCCGAACGGTCCCATTGCGCGCGCACAGCGATCTTGAAATCCTGGCCATCGGGGGTGAAGGTGTTGGTGGAAACTGCTGTCATGGCGGGCTCCTTCGGTGTGTTGGTTCGTGCAACATGGCGCTGCCAGTCTAGGCAGTGCACGGGGGCGCCACAAGCCGCAGGCTTGCATAATGGGGCCGCACAAACGCATAACCCCACCCCAAGCGCCCGCCATGTTCGACTGGAACGACCTCAAATACCTGCTGGCGGTGGCGCGTCACCAAAGCACCACCGCCGCCAGTCGCGCGCTGCAGGTCAATCAATCCACAGTACAACGCCGGCTGGCCGAGTTGGAGCGGCGCCTGGGGCAGTCCCTGGTGCAACGCCATCCCAGCGGCTATCGCCTGACGGCTTTTGGCGAACAGCTGCTGCCTCTTGCCCAGCGGGTGGAACAGGCTGCGCTGGCGTTGACGCAGCACATCGAGGCCTTCCAGCGCGAAGTCACGGGGGTGGTGCGCCTGACCTGTCCTGAGCCGTTGATGTACCGCATCATCAATTCCACGCTGCTGGAGCGGTTTCGGGCGCGCTACCCCGGGCTGGAAGTGGAGTTTGTGATGAGCGACAAGTACCTCGACTTCGCCAAAGGCGAGGTCGACATCGCCCTGCGCTCGGGCGACACGCAGGACAACGCGCTCGTCGGGCGCAAGGTGGGGGATTCGCTGTGGGCGGTCTACGCCAGCCCGAAGTACATTGCCCGGCGCGGCCAGCCCGATCGCGTGGAAGATCTTGATCGCCACGACTGGGTGGGCTTTGACGAAACCATGTCCAACCACCGCGCCACGCAATGGCTGCGGCAGGTGGCTCCGGCGGCCCATGTTGTGGCGCGCAATGACAGCGTGCTCGGCCTGATCTATTCGGTGAAAGCGGGTGTCGGCCTGGCACCCCTGCCGACCGCGCTGGGTGACGCAGAGCCCGACCTGGTGCGGGTGCTCGGTCCGATCCCGGAACTGGCCCGCATCTGGCGCGTGCTCACCACGCCGGCGGTACGGCGTACGCCGCGCGTGGCGGCGCTGTTTGACTTTCTGGTCGATGAGGTCGACGCGCTGCGGCCCATCATTACGGGCTAGCACGGGGCTTGCCTTAATTTGCATCATCAAGTCGTCTGCAAATCAGTGTCTTGGCACTGAGAACGAACGCGCTAGGCACTGATTTTGACGGGCGTGGCTTGGTGCAAAGTTTTCACAGGCAGCACCGGTAACACGCCTTGGTTCCAGACACTCGTCGGCAATGTCTATGCTATTACAATAATAGCTACTAATATAATAACGACGCGGGCTAGGCTGTAGCCAGAGGCATAAGTTGAGATTCGTCGGCCATGAGAATCAAGGGCTTGCGGAGACCTTTGATGTATCGGATGAGACGATGGGAAGCGAAACCTGAGATTCCCTCGCGTACAAGCCAGTAGCCTTGCCTAATGCTCCCGACCTCAAGTCGCGTCGCCCATGACGTCTGAAGCGACGCGGGGCTCAAACTCGGAGTCGTCTGCGGTGCCGACAATGTGTGCAGACACGGGAAAACACTAGGCTTTGCCGGAGGCCGTCACCGACGGAAGGCTGGTCCAGTGTGCCGATAGACTGGTGCTGCCCAAGGACGAGAACCGCTGTTGTAGCTACACCGCCATGTCATATCGCAGGCCGTCAACAAAGACCGTGAAGGTGCCCGCACCAGTGCCATGGGTTGGCTCGTTTCGCAAAGGCGGTAAACCACCGCTCGCCTTGACAGCCTCTTGCAGTCTGCGAGCCACCTCTTCCATCTAGGGCAAGCACATCGCGCGCAATGCGGCGCTGACCGTACCCACCGACAACACCCGCAGCAATCATGCCGCCGGCACAAACAGGTCATATCCAGCCTTAGCTCCAATCACAGCGAGTCGACCAATATCTGCAATGCGAAGCAACCCGCCGCGCAAGGCACCATCTGGCAACCCTTTCGCTCCAACGAGCTCGATGCCGCGTAGCGAAAGCGATAAGGCTGATGCCTTCATGTTCATGGCGCGGGCCAGGTCTGCCAGCGGGATGTAGCTCTGACGAAACGCCAGTAACTGGTGCGGTAAGACCACGCGGCAAGGCTGGCCGCGGAGTTGAATCGACTCGCAAGCCAGCAAACCCTCTTCCATCCAGTGCGAGATGGACTCCCATTTCCAGCCTGTCGCCTTGGATAGTTGATGTATCGACATGCCAGCTTCGAGCAATGGCGTACCGAAATGCTGTGATACATCCCCCATACGGAAATACATCTCGCCCAGTGTTCGAGCACGCGTGACCGCTTTCACATCGCCGCTTGCAATAGCCTTCATCAGCGATTCAATCGCCCGCTTTTCCCCCATGCGACGGCTTGTGAATTCAGACCAGGTGAGCGTCGCATCCTCTGCAACCGCTGCAGATTGGGCCCCCCGGTCCACACTCGTATACAAATCCAGCAGGGATTGGCGCTCGACCGGTCCACCTTTCATGATGTCTTCGCGCCAGCGGATGTCCGAGCGAATAACGCCCGCCGCTTTCATGCGTTCAAGCACCACGGGGGTGACGTTGGCCAACTCGCAGGCTGTGATGTCAGAAATCCATTCCGCACGCCGTTTCTGAATGCGTTCAACTTCAGCACAGGAAACCTCGTACACCTGGCCACGGGTACCCATACGCCGTGTGCGGTGCGCGCACTCGCCGGTATGCATCGCATCATGCATTCGGGACACGCTGACACCAATAGCCCTGGCGGCGTCCGAGGCCCGTACATACTTGGTGGCGTCTTGGGCCATGGCCTTGGCCGAATCCAGGCCCAGTACGCACTCAGATTTTTCGGCGGCAACGTTGATGATGACTTGAAGAAGCGGTTCAAGCGTTGTGCCCTGGCAAGCCTTGCGCAGACTGATGTACCAGTCGCCCAACAAGGTGTTCAATGTGCGGGCATCTCTGCGTCCGGCGGCGATGCGCTGCTCGACATGCGAGCGCAAACCAGTTGGCCAGTCGGCCAGCAAGGCATCGAGCGGAGCGAGAAATTCGATGGCCTCAGCGACTGTTTTTGGCAAAGCGGCACCACGTGGCAAAGCGGGCTTTGTCGGGTCGGGATGCAGGCATAGCGTTCGAATGACCTTCACAAGTACATCGGTATCCACGTCCTGCGAAATCGGCTTCAGGTTGCCCGAAGGTTGACCTTTGCCCGTCATCAACGTCGATAACCATAGCTGAGCCCGCGTGGCAGACACCTTTGGCATGCTGTCCAGGGCGTTGCCGCATGCGCAAAGCCCAATGTAGAGCCGCATGGGTGAAAGGTGCTCCCCACATGCATTGCACTTGTCGACCAGCTGGATGCGGTGTTTAGGACACGCAGTGACATAAGCGTGCTCCCAGTGGTGACGCAAGTAAGGTGATTCAGCCATGCATGTCGGACACACCGCATCGGATTTGGTGCGATGCAGTCGACTCCAGTCGCGGCACAGCGCTTCTTTCTGGCGGGATAAAGCAACTTCTTTTCTGTAAATTTCCGAAATTTAGTTTTGGGTGTTGGTGATTTGCAGCGCTCAGGGCTTCATGGTTAGATAGATTT
>NZ_JAAFHA010000150.1 GCF_010365055.1 Rhodoferax sp.
CGTAAACAGGCCGACCAGAAGTTCAAGGAACTGCTGGAGGCCGCGCCCGACGCGATGGTGATCGTCAACCGCAACGCCGAGATCGTGCTGGTGAACGCCCAGGCGGTCCAGCTGTTTGGCTGGCGCCGCGAAGACCTGCTGGGCCAGCCGATGGAAATGCTGGTGCCGGAACGCTTGCGCGGCCAACATCCAGAAAAACGCAACGGCTTTTTCGCGCAGCCACGGGCTCGGCCCATGGGCGCGGGCCTGGCGCTGTTCGGGCGACGCCAGGACGGCAGCGAATTCCCGATCGAAATCAGCCTGAGCCCGCTGGAGACCAACGAAGGCACTGTGGCGATTGCCGCCATCCGCGACATCACCGAACGCAAGCGGGCCGAGCAGAAATTGCGCGAAAGTGAGCGCCGCTTTGGCGACATGCTCGGAAACGTGGAACTTGTTTCGCTCATGCTCGATCGCGACGCGCGGATCACGTACTGCAACGACTACCTGCTACGCCTGACCGGATGGCGCTCCGAGGAAGTGATCGGGCGAGACTGGTTCGAGCTTTTCATCGCGCCTGAACTTCATCATTTGAAAACAAGCTTCTTCCAGGACATCCTCGCCAATCGCCCCGAAGCCATGCACGATGAGAACGAGATTCTCACTCGATCCGGTGAGCGTCGGCTGATTCACTGGAACAACTCAGTGCTGCGGTCGGACGCCGACGATGTGATTGGCGTGGCGAGCATCGGCGAAGACATCACCGAGCGCAAGGCGGCAGAACGCACGATCAAACGCCTGAACCGCGTCTATGCCGTGCTCAGCGGCATCAACACGCTGATCGTGCGTGTGCGCGACCGCGACGAGTTGTTCAGGGAAGCCTGCCGGGTCGCGGTGGAGTCCGGCGGCTTTCGCATGGCGATGATCGCGATCGCGGAGCGTGGCACCCTGAAGCTGGCCCCGGCCGCTTCAGCGGGCAAGGATGACGGGCTGCTGAACGCCATCAAGGGGATCCTGGCATCGAGTGACACGGCCCCCAAGACCATGAGCGCGCGGGCGCTGCGGGACAAGAAGGCCGTTGTCTCCAACGATTCGCACAACGACCCGCAGGTGCTGTTCAGCAGCAAGTATGCCGAGTCCGGGGTTTGCTCGATGGCCGTGTTGCCACTGCTGGTCGCGAATGAAGCAGTTGGCGTGCTCGCGCTGTACGCCGGTGAGATTGATTTCTTCCAGGAAGAAGAGTTGAAGCTGTTGACGGAACTGGCCGGCGACATCGGGCTCGCGATGGATCACATCGACAAGCAGGAGCGGCTCAACTACCTCGCCTACTACGACGCGCTCACCGGCCTGGCCAACCGCACGCTGTTTCTCGAGCGGGTGGCACAGTATCTGCGCGGCGCCGCCAGTGGCGGGCACCCGCTGGCCTTGTTTCTGATTGATCTGGAGCGCTTCAAGAACATCAATGACAGCCTCGGTCGCCTGGTCGGCGACGAACTGTTGCGGCAGGTGGCGCAGTGGCTGACGCACAACACCGCCGGGGACGTCAACCTGTTGGCACGCGTGGGGGCGGATCATTTTGCGGTCGTGATGCCGGTGGTCAAGCCGGGGGGAGACCTGACTCGATTGGTCGAGAAATGGATTGAGGCTTTGCTGAAGCAGCCGTTTCGCCTGAATGATGATGTATTCCGGATTTCCGCCAAGATCGGTGTGGCGCAGTTCCCCAAAGACGGCGTCGATGCCGACACTTTGTACAAACACGCCGAGGCCGCGCTCAAAAGGGCCAAGGCAAGGGGCGAGCGCTACCTGTTTTACACGCCCGCCATGACCGAAGCCGTACCGGCCAACTTGACCCTGGAAAATCAGTTGCGCCAGGCGCTGGACAATGAAGAATTCGTGCTCTATTACCAGCCCAAGGTGAATCTGGTGAGCGGCAAGATGACCAGCGCCGAGGCGCTGATCCGCTGGAATGACCCCCGCACCGGCTTGGTGCCACCGGCCCAGTTCATCCCGATCCTGGAAGAAACCGGCTTGATCCATGATGTCGGCCGCTGGGCCCTGCGCCAAGCCATCAAGGACTACCTGCGCTGGCGCGCCGCCGGCCTGCCGGCGGTGCGGATCGCGGTCAACGTGTCGCCCCGGCAGCTGCGCGATCGCGGCTTTATCAAGGAGGTCAGGCAAGCCATCGCCATTGACAAACACGCGGCAGCCGGACTGGAGCTGGAGATTACGGAGAGCCTGATCATGGAGAACGTCCAGCACAGCATCGCCAGCCTGCACGCGATCCGGGACATGGGGCTAAGCATCGCCATCGACGACTTCGGCACCGGTTTTTCGTCGCTCAGCTACTTGTCGAAATTCCCGGTGAATACGCTCAAGATTGATCGCTCGTTTGTGATCGAGATGACGGACTCGCCGCAAGGCCTGGCGCTGGTGTCCACCATCATCAACCTGGCGCATGCACTGCAGCTCAAGGTGGTGGCCGAGGGTGTCGAAACCGAGGAACAGGCACGCCTGCTGCGCTTGCTCAACTGTGACGAAATGCAGGGCTATCTGCACAGCATGCCCTTGCCATGCGCGATTTTTGAGTCAAATTTTCTGGCTTTGCCGCCCGCCGGTTGACTGCTGGCAGTTGACCGCCGTGCGGCCTTCGGCGCTCTCGGCTTGTGCCTGCTAGAGCGGGCGCGTCTCGGCAAAACTGGGGCGCAGCGTCAACTTGTCATACAGCTTGAGCAAGTTGGGGTTGTCACTGCGCCAGTCAATGTCCGGAAAGCGAAAATCGAGATAAGCCAGCGCCACGCCAACGGCAATGTCGGCCAGGCTCAAGTAAATGCCGACACAAAAGGGCTTGTCGCCCAGGCCCAGGCCCATGGCCCGGATACCCGCTTGCACCTTGCCCAATTGACGCTCAATCCAGGCCGGGCTGCGCTGCGCGTTGCTGCGCCCACCCCAGGTGGCCTCCAGCCGCGCCAGAATAGCGGCGTCCAGCACGCCATCGGCCAACGATTCCCAGGTCTTGACCTCGGCGCGCTCGCGACCCACGGCCGGGATCAGCTTGCCCACGGGCGACAAGGTGTCGAGGTATTCCACAATCACGCGGGAGTCAAAAATGGCTTCGGCGCCTTCCATGATCAGGCAGGGCACCTTGCCCAGCGGGTTGCTGTCGGCAATCGTGGTCTGTGCCGCCCACACATCCTCCGTGATAAATTCGTAGTCAAGCTTCTTTTCAGCCATGACGACGCGAACCTTGCGTACATAGGGGCTGGAGTTGGATCCGATTAATTTCATGGGCGGGGCGCGGTCAGGCGGCTGTCATCAGGGCTTGATTCTATACAGCAGCCTTCTTTCTGGCTGACGCTGGTGGGCGGGCGGCACACAATCTACAATTCGCCCATGAATTTTTCACCAATCTCAGCCCTCTCGCCACTGGATGGCCGCTACTGCACCAAACTTGCCAAGTTGCGCCCCATCATGAGTGAAATGGGTTATATGCAGCGCCGCGTGCAAGTTGAAGTGGCCTGGTTCATTGCCCTGAGCGATTGCGGTTTTGCCGAATTCAAGGCCTTGAGCCCCGGCGCGCGCACCTACCTGCTGGGCCTGGCCAAGAATTTCTCTGAAGCCGACGGTGACGCCATCAAGGAGATCGAGAAAACGACCAACCACGATGTCAAGGCGGTCGAATACTGGATCAAGTCCAAGTTTGAAGCCCGTCCCGAGTTGCTCGCGGCGCAGGAGTTTGTGCACTTTGCCTGCACCAGTGAAGACATCAACAACACGAGCCACGCGCTGCAACTCAAAGCCGGGCGCGATCTGGTGCTGCTGCCCGCGCTCGACGCCATCATCGCCCGGCTGCGCGAGATGGCGCACGCCTTTGCCGACGTGGCCATGCTTAGCCGCACCCATGGCCAGACCGCCAGCCCGACCACCGTGGGCAAGGAAATTGCCAATGTGGTGGTGCGACTGGTGGCCGCGCGCGACAAGATTACCAGCATCAAGCTGCTGGCCAAGATGAATGGCGCGGTGGGCAACTTCAACGCGCATTTGTCGGCCTGGCCTGACTTTGACTGGGAAGCCTTCTCTCGCCGCGTGATCGAAGCCCCGAAGCCACTCGGCCTGGGTTTGAGCTTCCAGCCCTACAGCATCCAGATCGAGCCGCACGACTACATGGCCGAACTGTTCGACGCGGTGGCGCGCACCAACACGATCCTGATCGACTGGTCCCGCGATGTCTGGGGTTATGTGAGCCTGGGCTACTTCAAGCAACGCCTGCGCGAGGGTGAAGTGGGATCAAGCACCATGCCGCACAAGGTCAATCCGATTGATTTCGAGAACGCCGAAGGCAACCTGGGCTTGGCCAATGCGCTCTTGCGCCACTTGTCGGAGAAGCTGCCGATCAGCCGCTGGCAGCGCGACCTGACCGACAGCACGGTACTGCGCAACATGGGTGTGGCGCTGGGCTACGCGGTGCTGGCCTACCAGTCGCTCAATACCGGTCTGGGCAAGCTGGAGATCAACGAGGCCGCCATTGCCGCCGACCTGGACGCCTCGTGGGAAGTGATGGCAGAGCCGATTCAGACCGTGATGCGCCGCTTTGGCCTGCCGCAACCCTACGAGCAGCTCAAGAAGTTCACCCGCGGCGAGCCGATGACGCGCGAACTGATGCAGGGCTTCATTGCCAAGCTGGAAATTCCTGAACCTGAGAAGCAACGTCTGCTGGCCATGACGCCGGGCAGCTACACCGGCATGGCGGCCGAGCTGGCAAAACGGGTATGACCCCCACGCTCGGCACTTCGTGCCCTCCCCGCCCCCCGAGGGTGCTGATCCGCCTTGGGACGGCCCGCGCCTGATCTGATGGCCATCAAATCCACCATCTTCAAAGCCAGTCTGCAAATCGCCGACATCGACCACGCCTACTACGCGGACCACCTGCTCACACTGGCGAGGCACCCGAGCGAAACCGACGAGCGCATGATGATCCGGCTGTGCGCACTGGCGCTGCAGGCCCATCAGCTGCAAACCGTGTGCGGCGGCGACGGCACGCTGGCGTTCGGCGCGGGCCTCTCGGACCCGAATGAGCCCGACGCCTGGCTGCGCGACTACACCGGCCTGACCCGGCTCTGGATCGAGGTCGGCCAGCCGGAAGACAAGCCGCTGCTCAAGGCCTGCAACAAGGCCGACGCGGTGGTGCTGTACTGCTTCAACCACGCCGCCGAGGTCTGGTGGCGCAGCATGGAGGCCAAGCTGGCGCGGCCGCAAAACCTGAGCGTCTGGCGCATCCCCACCGTGGCCGCGCAAGCGCTGATCCCGATGGCGCAGCGCAACATGCAGTTGCAGGCCACGATCCAGGAAGGCGTGCTGGCGCTGGGCGACGGCACGCTCCATGTCGACATTGAGCCGGTTCGCTGGAAATAAATGCCAAATCTGGCGCTAGCCCCCGTCTATAGGTCGTGAGCAGCTATAAATTTGATTGTGGGTGGGTCGAGTCCATTCGGAGACTCTCAGTTCAGGGCCGCACGGTGCGGGCCGCTAAGATGTTGGGCTTCACAAGCCAACTTCTCTAAACCCACCATGACCGCTCCCCGCTTGCTCAACAAAGTCTCCGTCATCACCGGCGCCGCCCAAGGCATCGGCCTGGCCACTGCCCGGAAGTTTGCACAGGAAGGCGCCATCGTCATCGTCTGCGACATCCAACAGGCGGGCGTGGACGAGGCCGTGGCCCAATGCCGCGCACTGGGGGCGGCAGCCGAAGGCTTCGTGGCGGATGTGACGAAGCGCGCCACGATCGACGCCATGGTGGCGAGCGTGCAGGCGCAGTTTGGCCGCATCGACGTGCTGGTCAACAACGCCGGCATCACGCAGGACGCGCGGCTGCAAAAAATGACGCTGGAACAATTCGACCGCGTGATCGACGTCAACCTGCGCGGTGTCTTTCACTGCGCGCAGGCGGTGGCCGACCTCATGGTGGCGCAGGGCAGCGGCGTGATTCTGAACGCCAGCTCGGTGGTCGGCATTTATGGCAATT
>NZ_JAAFHA010000151.1 GCF_010365055.1 Rhodoferax sp.
TGCTTGGGCTATCGTACGCCGCATGAGGTCTTCTATCGCTTGAAAATGACTCCGCTTAAACTACCTACTGATGCACTTTGTAGTTGAATCTGCGGCCTTTTAGCCATCTAGCCCTCGTGTATATTGTGCAGTTAGCTATTAAATATATAGTAACCTAAGCCTTCGACCCTCATGAAGATACCGCCCACCCGGTCAGCAGCGAGGCCTTGGACCGCCTGCACTGGCGCGCGTCAGCGTGGCTTTACGCTGATTGAGTTGATCATGGTGATGGTGATGCTCGGTCTGCTGGCGGTGTTTGCCGCGCCGCGCCTGTTCAGCGCCAGCGATGTGTACGCGCGCGGTTTTCATGATGAGACACTGGCCTATTTGCGCTACGCGCAGAAAGCAGCGATTGCGCAGCGGCGCATGGTATGCGCCACATTTGATACCACCTCCACCCCCAACACGCTGGCATTGACGATGGAGAATCCTCCCAACGCGCCCGCCGCGGTGGTCTGCAATGTCAACCTCACGGGGCCTAAAGGTGAAAGCCCCGCAAGAATAGCGGCCAGAAGCGGCGTGGCCTACAGCAGCGCCACCAGCCTTATCTTTAATGGCCTGGGTCAGCCGGTCAGCAGCGCGCGCGCGGCATTGACCACCAGCACGACCATCAAAATCGCCACGGTCTCCAACACCATCATGGTCGAAGCCGCCACGGGGTATGTGCATGACTAAGCCGCACCGCAGGAACGGCTCACGCGGCTTCACCCTGATCGAACTCATCATCTTCATCGTGGTGGTGGGCGCGGGGCTGGCGGGCATACTTGCGGTGTCGACCAACGTCGTCAAATCCAGCGCCGACCCGATGGTGCGCAAGCAGGCGATGGCGCTGGCGGATTCGATTCTGGAAGAAATCGTCCAGAAGGAATACCAGGACCCCGATGGCGTCAGCGGCGAGACCACCCGCGACACCATGGATGATGTGGACGACTACAACGGCAAGACGAAGACGCTGTTTACCGACTGGCCCGCCGCGCTGGGCAGCTATAACGTGATCATCGTTGTCGCGCCCGCAACCCTGGGCACCGCTCCCGCCATTGCGGCCAAGAAAGTCTCGGTGACCGTGACCGGTGGGGACAATGTGATCACCATGACCGGTTACCGCAGTAATTATTAGCGCTCAGATGACTATTTGAAGCATTTAATATAGACTTTGATGGTCATATAACAGGAGATTTATGCATGCGAAGTGTTTCGGTCGCAGATGCCAAGGCCCATTTTTCAGAGATTCTCTCAGTCGTTGAAAAGGGGCAAGAACTTAAAATTTCCCGTCGCGGGCGCGCCATCGCGCGGCTGATACCCGAACCCGCGCACGTTGCCCGCGCGCCCTTTGATTTCGATGCGCTTGCTGCCTTTGTTGACGCCCAGGCCGCCACGCCCGACCACAGCGTCGTCAGCATGCGCTCACAAGATAGCTATTGATGGCCGCATATTTCGACACCTCGGTGTTGATCCCCCTTTTTTTCAATGAAGCGGGCACGCAAGCAGCCCGCCATCAAATGGTGCTGGAAGCAGATGTATGGGTCAGCCACTGGACGCTGGCCGAATTTTCAAGTGCCGTCGCGTTCAAGTTGCGCAGTGCGCAGGTGACTGAGGCCACTGCCCGCGCGGCGCGGCGTTTGTTTCATGAACTGGTGGTATCGCGGCTGACGGTTTTTGATGTGCTGCGAGAAGATTATGTCAATGCCGCTGGTTTATGTGAGTCCTTGCCTGCGCCGGGTTTGCGCACGCCCGATGCACTTCATCTGGCGGTTGCACAGCGTTTGGGTCTGGTGATGGTGAGCTTTGACCAGACCTTGATCAGTGCCTGCCGCGCTTGCGCGCTTGTCTGCCGGGGAGGTGAATGAGGATGCGCACCCACCACCACCAACGTGGCTTCACACTGGTCGAGCTGATCATGGTGATTGTGATCATGGGCGTGATTGGCGCCACGGTGGCCGTGTTCATGAAAAGCCCGATCGACGCCTACTTTGACACCGCCCGGCGCAGCGGCATTGCCGACGTGGCGGACACCACGGTACGCCGCATGGCGCGCGACATCCGCAAAGCCCTGCCCAACAGCATCCGCCTGTCTGGCACATCTTGCATTGAGTTCATTCCAACGCGCACCGGTGGGCGCTACCGAGCACAGGACATAGCGGCAGGAGATGAAACCAGTTTGAAGTTCGACGCGGCAGACCTGAGCTTCAACATGCTGGGCCTGAACTCGGCTTTGCCTACAGATCAGCAGATCAGGCCGAACGATGTGGTGGCGGTTTACAACCTGGGCATTGCCGGCTCAGACACCTACGCGGGTGACAACACGGCGGTCATTTCCTCGGTGGTGGATGGCACCGAAACCATTGTCAACATGTTGAGTAACACAACCAAATTCCCACTGGCATCAGGCAGCAACCGGTTTCACGTCATCCCGGGTGACGAAAAAATAGTCTCCTACCTCTGCAGCGGCGGAAAACTGTACCGCAATGCCAACTACGCCTACAGCCCGTCCTGCCCAGCCCCAACGGTGGGCACGACACCCCTCATTGCGAATGAAGCGACCTGCAACTTCAGCTACAGCGCAGCCGATATCCGCAATGGGCTGGTCCAGTTGCAACTAACCTTCACCAATTCAGGTGAGACCGTCAGCATTTACCACGAAGTGCACGTGAACAACACGCCATGAAGCCGTTTCGCGTTGCTCAGCAGGGTTTTGCCGCCATTGCCGCCGTATTTCTGGTGGTGGTGCTGGCGGCGTTTGGTGCGTTCATGGTGAGCTTTTCGAACACGCAGCAACTCAACTCCGCCCGCGACGTGCAAGGCTCGCGCGCCTACTGGGCGGCGCGGGCCGGGCTGGAATGGGCCATTGCCAGTCTGCCCGCAGGTGCGACCGCTTGCTGGGCGACGCCGCCGCCCGCGGCTGTGGACGGCTTTGGCCTGGCCATTTCCTGCACGGCGTCAAGCTTTACAGAGGGTGCAGCGACCGTCTACATTTTTCAAATCACCGCAGTGGCTTCTTCTGGCGCTGTCGGCAGTGTGGGGTTCGTCGAGCGCAGCGTCTCGGCATCGCTGGAGTGATAAATTGAATTCGCGCGGGGTGAATATGAAGGGGCATTCATGAACAAATTTTGGCCGCATCTTCCTGTCCGATGGGGCCAATGGTACCGCCTGCTGGCGCCCCTCCTTGCCCTCGGGGTTTGCATACTGGCCGGGCAAAGCGTCTACGCTCAAACTTATGCCTATCGCAACGATGTGTTTGCCTACGACACGCCCTCGGGCTCAGCTTCCACCGTAACCTGGCATACAACCAAGCCTGCTCCTGCTTGCACTGACTATCCCAATGGCGACGATGATTGGGCTGACATCGCATTTCCTGCCGGTTTCACTTTTACCTTTGGTGGGGTGAATTACAGCGGTGTGCGGGTGTATTCCAATGGCATTTCGGCCTTCGGGATCGATGGATCGGGCTTTCATCGCGACTTTACGCCTCAGCTTTTGCCCGCTCCTGCCGGCAGCACCTATAGTGGGTGCCCCAGGGCCGCTCCGATCAACACGATGTTGGCCTATTGGATCGACATTGTTGCTGGCACAGCGAACAGTACGTCAGGCGCTGCTGTGAAATATGAATTGCTCGGTACGGCACCAAACCGGCGGTTTGTCATTTCTTGGGTTAATGTGAAGTTATATAACTCCAACACGCGCTACAACTTTCAAATTAGCCTGTCCCAAAGCACAGCTGGCGTCAACGGTGATTTTCGCTACCAATACACCTCAGGTTCCAGTAACGGCAGCAATGCCACTGTCGGCGTGCAATTAACCCAGACCGACTACACCCAATATTCGTACAACCAGCAGTTCATTGACACCACGAAGGGCACCGCCATCCTCTGGTATCCAGCCAATCAGTTGGCGACCAAGATGGCCGAGTATCGTTTTGACGAAAGTGCCTGGACTGGCACGGCGGGGCAGGTGAAGGATACGTCCGGCAATAATTTTGATGCATCGCGCGCAGGAGCCGCTGCCAACGTCCCCGATGGCAAGCTGTGTCGCGGCGGCAGTTTTACCAACAATACTTCGAGCGGCACCATTCATGCAGTGGAAACGCCCATCGTGCCGGGCAATGAGGGTTCGCTTGACTTCTGGTACTACGCCAACGAAAAGTGGGACACCGCTAACACCATGCTTTTTGACGCCAGCGCAGTCGCCAATAGACCATTTTTTCTGATGAAACGCAGTGATGGCGCCTTGCGTTTCGTGGTGACCGACAGCGCAGGCACTTCGGTGACGGCGAACAGCCCTACTAAAAATTTTGCCGCTAACACCTGGCACCACGTCGGCGTCGCCTGGAGCGTGCGTGTTGGTACCAATCAGACCGCCGTGCAAATATTCCTTGATGGTGTGTTGCAAAACGGAGCCCCCACGCGCGGCACCACCAACGGCAGCTTGCCCGCGCTGAACACGATCTATATCGGTGATAACAGGACCTCTGGCGTCACGCCAGCCAACGGAACCGGCAACGGCGCGGACGGCATCCTCGACGAGGTCTATGTTTATCCGATCGAGATCAGTGCGCCCCAGGTGATGGCCGACATGAACCTGACGCGGCCGACTTGCACCACGCTGGATCATTTTCATATTGTTCACGATGGGGCGGTCTCGAACTGCAGTTCCCCCGCCAACATCACCATCGAAGCGCATGATGCGGATCATGCCTTGTTTTCGCTGGCGGGAACCACCTTGAATCTGTCGACCGATCTGGGGCGCGGCACCTGGTCGAACGTGGCGGGCGGCGCGATCAATTCGCTCACGGCGATTGGCGTGGGCACCGGTACCGCGAGCTATACATTTTCCGGCGAGAGCAGTGTCACCTTTGGATTGAGCCACA
The DNA here is from genome assembly GCF_010365055.1 of Rhodoferax sp. Classification (GTDB taxonomy): domain Bacteria; phylum Pseudomonadota; class Gammaproteobacteria; order Burkholderiales; family Burkholderiaceae_C; genus Rhodoferax. Next base: position 4,904 of record NZ_JAAFHA010000151.1, read on the forward strand.
AGTTGTCCGAGGCGCTGAATATCAACGTGGGATCGGGCGGCATCACGGAGCACACAGGCACCGCCGCCACTTGCGTTGCCGCTGACATTACATTTCCGGGCGGATCCTGCGATGTGAGCCGAACCTTCGTGTGCGCCAAACCGTTCGGCTTCAACTGTGTGGAGAGTGGCGCGGCCGCCTTGAACGGGCATCTTTACACCAAGCTGGCGGGTACCGCGTTCAGCGTCGATGTGGTCGCACTCAAGGATGCCAACAGCGATGGCGTCGCCGATGCTGTGGAAACGGCTTACGCCTCCGATGCTGACAAAAGTGTCACCGTGGAACTGGTCGATGGATCAGGGGTTACGGCTTGTTCGGCCCGCGCGGCGATCAGCCCGGCCGTCAGCCAGACGCTGACCTTTAGCAAGGTCAGTCAGCCGACCGAACTGGGTCGCAAGAGCACTGCCGCGATGGCCGTGGACAAGGCCTATGCCGATTTGCGTTGCCGGGTGACGGATGCCAATTTATCGCCGACCATCGTCAACTGCTCGTCGGATGCTTTTGCGGTGCGGCCGGCGCAGTTCACGGTGACGGCCCCGGTCATGACAAACGCCGCCCTGACGGACACGCCAAAGGCGGTGGCGGGTAGCACATTCACGCTGACGGCGAGCGCGGGCGTGGCGACGGGTTATACCGGTACACCGGTGCTGGATAGCAGCAAGGTGAACGATCATTTCAACAACGCCATCGCTGCGGGCACTTTGTCCGGCACATTTGCGGCAGGGACGATAAAGCAACTTCTTTTCTGTAAATTTCCGAAATTTAGTTTTGGGTGTTGGTGATTTGCAGCGCTCAGGGCTTCATGGTTAGATAGATTTT
>NZ_JAAFHA010000152.1 GCF_010365055.1 Rhodoferax sp.
GATTTCGGTGCCGATCTTGTCCAGCGCATCGGCTCTGGCCTGGATGTTGCCGGTGGACCAGGCGGGGAAGGCGGCTTGGGCCGCCTTGACCGCTGCATCGAGCTGCGCGGCATCGGCCTGGGTGTAGTCGCCGATGACGTCGGCCATATTGGACGGATTGATGTTGGGGGCGTACTTGGCACCCGCAATCCATTGGCCGTTGATCAGGTTGTCGTGTTTTTGAGTTGTCATGGTGATCTACTTTCGTTTCATCAGGCCCGCAAGGCTGCGGCGTTTCTAGTGGGCCAACGGTGCGGCTCGGCAGGCGGAAATAAAGTTCAGTGCATTGGCCTGAACCTGGGTTGCTTTCATACTCGATTTGTAGAGGGCTGATCCAATGCCAAAGCCGGCGGCGCCAGCTGCAAGATAGCTACTCATATTTTCTAGCGTAATGCCCCCCACCGGCAGCAGTCGGGCGTCTGCGGGCAGCACGGCGCGCAGAGCCCGAACCACCGCCGGTGTGATCATCTCTGATGGGAAAAGCTTGAGTCCCGTGGCGCCAGCCTCTAGTGCGGCAAAGGACTCGGTGGCAGTCATCACGCCGGGCAGGCACACCAGCCCCAGACGCACGGCCTCGCGCACCACCGCCGGATTGAAATTGGGCGACACGATCAGTTGGCCACCTGCCGCATGGACATTGCGCACATCATCCGGCGTGAGTACCGTGCCAGCACCGATCAACGCCTGGGGGAACTTGCTGGCCAGGGTGGCAATGCTTGTGAGCGGATCAGGTGAGTTAAGGGGGACTTCGATCAAGGTCCAGCCCGTGCTGGTTAGAGCCTCGCCCATCGCCAGCGCCTCCTGCGCTTGCAGGCCGCGCAGGATGGCGACCAAGGGAATCTGACTCAGTGCAACTTCAAATTTTTGGTGTGCGTTCATGATTGTTTCAACAAGTTGGGATGGAGCGTTTGCGCGATAGCCCACAGACCGGCCCAAGTCGCCTCCGAGCCCACCCGCCGCGAGGGTACATCGCGCAGGGCCAGCGCACGTTGGTAGCGCTGAGTCAATGACGCCGAGCCAATGATGACCACCTCGGCGTTGGTCTGCAATGTCTGGGCACGCAATTCTTCGCCAATGACCAGGCCGGACAAATAGCTAGGCAGCGCGGCGGCAGGTAGCCGATCGAACAGCGACAGGGTGCGCGTGCTGAAGGCGGTGTGCAGCAGGCTGTTGCTGCGCAGGGCCAGCATCACACCTTGGTCAAAAGCCTCACTGTCGAATTCACCATCGCTGGCCGGCAGGGTGCGCGACAAAATGGAATGTTGCCGCAGCAGGGCAAAAAACTCGCCCGTCATGAATGTTGAGAATGACTGGATACGACCCGCTTGCACTCGCACCCATTTGCTGTGCGTACCTGGGAGCACCACCAGCGCTTCTTGCAGTCCGAGCAGCTGCAGGGCGCCAAAAATCTGGGTCTCTTCGCCCCGCATGACGTCAGGAATGCGCTGGAGACGCCTGACATCAGGAAGGCCGTTGTGTTCGCAAGACATTCCCGGCACGATGGCCACGTGACCCGGCTCCACCCACACCATGTTGGCGGCAACGTCTTTGAAGTCTGCCGGACAGGTGCAATAGGGTGCTTCCAGCCAGCCCTGCTTGCTACCGACCATGCCGGACATCAGGCACAAAGCATCAGGCCCTTGCATCCAGTCGCCAAAACAGGACTTGAGTACAGAAGGGAATTCACCCGGCGCTACCGTCAGAATGCCCCGGGCGAAAGATCGCTCTTCAACAGTCTGGCCGCGGGCGTCCAGCCAGGCGCCGCGCAGCGATGAGGTGCCCCAGTCAACCGCGATCAGGGTGCGGGCGCTCACACTCGAGCTCACACGCCCCCCAGTTTTAACGCGGGGTCGGCGGCGACGCCAAAACATTTCTGAATTTCTAGAATCGTCTCCGATGCCATGCGTCGCGCCCTTTCCTGTTCGATCTGTTCTCTGTTATTTTCCGCTGACCACCACATAGGATGGTCGACCATTACGCGCCCAGTCCACCAGATTCTGCGCCGCCTTGCGTCGCAGTTCCTTTTCCGCGACCACCGAGTAGAACGCCGCGTGCGGCGACAGCAATACACGCGGATGCTGCACGATGCGCGAGTCGGCCGCCGGCGGCTCCACCGGCAGGACGTCCAGCGCGGCACCGTCGAGCCTGCCGGAATCAAGCACGGCAAGCAGGTCATTAGTATTGACCACCGCACCGCGTGCGGTGTTGACGAGCACGCTGCCGGGCTTCATCAGGTCGAGCACCGACGCGTTGACCATTCCACGCGTTTCATCGGTGAGCGGCACATGCAACGATATCGCGTCGGCCTGCGCAAACAGTTCTTCCTTGCTGACGCGTTCAACATAGGCTGGAAAATCGCCGTCGATGATGTAGGGATCGCAGGCGATCACGCGCTTGAAACTATTGCGGCTGATATGTGCCATCCGCTTGCCAATGCGGCCGAGTCCCAAAATGCCGACGGTCATGTCGCCAACGCGCTGCATCTTGCCGGCCGTCGAGAAATGCCATTTTCCGGCCTTGACGTCCCGATCGTAGAACGCGATGTGCCGCAGCAGAGACAGCGTCATCGCAAGCGCGTGGGTGGCAACTTCGCCGACGCCGTAATCGGGCGAGTTGCTGACCCACACGCCATGCGCTTTCGCATCGGCGGTATTGACCGTGTCGAAGCCGGCACCGTAACGGCTGACAATCCGGATCTCGGGCCGGGCCTTGAATACTTTGGCATTGATCGGCGCGTATTGCACCAGCAGACCCTGGCAGCCGGCCGATGCCGCAATCACATCCTCCTCGGTTCGACACTGCGCGGCAACCATCTCGATGCCGGCAGCGCGATACAACGCCTGCTCCAGTTCAATATCTGGAAAGTCATAATCGCTAATCAGGATTTTCATTTTGCCGTGAGTTAGTGGTTGTCTTTCGGCACAAAGGAGCCGCGCTGGCCTACCAGGAAGTCAAAGTCCGCGCCTTCGTCGGCCTGCAGCACATGGTCCACATAGAGTTTCCAGTAGCCCGACAACAGCGGCGGCTCAGGCGCCTTCCAGCTCGCCAGGCGCCGCGCGAGCTCCTCGGCGCTGATCAGCAGTTGCAGCCGGCGCTCGGGCACGTTGAGCTCAATCATGTCGCCGTTTTGCACCACGGCCAGCGGGCCGCCAGCCGCCGCCTCGGGCGTGGTGTGCAACACCACGGTGCCATAGGCCGTGCCACTCATGCGCGCGTCGCTGATGCGCACCATGTCGGTGATGCCTTTTTTCAGCACTTTCGGCGGCAGCGGCATGTTGCCTATCTCGGCCATGCCGGGATAGCCTTTGGGGCCGCAGTTCTTCAGCACCAGGATGCAGGTCTCATCCACATCGAGCTGGTCGTCGTCAATGCGGGCATGGAAATCATGGCTGTCCTCGAATACCACGGCGCGGCCGGTGTGCACCAGCAATTCCGGCGTGGCTGCGCTGGGTTTGATGACGGCGCCTCGCGGGGCGAGGTTGCCGCGCAGCACGGCAATACCGGCCTTGTCCTTGAACGGCTCGTCAAATTTCTTGATGACGCGCGGGTCGTAGTTCTGTGCGCCGGAGAAATTCTCGGCCACGCTCTTGCCGCTCACCGTGATGATGTCCTTGTGCAGCAGATGCCCGATTTCCTTCATCACCACCGGCAAGCCGCCGGCGTAACAGAAGTCTTCCATCAGGTGCTGGCCGGACGGCTGTAGGTTGAGCAGGCAGGGCAGTTCGCTGGCCAAGCGGTCGAAGTCGTCCACGCTCAGCGGCACGCCCAAGCGGCCGGCGATGGCGATCAGGTGGATCACCGCGTTGGTCGAACCGCCAATGGCCGCCAGCGTGCGAATCGCGTTCTCGAAGGCTTCGCGCGTGAGTACCTTGGAAATGGTCTGATCCTCATGCACCATGTCGACGATGCGCCGGCCCGCGTTGCGGGCCAGAACGTTGCGTCGCCCGTCCACCGCCGGGTAAGCCGCATTGCCCGGCAGTCCGATGCCCAGAGCTTCAACCATGCTGGCCATCGTGGAGGCCGTACCCATGGTCATGCAGTGCCCATGGCTACGGTGCATACAACTCTCGGCCTCCATGAATTCTTCCAGCTTGAGCGTGCCAGCACGCACCTGCTCGCTCATGCTCCAGACCCCGGTGCCCGAGCCGAGTTCCTGGCCGCGCCATTTGCCATTGAGCATGGCGCCGCCCGAGACGCCGATAGTGGGCAGATTCACGCTGGAGGCGCCCATCAGCAGCGAGGGTGTGGTCTTGTCGCAGCCCATGAGCAGCACGACCCCGTCGAGAGGGTTGGCACGAATGCTTTCCTCCACATCCATGCTGGCCAGATTGCGGTACAGCATGGCGGTCGGGCGCATCAGGGTCTCGCCTAGCGACATGACCGGAAACTCCATCGGAAAGCCGCCGGCCTCGTACACACCTATCTTCACTTGCTCGGCCAGCGTGCGGAAGTGCGAGTTGCAGGGTGTGAGTTCACTGAACGTGTTGCAGATGCCAATGACCGGGCGACCATCAAACTGGTCGTCTGGCACGCCCTTGCCCTTGACCCAGCTGCGGTAGACAAAACCGTCGCGGTCCTGCCGGCCGAACCATTGCTGGCTACGGAGTTCTTCGGGCTTCTTTTTGGGCTTGCTTGAATTGGTCATGGGGTGAGTCCTTGAATTGGTAAACGTATTATCGTCATATGATATCAATCAGGTGCTAGGGAAAACCCCAATGAAAATATCATGATATCGTAATATGATATCAAGTGAGCATGATTACTAACACGATAAAGAACGTCCACGGCAACACCGTTGACTATCTCGGCGAAGCCATCGTTGCGGGGCGCTACGGCGCCGGCGCATCGATTCCACCCGAACCGATCCTGGGTGGCCAACTGGGCGTCAGTCGCACCGTGATACGTGAAGCCGTGAAATCGCTTATCGCCAAAGGATTGGTGACCACCGGTCCCAAGGTCGGCACCCGTGTGCTGCCTGAAGAGCAATGGAACTGGTTCGACCCCGATGTTATCGCTTGGCAAGCCAAGGCTGGTTTGTCGCCAGAGTTTCTGCGTGATCTGATGGATTTGCGCCGTGTTGTTGAGCCGGCCGCCTTGCGACTGGCAGCCCAGCGTGCCACCCCAGAGGACATTGCGAAGGTGGCGGACGCCCTGGAAGGCATGAAGCGTGGCCTCAAAGAGGGGGGTGACTATATTAAATATGACCTTCAGTTTCACCAGGGCCTGCTGCAGGCCTGTCGCAACCGCATGCTCATCCAGATGAGCAAGGCGTTGGGGGCGTTGCTGCGGACTGGCTTTGAGCTGACTGCGAGAAAAAAGGGTGGGCCCGCGAACTCCATTCCATTACATCAGGCTGTATTGGATGCTGTGGTCGCCCATGACCCGGTCAAGGCTGAAAAAGCGATCCTGGTCCTGATTGATGGCGCCCATCAGGATATTGAAGAAATACTGGCCTCACGCCGTCGCCTGCCCCGATTGAGCAGGCTGGCCTCCGTGCTCAGGGCTGCCTGACGAACTAATTTTGGAGTCTATGTTGCAGAAAATATTGAATCTGTTCTTCAAGCTGCTTGAATTGCTGGTGGTGGTGTGCATGGTGGCCATGGTGCTCATGGTGTTCGGCAATGTGGTGCTGCGCTATGGTTTCAACTCGGGCATCGATGTTTCTGACGAACTGTCCCGTTACTGCTTCATTTGGCTTACCTACATTGGCGCCATGGTCGC
>NZ_JAAFHA010000034.1 GCF_010365055.1 Rhodoferax sp.
TCTGCGTCGTCAAGCCGCCCAGCAGCGGCGTCAGGTCTTGCAGGTGCCCGGCAATCAGGTGGCAGACGTCACCGCCACTCTCGACGTCGCGCTGCCAGCTGCCATAGACCGCCAGCAGGCGCGAGCGCAGCAGCGCCGGGCGTTGCCGCTCTTTCAATGACTTCCACACAATCACATTGACCTGGCCGGTTTCGTCTTCGAGGGTGACGAACACCACGCCCCGCCCTAGGCAAAGAAAGAGTTTCAGGTGATGTTTTTGACCCGGCTGCGGCTCATGGGGCAAAACCCAGCACCACACGCCGGGTGCTGGCTGATTTCTTTTCGATCTTGGTGACGATGGCCGGGCCGATCTCTACGGTATTGGCCACATGCGTGCCGCCGCAGGGCTGGAAGTCAATCATCTCTTCGGTGCCGATCCGAATCATGCGGACTTTACCGCTGCCGCGCGGCGGCTGCACCGACATGCTTTTCACCAGCTCCGGCCTGGCGTCCAGTTCGGCATCGGTGATGTCGCCCACAGTGACCGGATGGGCGCCCGCGACCAGTTGGGCAATACCGGCGCTCAGCAGCTCCTTGTCCAGCGCATCAGTCATGTTGAAGTCGAGCCGCGCGTAGTCGGGCGTGATCGAGCAGCCGTTCACCAACTGCGGCACCAGATGGCATAGTAGATGGGTGGCGGTGTGAAAGCGCATCAGGCTGTGCCGCCGAGCCCAGTCGATGCGGGCGGTCACGGTGTCGCCTGCCGCCAGCCTGGCACCGCTTGGTTGCTCCTGATTCAATAGCTGATTTAGCACGTCTGACGGGGGCAAGTGAGTAATTTCATCGTTGAAACTGCCGTCTTCAGACTTGCCCTTGCGGGTGTCGGTAATCACGATTTCGCTGCCATCGGCGCGAATCAGCACACCCGCGTCACCGGCCTGTCCACCGCCCAGCGGATAAAACACGGTGCGATCCAGCACGATGCCCTGTGGCGTGATGGCCGTGACCGTGGCGGTACATTCGGTTAGATAAGCGTCTTGGCGAAAGAGGTCTTGTGTCATGCCGCCCATTTTCGCCCCTGCGCGGCATGGTCCAGCACCAGATGGAACTCCAGTACGTCAAACTTGCACACATGCTGCAGACGCTGCAACAGCGCTTGTTCGATCTGGTCGTCGGAGATGAATTTGGGCATAGTCGCTGATGATAAGGCGCGGCTTCATGCGAACTTTTTTGCCAAGTTGTAGGCGCATGCAACTTGCTGATTTCAATAAGATTTAATCAAATTTAACCAATGGCATCGCCAACTTTTTATGCAACTGCTTTCGTAGAAAAAAGAAACCCGCCGAAGTGGGTTTCTTTGTGGCTATCGCCCAAACAGTTCTGAGTGCGTGCCTGCACGAACAAAAATCACACTGTCGGCCTGCAAACGGTAAATCAGCAGCAGATCACCCTTGGCATGGCATTCACGGTGATCAGCCCACTCGCCTTCCAGCTCATGGTCCAGCCATTCAGCTGGCAATGGCCCTTCATTGGCAATCAACAGCATCATGGCTTCCTTGAGCCGCTGCATGTCTTGCTTGCCTGAGTGGGTCAGTTTCTCCCAATCCTTTCCAAATTGACGTGTGTGATCAGACTTTTTTGGCAGAGGTGCGCGTTTTGCCTTTGCCGGTTTTTTTATCGAGAGCATCAAAAATTTCTTCCGCAGATCCGTAGCGCGCCGCCATTTCACGGGCTTCGATCATTGCTGCAACTGTTTCTGGCGTGGGCTTGCGAACCTCAAAAGGTAAACCGCGAACCTCCACCACTTGTCGCAGAAACAACCGGATAGCACCGCTCAGGTCAAGACCCAATTCGGCGAGCACTTCGGTAGATTGTTTCTTCAAGTCAGGTTCGATCCGTGACCGGATTTCCGCTGACTTCCCATACGTTGCTGCTTGCATAGTGTTTGTGATTGAGTAATTGATGCGTTTGCGTTTAATTTTTACGTTTGCTTTTGATTCAGAATTTAAATTTAGTGTTTGGATTTTTTGCAGTACGTAGCGGCAATGTAGCTACAAATTGAGTTGATGTCAACCTTTGCTGTGGATGGAAGCGCTTACGTCAATGGATTTCTTCGGGGAAGGCTTTTACCCAGACACGAGGTAGAAAAAAGGCTAATAGCCAAAATTAGTTTCTCATTATTTACATTTTTGCCTAAATGTATAAAATGAGAAACACTATGCCAGCACCTCCACTCGCCATCTCCAATGCCACTGCCACCCGATTGGACGCTCTCGGGCAGCAGATTCGTACGCGCCGCAAGGCGCTGGGAATCAACGCCACGGTGGCGGCAGAGGCGGCTGGCCTGTCGCGCGTGACATTGCACCGTATTGAAAAAGGTGCCCCCGCGGTCACCATGGCGGCCTACCTGAACGTCATGGCAGCGCTTGGGCTGGACTTCAGCCTGAGCCTGCCAGCCGATCAAGCCGCCGTTGCGCCCCCCGCCGACCACACCGGCTGGCTGCCGGCGCGGGTGCGCCTGGGTGACTACCCGCAACTCAAGCAACTCGCCTGGCAAGTACATGGCGTTGATGAACTGACCCCGGCAGAGGCGCTCAGCATCTATGAGCGCAACTGGCGCCATATCGACGCATCAAAGCTGCAGCCGCATGAACAACAACTGGTCGATGCCTTGCGCCTGGCCCTGACATGAGCACCCGCCATGTTTGAACGACCGCACCACCAGCGCATTGCACAGGTACTGCGTGCGCTCAATGCCCCCTTGCTGCGCGAAAACCACTGCCTGTTTGGCGGGGGTACGGCCATCGCGCTACGGTATGGCGAATACCGCGAGTCGGTTGACATTGACTTTCTGGTATCAAGCCTTGCCAGCTACCGCAACCTGCGCCAGTTGCTGACAAACCCAGGTGGCATTGCCGGCATTGTTCATGCGCAAGCCGCGCCCCTGGAGCAAGTCAAAGAGGTGCGGGCCGATCAATATGGCATTCGCACCATGCTGCGTGTGGCTGAGCAGCCCATCAAGTTCGAGATTGTTCTGGACCGGCAGGGCTGGCTGGAGCGCTGCATGCAGGCCATGGCTATGGTGGAACCCAAGGCCGTGGTGTGGCAGCGGCTCCGGGGGCTGCGCAGAAATTGAGCAGAAATATTGGTCAAATTGGCCAGTTGACCCTATTGCCATGTTTTCAAAATGTGTTTGTAGCGGCTTGATGGCATGCGGTGCGTTCAACAAAACTCCCGGCTCTGCGTCGTCAAGCCGCCCAGCAGCGGCGTCAGGTCTTGCAGGTGCCCGGCAATCAGGTGGCAGACGTCACCGCCACTCTCGACATCGCGCTGCCAGGTGCCATAGACCGCAAGCAGGCGCGAGCGCAGCAGCGCCGGGCGTTGCCGCTCTTTCAATGACTTCCACACAATCACATTGACATGGCCGGTTTCGTCTTCGAGGGTGACAAACACCACACCTTTGGCGGTTTGCGGTTGCTGGCGCATGGTGACGATTCCGCAGGCGCGCGCCAGCCGGCCGTTGGGCAGGTCGCGCAGTTGCGCCGCTGTCATCAGCTTCATTTTTGATAGCTGCTCGCGCAACAGCAACAAGGGGTGCGACCTTAAAGTGAGCCCCAGTGCGGCGTAGTCGAAGATCACTTCTTCGCCCTCGCTGGCTGGCGGGAGTTGCAACGCCGCTTCTGCCACCGGCACCGCCCGCAGCAAGCCGGGCGTGGGCTGCAGCGCCGCCGCATCCCACACCTGCTGGCGCCGGTGGCCTGACAGGCTGGCGAGCGCGTCGGCACTGGCCAGCGCCTTGAGGTCGCCGGCATCGAGCGCGCAGCGCAGGGCCAGGTCTTCGGTGCTGGTGAACGGGGCTTCAACACGCGCTGCCACGATGCGCTGGGCGGCCGATTCAGACAGGCCGCTGACCTGGCGCAGACCGAGGCGAACGGCTAGCGATCTGCACACGTCGGGTGATTGAGCGATAACGCTGCGGGGTGTCTTGGTGGCACCGCTATTGGGGTCTGAGCCCAAATCGGTGCTTGGCCTGGTGTTTTGCGAAGATTTCTGCCCCGAATTGGGATCCGACCCCAAAAGCTTCGTTGCTTCTTTGCCATTGCTGTTCCCAAAATCGTAATCTGAGCCCAAACGCTTGCTTGATTTCACTGACCCAATTGCTGGCTCCAGCGTGCAGTCCCAATCGCTGTGGCTCACATCGACGGCGCGCACCTCGACGCCGTGGCGCTGAGCATCCTGCACCAGTTGCGACGGGCCGTAAAAGCCCATGGGCTGGCTGTTGAGCATGGCGGCGAGAAAGCAGGCGGGTTCATGGTGTTTGAGCCAGCTGCTCACATAGACCAGCAGCGCAAAGCTGGCAGCGTGGCTCTCGGGGAAACCGTATTCGCCAAAGCCTTCGATCTGGCTAAAAATTTGCTCGGCAAACTCCGATGTGTAGCCGTTTTTCAGCATGCCGCCGACCAGCCGGTCGTAGAACTTGTGGACGCCGCCCTGGCGCTTCCAGGCGGCCATGGAGCGGCGCAGACTGTCGGCCTCGCCTGCGGAAAAATCCGCCGCCGCCATGGCAATCTGCATCACCTGCTCCTGAAAAATCGGCACGCCCAGGGTGCGTTTGAGCACTTCTTTGAGTGCCGGGCTGGCGTACTGCACCTGCGCCGGGTGCTCGCGTGCCTTCAGGTACGGGTGCACCATACCGCCCTGAATCGGCCCGGGGCGCACGATCGCGACCTCGACCACCAGATCGTAAAAGCAACGGGGTTTGAGGCGCGGCAACATGCTCATCTGCGCGCGGCTCTCGATCTGGAACACGCCCACGGTGTCGGCCTGGCAGATCATGGCGTAAGTGGCGGGGTCTTCGATCGGGATGTCCTGCATGCGGAACAGCGTGCCGCGCTGCACGCTGATGAGGTCCAGGCAGCGGCGGATGGCGCTGAGCATGCCCAGCGCCAGCACGTCCACCTTGAGCAGCCCCATGGCGTCCAGATCGTCCTTGTCCCACTGGATGATGGAGCGCTCCGCCATGGCGGCGTTCTCCACCGGCACCAGGCGCGTGAGCTTGCCGCGGGTCAGCACAAAGCCGCCCGGATGCTGGCTCAAGTGGCGCGGAAAACGCTGCAACTGGGTGCTCAGCTCAAACCACAGTTGCAGCTGCTGCGGCGCTGGTGGCGCAAAGTCCGGTCCCAGGCGCGCCATTGCCGATTGCAGCCGCTCAGCCAACACCGTGCGGCTGTACATGCCGGGGTGCTCTTTGGCCAGCGCCGTGATCAAAGCCTCGGGAATAGTCAAAGCACGACCCACATCGCGCAAGGCACTGCGTGGCCGGTAGCTGATGACCACGGCGCTCAAGGCGGCGCGTTCCCGCCCGTACTTGGCGTAGATGTACTGGATCACCTCTTCGCGCCGCTGGTGCTCAAAGTCGACGTCAATATCGGGCGGCTCGTCGCGCTCTCTGGAAATGAAACGCTCGAACAGCATGGCCATGCGCGAAGGATCGACCTCGGTCACGCCCAGGCAGTAGCACACCGCCGAATTGGCAGCCGACCCGCGGCCCTGGCACAGGATGTGGCGGCTGCGCGCAAAGCGCACGATGTCATGCACGGTCAGGAAATACATCTCGAACTTCAGTTCCTCAATCAGCGCCAGTTCGTGCGCCAGCTGCTGCTGCACAGATGCTGGCGTGCCCTGCGGGTAGCGATTGAGCGCACCCTCGGCGGTGTAGCGGCGCAGGGTTTGCGCGGCTGACAAGCCCGGCAGCACCGTCTCCAGCGGGTACTGGTAGCGCAACTCGTCGAGGCTGAAGGTGCAGCGCTGGGCCACGCGCAGCGTATTGGCGAGCACGTCGGGCGGATAAATAGCGACTAGGCGCTGGCGCGAGCGCAGGTGCGCCTCCGCATTGGGCTGCAAGGCCCGACCGCAGTCGAATACCGGCTGGCCCAGCCGCACGGCGCTGAGCACATCCTGCAGCGGCTTGCGCGAGCGCACATGCATGTGCACGTTGCCAGCCGCCACCAGCGGAACGCCGCTGAGCCGGGCCAGTTGCTGCAGCCGCTGGCCTTGCAGCGCGTCGTCAGGCGTCAGCAGCGACTCGGTCAATAGCCACAAATTTGTGCCAAACAGGGCTCTAGCCCTCGTCGTTATTGCATGAGCAGCTTCGAAAAAAAGAGCATACGGCAGTGCCAGCAAGACCTCGCAACCACTCAGCAGACCCCAGGGCGCGTCTTGCCAGACCAACCAGTACTGACCTTTGGGCGCAGCCCGGCGCGCCTGGGTGATGAACTCGCACAGGTCACCCCAGGCCTGCAGGTCGTGCGGTAGCGCCACCAGGTGAAAGCCGGCCGCAGGCTGGGCACCATCACCCCGTGTCACGGCAAACTCGGCGCCGGGCAGCAACTTAAAACCCAGTTTTTTCGCCTCGGTATGCGCGCGCACCACGCCCGCCACCGAGCACTCATCGGTCAAGGCCAGCGCCGTGTAGCCGAGCGCGGCGGCCCGCGCCACCAGTTCTTCTGGGTGCGAGGCGCCGCGCCCAAAGCTGAAGTTGGACAGGCAATGCAGCTCGGCGTAGGCGGGCAAACGAGACGACATGATTTCTGCGCCTGAGAATTGAATTTAAACTGTATAAAATTACAGTATAAACAGTGCGAACTGGATGTCTCACTGCCTTGTGCGAACTAGGGCTGCACATAGCGAAAAGATTGACTTTGCCCAACTGGTCTATATACTAGTCTGTCTCATTTGTTGGAGCGACCCATGAAGATCGAAGTCGGATCATACGAAGCCAAAACGAAGCTGCCGGAACTGCTACGCGGAGTCCAGGCGGGTAAGCGCTACACCATCACGCTGCGGGGCGAGGCCGTGGCCGAGCTGGTGCCAGCGCAAGACAACAGTCACTTTGATGCCGTCGAAGCCGCCGACGAAATGCTGGCCTTCATGCAGACCCGTAAGCCGGTGGGTCGGGTCGATCTCAAGGCGCTCATCAACGAGGGGCGGGCATGAGTTTTGTTCTGGATGCGTCTGTGGCACTGCTCTGGTTGGTGCCTCAAACCAATCCGGCAGGCGTCGATTACGCCAGTGCGGCGCTCAAGGCATTAAAGGAATCGCAAGCCATTGCGCCCTCGCTGATGACTCTTGAAATAGCCAATGTTGTCGCGAAGCTTGAATTAAAGGGGCTTGTGGCTGAAGCAGACTCGCAACGCTTCATTGCGCTCTTGGGGCGGCTCAACATAGTGACCGATCAAGCGACGGCGCCGCACGCCTTGGGCGATACCCTGAATCTTGCCAGGCGCTATAAGCTATCGGCCTACGATGCGGCCTATTTGGAACTGGCGCTGCGCGCGGGCCTGCCGCTGGCAACGCTTGATGCCAATCTGGCGAAGGCAGCCACAACCGCGGGCGTTCCGATCTTCGGCATGCACTGATACGGCAGTGCAGCCGCTACCCGGTTCCGGCCTCAGAATCCACTTAGCCATAAAACCCAGGGAGCACCCATGGATCTGTTCGCCCTCAACGACGAAGTCGATCTGCTTGAGCGCAGCTTGGCGGCGCTTCATGGGACGTCAAGACTTGCCCCGCTGGTCACGCTGGCCTGGCATCTGCGCCAGCGTGACTGTGCGCGGGCGCTGGCACTGGCCGACGAAGCGCAAGCCTTGCTGGCACTCTCGGCGCAGGGCCGCGAGTCGCAACGACTCGCGGCCCGACTGATGCTGCTGCGCGCCGAAGTCAAGTTGATGTTCGCCGACTTGCCCGCCGCGCAGCAACTGGGCCAAGCTGCCATGACAGCCTTTGCGGGCGTGCAGGACCCGCTGGGCCAGGGTGATGTGAGCTGGTTGCGGGCCTCGATTGCGACTGATCGGGGCGATGGCGATCAAATCACGGCGTGTTTGAATCAGGCGCTCATCCACTACCGGGCCGGTGGCGACCTGCTGCGCACGGATGCAGCCCTGGCGCGCAGCCTGATCTATGCGGCATTTCGCGACCCGGCGGTCACCGCCGTGCGCCTGCAGCACCAGTTTCCGGCGAACCTGATGCGTGCGGCTGGCGTCACACCCTGGGTTGAGACGGCCCAAGCCAACGTCGCGGGCCTGACCAACGACCCGGGCCGCTCCATCCGGCATGATCTGGCGGCCTACCACGGTGCGCTTGACATCGGCCAGATCCGCGCCGCGCTGGTATCGGTCAATAACGCCGTCGAAGCCTTCACCCTCCTGGGCGACCTGGATGCCGCCCTGGAATGGATGGAAAGCGCCCTGGCCCTGGCGCGCAGCACCGGCTGGCCGGCCAGTGTCGGGGTCTGTCTGATGCAAATGGGCGACGTGATGCGCCTGATGACACGCCATGATGAGGCCAAGCGTTATCTCCAGGAAGCCTTGGTGGTGATGGCACCCGTGGCGGGATCACGCAACTATGAACAGGTGCTGGGTAACCTGGGGCAACTGGCGTTGGACATGGGTGATTTCGCCGCCGCACTCGCCTGGTTTTCCCAGTTTGAGGAACACGTTCAAGCACACCAGGCGCCTGATCTGCTGATCAAGGCCTGGCGCGGCCAAGCCAGTTCCCTGTTTCACCTGGGCCGCCCGGATGAGGCCAGCGTCAAAGCCCAAGCGGCGTTAGCGCTGGCGCGCGAGCACGGCAATGCCGAGGGGCAAATTCAGGCGCTGCGCATCCTGGCAAAGGTGCAGTCGACCGACAGCGCGACCACGCTGGACTACCTGAATCAGGCCCTGGAGGTTGCTGCCACGATCGACGGCTACAGCGCCGCCCCGGGACTGCTGTACCAGGTGGCTGCGGCCGATGCGGCCAGTGGCAACTTTCGCGCGGCCTACGACAACGCGCTGGCCGCGAACGCAGCACGCAACAGGATGCACAGCGAGGAAGCGCAAAAGCGGGTGCTGGCGATGCAGATCCGCCAGCAACTGGAGCGCGCCCGCTCTGAAACAGAGACCCATCGGCAACTCGCAGCCACCCTGAAAGAAACCGCCGCCACGCTCGAAACGCTGGGCGTCATCGGGCGTGAAATTACCGCCAGTCTGGACGCACAGGCGGTGTTTGAGGCGCTGCACGCCCACGTCAACCGCTTGCTCGACGCCACCTTTTTTGCCGTTTATCTGCTCGCCCCTGATCACAAGTCGCTGGGCACGGCCTTCGGCATTGAGGCCGGTGCGCCCTTGCCGGTCAGCACAGTGGCACTGGATCATCCGACCTCGATGTTTGCCCGTTGCGCCCGTGAGCGCCAGGAGGTCATGATCGGGCGGGAGCCGGGCGTGGCCGACCCGAACCTCATTCCAGGCACGCTGCCCTGCCTGAGTCAGCTTTGCTTTCCGCTGATCGCCGGAGAACGGCTGCTGGGGGCGATATCGGTTCAGTCGCCGCGCGCGCAGGCCTATGGTGAGCGTGAGCATGCCATTTTTCGCACCCTGTGCGCCTACGGTGCGATTGCGCTGGACAACGCCAGCGCCTATGACGTGGCGCATGCCGCCCAGAAGCGGGCCGATCAGGCGCTGGTCGAGTTGCGTCAAACCCAGACCCAGTTGTTGGCGCAAAACCGGCAGCTCGAACGACTCTCGATCACCGATCAACTGACCGGCCTGTACAACCGCCTGCAACTCGATCGAACGCTGGAAGAAGAACGTTTGCGCCATCTGCGCTACGCGAGCAACGTGTGCGTGCTGCTGCTCGACATTGACCGCTTCAAGTCGATCAACGACAGGTTCGGACATTTGGTCGGCGATCAGGTCTTGATCGGCATCGGCCACATCTTGCAAACCAATGTGCGTGAAGTGGATGTGGTGGGACGTTGGGGTGGCGAAGAGTTCCTGGTGATTTGCCGTGAAACGGCGATGGAAGGCGCGCTGCTGTTGGCCGAGAAACTGCGAACGGCCATTGAGGCGCATGAATTTGAGCAAGTCGGCACCCAATCAGTCAGTTTGGGGGTTGCCATGTTGCGCCAGGGCGACACGGTGACGCAAACCATCGCCCGCGCCGACGCTGCCCTGTACCGAGCCAAAGACGCTGGCCGTAATCGGGTCGAAGGTGGCGAACACACGCTGGCGTGAGTCGCACGCCCAGCGGTCAGGCAAACAGGCCATGCAAATACCAGTGCGCATCGGCATCAGCGCCCTGCCCCACCCCTGCAGCCACGCCCGCCCCGGCGCTGCCTTGCCCGCTCAGGCGCTCACGGTAAATCCAGAGCAAGCCCAGGCGTTCGCTGCGGGCCAGAAAATAGTCGCGCAAGGCGCAGTCGCTGGCCTCCCACCAACCGGCCTCCAGCCGCTGTGGACCGGCCACCAGCGTCAGGGGTCCGTGGTGCTGGGGCCGCTGCTGGTGCAGCGCGAGTGGGCGCGCCGTGGCCAGCAGCCAGCTTGGATAAAGCACCGAACTATTTACATCATTTAGGGATCTAGCCCCCGTACTACCTGCGTAAGAAGCTATTAATTGTGCAGCACTCACCGCCGGTTGCCAGACCTGCATTTTTTCGGGCCGGTGCTCAGAACACGGCCGCATCTGCAACACCTGCTGCGCGCCCAGGCGGGCACTGAGCCGCTCCAGCAACTGCTGCAGACCATCGCCCGGGCGGCGCGCATCGGGCAACAAACTGGCCGTTTCACCTGCCAGTTTTTGCGTCTCCAGCGTGCGCAGGCACAAGGTATGCACTGGCGCGGGCAAGGTGACTTGTGCCAGCTGTTCGCCCGCCAGGCGCAGCAAATGGGCGGTATCGCCGCTCGGTTCAAAGCTGCGCAGCACCAGTTGGCCCTGGGGCGCGGTGTTGCGCCGCTCATCCATCTGCCAGCGCAGCTCCAGCGCCAGCACGCCCCGATGCCGCAGTTGCAGCCAGCGCTGCAACTGCGCCAGCAAGCGGCGCGCGCCAAACAGCAGCGCCGGTGCGGATTCAACCTGGGCGCCCAGTTCCAGCGTGGCTTCAAACACCTCGGGCAGCGCCAGCCAGGGGTAAACGTCGGGCGCCGCGCCATAGGCCTGGTCCAGCGCTGCCAGCAGGGGCGCGCCAAAGCGCCGTGCCACGCCGCCCCGCGGGAGCGCGCGCAGTTGGCCCCAGTGGCTGCAGCCGATCCGCTCTAACGTGGCCAGATGGGCGCGCGCTGCTGCCAGCGTGTGCAGCGGCAGATCGTCGGGCAGTGTGCGCGCCAAGACGGGGTCCTGGAGCCGCGCATAAGCTACCAAAGACGTAGCGCCTTGTGAATACTGGACGGGGGCTAGCGGCTTATTTGATGTATAAATTTGACGCAGCAGCGCCCGCTTGCCCCCCCACAGGCGCTCACTGGCCGACACCTCCAGCAGCAACGCATCTTCGAGCCGCGCGACCTTGGGCGTGTACTGCAGCGCCCATTGCGCCAAGGCGAGCAGCGCATTGGGTGACTCATCGGCTGCGCTGCCGGTTGCGCGGGTCCAGACGGCATCAAGCCTCGGTTGCAAGGCAATCCAGTGCATGAGCGCTCTCCTTTCTGGCACCGAGCGTTTGAGCAGGCTTTGCAAGCGTTGGCTGACCATCAACCGCAGCCGGTCCGGCCTGCGGGCGCTCAGCCCGCAAAGCCAGCAACACCGCCAGGCTGGCAGGGCGGGCCGGGAGCACCAGGGTGCGCGCCAGCGGCGCGCCGCGGCGTTTGAGAATCTGCACTTGCAAGGCGTCGTTCGTCACATCGCCCCCCGCAAACGCAGTCATCAGATCGGCACTACTTGCGTCGACTGCCGCTGCGATGGTGGGTGCACCGCCCAGCAGCAGGCGCAGCACGGCGGGCGAGGACTCGCTTTGCGCCCCAGACGGTCGCAGCACAAACAGGAGCTTGCTGTGGGTCTGGGCGGCAAGTTGCAAACGCCGCAGTTGCTCGGCCCGCACCTGCGGCAACCAGGCCAGCACGGCGCCCACCTCGCCGCAGCGCAGCGCCTGCTCGGCGGCCCACAGTCGTTGCGCCGGCATGGCGGCGCCCACCCACAGCAGCCGCCGGGCATCCAGGCCTTGCGCCGCCAGCCCGGGGCCAAACGGTACATGCGGCGGGCCCACCAGCACCAGCGGGCCGGGGCGGTGCGCCAAGGCCGGCAGCAACAGGCGCCACTCCTGGCAGACACCGGGCGGCTGCAAGATTTCACAGAGAGCGCCGACCGGCCAACCGCCGCCAGGCAACTCGGAGTCGAGCGCGCCGTGGCCGCTGGCAAGCGTGGCCCCGCAAGCGCCGGCCAGCGCATCAGCGCGCCAGACGGCGGCGCCAAAGTCAAGAGAGGCAACAGACAGGGAACGCGGCGACATGGCAAATTTCTGAAAATAGACGACAAATAACTGTATGTATAAACAGTATAGTGAATTGCCTGGTTTGCGTGTTGTTGATTCAGTCACACATCGGGCTCGTTATCATCCGGCCATGCCGACCCGCTCCAGCACCCACCTTGACAGCGCCGCCTGGGGCCGGGCCCTGCTGCGCGGAGCAGCCAGTTGGTGGCACATGATTCACCTGGGCGCCATCGTGCTGGTGCTGGCCCTGTCACCCTCCACCTACAACCGCGCCAACCGTGCCATGACCTCGCGCCATATCTATGCCAGCACCTGGCAGGTACTGCCCTGGTTCACGGCCATGGCCGCCCTGTTCAGCCTGGTGCTGATCCGCATCGTGGTGGTGACGGCGCTGAGCTACGGCCTGTCGCAATACGCCCTGCAGATGGTGGTGCGGGTGCTGGTGCTGGAGCTCATTCCGCTGTCGGCGGCCTTGTTTGTGGCGCTGCGCGCCGGCATGACGTTTAACGCGCATGCCAACGCTCAGCAAGCTCATGAAGATTTCACCGCGCCCCCTGAGCCTGGCCTGTCGCGTTCTGGCGCCCCCATTGAGAGGTCTGGACCCGCAGAGCCGGAACGGAAATTGCGTCTTCGTCAGGTCGAATCAATTGGCATCACCCGTCTGCGCGCGGATGTGGTGCCGCGCGTGATGGCGGGCGCTTTTTCGGTGCTGACGCTGGCCATGATCAACAGTGTGATTGTGCTGGTGCTGGCCTACCTCACGGTCTACGGCTTGTCACCCTGGGGCTTGCCGGGCTACACGCGCACCGTCGGCCAGGTGTTCGACCTGTCCGTCACGTTGGGTTTTGCCCTCAAAACCATCTTCTTCAGTCTGGCCGTGGCGGTGGTGCCGATGGCCGCCAGTCTGGAAGCGGCGCGCGAAAACGCCCGCACCAACGGCGTGCAGCCCGGTGCCGCGCGCCTGTTTTTGGTCCTGTTATTGATCGAGGCCGCCTCGCTGGCGGTGAAGTACATCTAAGCTCACATCGTATGGAACCGCAATCCCCGCCCTCATCCTCCGCCGACGCGCCGCCTGCGGCGACCGTCGCCCATGTCGAGTTCAAGGCCATCCTGCTGCTGGCCCTGGTCACCACCGTGATCTGCGGTTTTTTGTTGTATGTGATGGTCGCGCGCGGCGTGTTCGAGAAAACCCAGCAGTTGGTGCTTATTGCCGACGACTCCGAAGGGGTCATCGTCGGCATGGACCTCACCTTCTCGGGCTTTCCGATCGGCCGCGTGCGGCGCATCGAGTTGGCCGCCGACGGCAAGGCACGCATGGTGATCGACGTGCCGCTCAAGGACGCGCCCTGGCTGCGTACATCGAGCATCTTCACCATGGAACGCAGCATGGTGGGCGAAACCCGCCTGCGCGCCTTCAGCGGCATCTTGAGCGACCCGCTCTTGCCCGCCGATGCCGAGCGCACGGTGCTGCGCGGCGACACCAACGCCGAGATCCCGCGCATCGTGGCATCTACCCGCGCGCTGTTGGAAAACCTGGAGAACATGACCGGGGCGGAGTCTGCGATCAACACCAGCCTGGGTCATTTAAAGACAGTCAGCGAACGCTTGACCGGCCGCTACGGCATGCTCAGCGGCGTGATGGGCAGCGAGGACAACGCCAAAAAAATCATTGCCACGCTGGACCACGCCAACGCGCTGCTGGCCAAAGCCGATCAGCGCATTTTTGGCGCCAAGGGCGTGATGGACAGCACCCAGGCCGCCGTGGATGGCTCGCAGGCGGCCATCCGGGAACTCACCGGCGTCTTGACCGACGCCCGCGCCAGCCTGAAAAAAGTGGATGCGGTGCTGGCCGAAGCCCAGGCCGTGGGCGCCAACGCGCGCGTCGCCAGCGCCGACCTGGGTGCGCTGCGCGCCGAGGTCGAGATCAGCCTGCGCAAGGTGACGCAACTGGTGGACGAGGTGAACCGCAAATGGCCGTTTGCCCGGGAGACGGAGATTAAATTGCCATGAGGGGGTTTTCTTGTTTTTGGGGTTTTCGCTAGTCTTTTGTTTATTGCTGACGCATGTATTTCCCCCTCTCCCCCAGCCCCTCTCCACCCCCGCCGGGGCGGAAAGGGGAGCTAACAACCACATTTGGCCAACTTTTTAAAGGCGGGAAAGAAGTGGATCGGACGCGCGCTGGTCTCAAAGTGGCGGCAGGGCATTGACAGGTCGGTCACCTATGTTGGGCTGGGCTTGTTTTCAGTTCAGGCTTGGGCTGCGAGCGTTCAACCCAGACTCAATTGACTGGATCGGTTCGTTCATGGGTTACCGTCACTTTGAGGCCAGCGCGCAATCAAGAACCAGTTTCCCACCTTAAAAGACGCGGCCAAATGAAGCCCCCCTTTTCCGCCCGGCGGGGCGGGAGAGGGGTTGGGGGAGTGAGTGGGGGAAAAGAAAGTTCAAAATTGAAACCCGGTCAAGGCCACGGCCAATGGAATCGTCGTGAATGAAAAAATGAAAGTAGCGAATTCTGATCAATCAGGTAAAAAATGACTTCAACAAAACGAACACGTCCATACCCAAATCGGACCAACGCCAGTCACTGGATCACCCTGCTGGGCGCCTTGCTGCTAAGCGCCTGCGCCAGCAAACCGGTGCCACCCGACTGGCAGACCAATGCCTTTGCCGCGCTCAAGGGTTTTTCATCGGCCTACCTCAAAGGCAACACGCGGCTGGCTGACTTTGAGTTTGCCCGCGCCAAATCCGAGATCGCCAGCACGGGCCGGGCCGACCTGCTGGCGCGCGCCGAACTGACGCGCTGCGCGGTGCGCGTGGCCAGCCTGGAGTTGGATCAATGTGCCGGCTATCAGCCGCTGGCCCTGGAGGCAGGCCCTGATGAGCAGGCTTATGCGGCCTTTTTGACGGGCCAGTGGCGCGACCTGGATGTGGCGCGGCTGCCGGCAGCGTACCGCGCCATGGCTTCAGTGGCGGCAACCGGGCAGCCAGGCGACCCGCAACTTGGTGCGCTGGCTGCCATTGAAGACCCGTTGTCACGCCTGATCGCCGCTGGCGCTTTGCTGCAAAGCAGTCGCCTCACCAGCCTTGACATCGCTGCGGCGACCGATACGGCCTCCAGCCAGGGCTGGCGTCGCCCGCTGCTGGCCTGGCTGGGTGTGCAACTCAAACGTGCGAATGATGCCCAGGACCCTCAGTCAGCCAGCCGGCTTCAGCGCCGGATCGACCTGGTCCTGCAAGGTGCGCCAGCTGCTGCACCCTGACCTGCGGGTGGCGGTGGCGGTCAATGCGCCGAATGGTCCACGGTTCTGCCAATATCGGGCCAGTGGCGGTGCAGGTAAATCCAGGCGAACAGCCCCAGGCACATCATGCTCAGCGACGCTGCTGCCAGTGACACGGCGGAATGCATCACCAGCGGCGCAATCACGCCGGCGACCAGGCCATTGGCCGACGCACCAATAAAGGCCTGCAAGCTCGACGCCATGCCGCGGCGCTCCGGATGCAGATCAAGCACCAGCAAGGTGATCACCGGCACCATCATGGCCCAGCCAAAAGCAAAGATGGCAATCGGAAACAGTGCCCACGCCGCATGTGCCTTGAACAGCCAGTTGGCCCCCAGGTTGACCAGGGCGATCAGCAGCATGATCAAAAATCCGTATTTGATCTGCTGCTTGGGGGGCAGCTTGCCCGCCATGCGGCCACTGACCCAGGCGCCGGCCATGATGCCGCTGATGGTGAGCACAAAGAACCAGAAGAACTGCGTCGGCGCCAAACCCAAAATATCGCCCAAAAAAGCCGGCGCCGACAGCACGTACAAGAACATGCCGTTGAACGGCACCCCACTGGCCAACGCCAGCAGCAAAAAACGCGGGTCCAGTCCGAGTTTCCAATAGCCTTGCATCAGATTGCTGACCTTGAGCGGCTGGCGTTGCGACAGGTGCAAGGTTTCGGGCAAGAGCTTGTAATTCGCGACCCAGAGCAGAACACCTACCCCTGTCAAAAACCAGAAGATGCTGTGCCACCCCAAATGCACCAGCAAGGTGCCGCCGATGATCGGTGCAACGGCGGGCGCGACGCCGAAATAAATGGTGATCTGGCTCATCACTTTCTGCGCTTGCGCCGGGGGAAACATGTCACGCACCACGGCGCGGGCCACCACAATGCCAGCGCCCGTGGTCAGCCCCTGCATGGCACGAAAGAACACCAGCTGGCCAATGCTTTGCGACAGGGCGCAGCCCATGGACGCCAGCGTGAAGGCCGCCAGGCCCCACAGCACCACCGGCCGGCGTCCCACGCTATCGGAAATGGCGCCATGAAACAGGCTCATGAACGCAAAGCCGAACAGGTAAGCCGACAGCGTTTGCTGCATCTGCACGGGCGTCGCGCCCAGCGACTGGGCGATGCCGGCAAACGCCGGAATGTAGGTGTCAATCGAGAACGGCCCCAGCATGCCCAGCACCGCCAGCAACACCGCCAGCGCCCAGCGCGGCGCGCGCCAGAGTTGTTGTGCGTCAGGGTTCATGGAGGGAGTTTCAGACCGACAGGCCGATCAGCGTGACCAGCACAATCACCACGCCGATCACCAGATTCACCATCACCCAGGTGCGAATGCTGGCCAGCGCGGCGCCGCCCGCTGGCCAGTCGCCAGCCGTCACCGCACGAGACAGGCGCGCGTAAAGGCCAAAGCGAATGTGGCCAAAAATCGCCATCATCAGCAGGCCCAAGGTCGCCATCACCATCCATTCCAGCGGCATATTGAACTTGACGCCCGATTGCGCCATTTGCCTTGCCGTCCGGCCGATCATCCAGATGCCACTGCCCAACGTCAAGGCGGCCGCGACCAGCACGGCGTTGAAGAAGCGACCCAGCACATGGTGCATCAAGCGGATGCGCTGCGGTGCGTCCAGCTGGGTCAGGGCGGGGCGCAAAAAGAAGTGGGCAAACACCATGCCGCCGACCCAGACGATGATGGAAAGCAGGTGAATGGTTCGAAGCGTGGCGTAAAGCATGGGCAGGATCAGCGTGTTGGGATTGAAATGGTAGCGGCGTTGGATGATGCCACAGCCGATGTTTTGCCGTCCGGTCTTGAAAGTCAGCCAAATGCCCTTATCATTAGCACTCGTAAGAGTTGAGTGCTAACAGGCTTTGGCCCTCTCAGAATTCTCTCTTCAAGTTAACGAGCGCTAACTTATCGGTTAGCACTCTTGATTTTTAAACTTTGTTTCAATACCAAGGAGCTCCCATGAAACTTCGTCCCCTGCACGACCGCGTGATTGTCAAACGCGTTGAAAACGAAACCAAAACCGCCTCTGGCATCGTCATTCCAGACAGCGCTGCTGAAAAGCCCGATCAAGGCGAAGTGCTGGCCGTGGGCCCTGGCAAAAAGAACGACAAGGGTGAAATCAGCCCGATGGCCGTCAAGGTCGGCGACCGCGTCTTGTTCGGCAAGTACAGCGGCCAAACCGTCAAGGTGGCGGGCGACGAACTGCTGGTCATGAAAGAAGACGACCTGTTTGCTGTGGTCGAGAAGTAAGCAATTCAACACTCAATTAATAGCAAGCTACGCATGATCCATGCGGGCTGGCTATGCATTTCACTTAAATTTTAGGAGCCTATCATGGCAGCAAAAGACGTAATTTTCGGCGGCGAAGCCCGCGCACGCATGGTCGAGGGTGTCAACATCCTGGCCAACGCCGTCAAGGTAACCCTCGGCCCCAAAGGCCGCAATGTGGTGCTCGACCGCAGCTTCGGCGCCCCCACCGTGACCAAGGACGGTGTGTCCGTGGCCAAGGAAATCGAACTCAAAGACAAGCTGCAAAACATGGGTGCGCAGATGGTCAAGGAAGTTGCTTCCAAAACCTCTGACATCGCTGGCGACGGCACCACCACCGCGACCGTGCTGGCCCAGGCCATCGTGCACGAAGGCATGAAGTACGTGACCGCCGGCATGAACCCGATGGACCTGAAGCGCGGTATCGACAAGGCGGTGCATGCCCTGATCGTGGAACTGAAAAAGGCTTCCAAAGCCACCACCACGTCCAAAGAAATCGCACAAGTCGGCTCGATTTCGGCCAATTCCGACGAAGCTATCGGCAAGATCATTGCTGATGCGATGGACAAAGTGGGCAAAGAAGGCGTGATCACGGTTGAAGACGGCAAGTCGCTGGACTCCGAACTCGACGTGGTTGAAGGCATGCAGTTTGACCGTGGCTACCTGTCACCCTACTTCATCAACAACCCGGAAAAGCAAGCCGCTTTGCTGGACAACCCGTTCGTGCTCTTGTACGACAAGAAGATCAGCAACATCCGTGACCTGCTGCCTACCCTGGAACAAGTGGCCAAGTCGGGCCGTCCTTTGCTGATCATCTCTGAAGATGTCGAAGGCGAAGCGCTGGCTACTCTGGTGGTCAACACCATCCGTGGCATCCTGAAGGTTGTGGCGGTCAAGGCCCCAGGCTTTGGCGATCGTCGCAAGGCGATGCTGGAAGACATCGCCATCCTGACCGGCGGCAAGGTCATTGCTGAAGAAGTTGGCATGTCGCTCGAAAAAGTGACGCTGGCTGACCTCGGCTCTGCCAAGCGCATCGAAGTGGGCAAAGAAAACACCATCATCATCGACGGTGCTGGCGCTGCTGCTGACATCGAAGCCCGCGTGAAGCAAGTTCGCGTGCAAATCGAAGAAGCCACGAGCGACTACGACCGTGAAAAATTGCAAGAGCGTGTTGCAAAATTAGCTGGCGGTGTTGCCGTGATCAAGGTTGGCGCTGCCACCGAAGTCGAAATGAAGGAAAAGAAAGCCCGCGTTGAAGACGCCCTGCACGCAACCCGCGCTGCGGTGGAAGAAGGCATCGTGGCTGGTGGCGGCGTGGCTCTGCTGCGCGCCAAGCAAGCGGTTGGCACCATCAAGGGCGCCAACGCCGACCAGGACGCCGGCATCAAGCTGGTAATGAAAGCGATCGAAGCGCCCCTGCGCGAGATCGTTTACAACGCCGGCGGCGAAGCCTCGGTGGTCGTGAACGCGGTCTTGGCCGGCACCGGCAACTACGGCTTCAACGCTGCCAACGATACCTATGGCGACATGATCGAAATGGGCATTCTGGACCCCACCAAAGTGACCCGCACCGCACTGCAAAACGCAGCGTCTGTGGCTTCGTTGATGCTGACCACCGAATGCATGGTGTCTGAATCACCGAAGGACGACTCGGCTGGCGGCATGGGCGGCATGGGCGGTGGTGACATGGGTGGCATGGGCGGCATGGGCGGCATGGGCATGTAAGTTGCTCCTTGCCTGACGACCTACAGCGTCGTTGTCTGGGCTAGCCGTAGCGCTGCTACTGTCTGCGCCCAGACACCTAGCTGTAGACCGTCATGCGGCGTCGAGTAGCGTTATGGCGCTCGACGCCAATTAAAAAAACCCGCAAGGCGTGAGCCTTGCGGGTTTTTTGCTATTTAATATATAGCTATCTATCCTTAAAGGACGTGGGCTAGCGCCCTAATTCGTTCATAGACCTTGCAACGATTGCGCTCTCAGTTGAACGGTGCGTTGAGCTGAAACATCAGGCCTGCATTGCCCAAAAAGTTCAGCTGGCCGGACCAGCCGGGCTTGAATTCATAGGCCAGAGCGGGGATGACCGCCGGTGAAAAACCGTTGTGGTTGTACGGCACTTTATCCTTGTAGGGGTCTTTGTAGCCGTAGAGCAAACCAGCGGTCCATTTGAAGGACAAATGCTCAATGCCCCCAAGCCTCCTGTAAACGCCGCCCCACGGGTAGACATACACCGTCGGCTGACCGAAGGAATTGGTAAACAGCGTGATGCCGTCGAGCTTGGCGTCAGGATGCTCGCGCTCCACGCCCACCATCACGACATTTTTGTGGTCATCACTGGGGTGGTAATGCAGGGTGTAGGGACTGAACTGCCAGCTCAGCACCTTGTCCTGGGCCAGGTCTGAGAGGAAACCTGGCACGGCCAGGGCGTTGCCGGCCAGCTGGGCCACAATCAGGCCAAAAGCGATGGGAATCAGTTTATTCATGGGAAAAGATGGGAACAGGCGCATGCAAAGGAGTCGCAGTGTAACGGCTGTCACCCGGGTCATGGCAGAGGCGGCCAGACGCTGGCTGCAAGTCTTATTGCTCCTGTCCTTGCTGGCCAGCAGCGGTTGCGCCTGGCTGGATGCACGCCAGCGCCAGCTGATCTACCGCCCCACACTCGGTACCCCGGCTCAATTGACTGATTTGCGCGCCGGTGACGAGCACTACTTCATCGACATGCCCGCCCAAGGCCCCACTGCCAACAACGCCCAGCGCATCGAACTCTGGTGGCTCCCACATCCTGACACAGAAGCGCCGACGCTCTTGTACCTGCATGGCACCTTTCGCACGCTGCCGCAGAACGGGACCAAGATTGAGGCGCTGCGCGAGGCGGGTTTTGCCGTGCTTGCGGTCGAATACCGGGGCTGGGGCTTGAGCACGGCCATCACCCCGTCTGAGCAAAGCCTGCTACAGGATGCCGATGCCGTCTGGGCCGAGTTGGAGCGTCGCGAGCCACGGGCCAGCCGGCGCGTCATCTACGGCCACTCGATGGGCAGCGGTATTGCCGTGGACCTCGCCAGCCGCCTGCGAGCGCCGCAGGACTACGGCGCGCTGATTCTGGAGTCGGCCTTCACCAGCTTTGCGGATGTGGCGAGCGAGGCGAGCTTTGTGGCATCGCTCTTGCTGCAATTCAACAACGAACGCTTTGCCTCGATTGACAAGATAGCCCGCGTACACGCCCCGCTGTTGATGATCCATGGCAGTGCTGACACCACAATTCCGATGCGTCTGGGCCGACGGTTATATGCGGCGGCGAACCCGCCCAAACGCTGGCTTGCCATCGAAGGCGGCGCGCACAGTGATCTGCAGGACGTCGGCCGCGGGCCGTACCAGGCGACGCTGCGGCATTTCAAAAGCGACTACCTGTCAGGCCCAATAGCTCAATCCCATGGCGAGCCAACTGCGCCTGCAGCTGCTGCGCTGATGCGAACTCAATGCCCTGCCAGCCCCGCGCCTGCGCCGCTTGCACATTGGCCGCATTGTCATCAATGAAAAGCGTGCGCTCCGGCGCCAAGGCGTAGCGACTTTCCAGCAGGGCATAGATTTCTGCATCAGGTTTGACCAGCTGCACATCGCTGGAAAAGACCCCGCCGTCAAACCACTGCAAAAAGGCATGACGCTGCACCAGTGCGCGGGCGTAGGGCGCGGGCATGTTGGACAAGAAGTAGAGCTTGGGTGCATCGCCCTGCTGCTCTCGCAGCAAGCGCAACTGTGCCAGCACGGCCAATGTCTCCTGCATCGGCAGCAAATGGTCCGGGATGCTTTCCACCAGGCGGGTCAGCACGCCCGGGTCCAGACCGAGCCGCGCGGCGGTGCGGGTGATTACCTCCCTCATCGACAGGACGCCCCGGTCAAACTGGTGCCAGTCGGCGTGGCCAAACACCGCCTGCGCCAGGTCTGCCGCATGAGGCGCTGAGGCCGCTCGCTCGGGAAAGTGGTGACGCAGCAGCTCGGTCGGTCGCCAGGTGAACAACACCGCGCCAAAGTCAAAAACGATATTCATCGGAAATTTCAGGCTGCTATGCCGCGCGCGTACAACGCCTGGAACAACACGATCAATCCCGCAATCGAGCCAGCAGTCCCGCCGTGGAGCCATCCAAGCCAGTCACGTCACCGCTGGCCAAACGCGCTTGCACATCCTTGGCCAGCACCTTGCCCAGCTCCACACCCCATTGGTCAAAGCTGTTGATGCCCCACACCGATCCGCTGACAAAGACACGGTGCTCCTGCAGGGCAATCAGCGCGCCCAGGCTGCCCCGTGTCAAGGCGTCGAGCAGCAAAAAGGTGCTGGGCCGGTTGCCCGGAAAGTCCTTGTGCCCGCCCGCATCCGCCTGCCCCACCATCAGGGCTTGCGCCTGTGCCAGCACATTGGCCAGCAGTAAGTCGTGATGCCCTGGCAAATCGTGTGTTGTCTGCTTGACCGCCACAAACTCGACCGGCACCACGTCCGTGCCCTGGTGCAGCATCTGAAAATAAGCGTGCTGGCCGTTGGTGCCGGGCTCACCCCACAGCACCGGCGCCGTGCCATAGGGCAGCGCCTCACCGTGCGCGTCCACCCGCTTTCCGTTGCTCTCCATCTCCAGTTGCTGCAGATACGCCGGATAGCGTTTGAGCGCGCTGTGGTACGGTGCAATGCTGCGGCTGGTGAAGCCGAGAAAGTTGCGGTACCAGACGTCCAGCAGGCCCAGGCGAACCGGCAGGTTCTGTTCCAGCGGCGCCGTGCGGAAGTGCTCGTCCATAGCATGCGCGCCGGCCAGAAACTCGCGAAACCCATCAGCGCCAATCGCAATGGCCAGCGGCAGGCCGATAGCCGACCAGACAGAATAACGCCCGCCGACCCAATCCCAAAAACCGAAGGTGGTCTTGACGCCAAAATTGTTAGCCGCTGCCACGTTGGTGGTGAGCGCGGCGAAGTGGCGCGCAATATCGGTGCCACCCTGGGCTGCAAACCAGGCTTTGGCCGAGAGCGCGTTGGTCATGGTCTCGATGGTGGTGAAGGTTTTGCTGGCAATCAGGAACAGCGTGCTCTCTGCCTTGACTTTTCCGAGCACGCTGGCGAGTTCATGACCGTCCACGTTGGAGACGAAATGAAAGCGCTTGCCCGGCAGCACAAAGGCGTCCAGCGCCAGCACGGCCATTTGCGGGCCGAGGTCCGAGCCGCCAATGCCAATGTTGACCACGTCGGTGATGCGCGCATCCGAACGCACAGTCTCTGCAAACGCCAGCATGGCGTCCAGCGTCGTGTGCACCTCGTGCAGCGTCTCTGCCATATGCCGGTGCACGGACTGTGCCGGCATGGCGGGATCAAGGGGCGGTGTTCTCAGCAACCAGTGCATGACCGCACGCCCTTCGGTGGCGTTGATTTGTTCACCGGCAAACATCGCATCCCGCTGCTGCGCCACGCCGGTCTGGCGCGCCAGATCCAACAGCAGTTGCTCGGTCTCAACGTCGATCAGATTCTTGGACAAATCCGCAAAAACATGGGGTGCGCTTTGGCTGAAGGCTTCAAACCGGCCCGCATTCATGGCAAAGGCACGGCGCAGGTCAAAGGCGCGGCCTTGTGTCCGATAAGCGGCTTGCAGCGCGCCCCAGGCGGGAGTTCGGTCACAACGGGTGCGTGTCATAAAAACTCCTCAAGTCAACGATCAAGCCGCCAGCAACAGCTGATCGAGCTTGGCCGCATCAACACAAAAGGCGCGTATGCCTTCTGCCAGCTTCTCGGTCGCCATGGCATCTTCATTCAGCGCAAACCGAAAGCCGGCTTCGTCATAGTTCACCGCCGTCAAGTCCAGCGATTTGGCGGCGTTGGCATCGAGCGCACGCGCCAGCGGCGCCTTGCAGGCGGCCAATTCAGCCAACAAATTAGGACTGATAGTGAGCAGGTCGCAACCCGCCAGCGCGGTGATCTGCCCGATGTTACGAAAGCTCGCGCCCATGATCTCGGTGGCAATACCGAACTTTTTGTAGTAGTTGAAGATTTGCATCACCGACTTGACGCCGGGGTCGAGGGCGCCGGCGTTGTCCTGCTCAACCCAGGCCGCACCGGCCGACTTCTTGTACCAGTCGTAGATGCGCCCGACAAAGGGCGAAATCAGTTGCACCTTGGCCTGGGCACACACCACCGCCTGACAAAACGAGAACAGCAGCGTCAGGTTGGTGTGAATGCCACGCCGCTCAAGCTGCTCGGCAGCCAGCATGCCCTCCCAGGTGGCGGCCACTTTGATCAGCACCCGGTCAATGTGGATGCCCTGCCCCTGGTACAACTCGATCAGGCGTTCGGCGCGGGCTACGCTGGCGACCGTGTCAAAACTCAGCCGTGCATCCACCTCGGTTGAGACGCGCCCCGGAATGATCGACAGAATCTCGCAGCCAAAACGCACCAGCAGCCGGTCCATCAACTCATCGAGCGGGCGGCCCCGGAACTGCGCCACGGTGTCCGTGAGCAGCGTGCGGTAGTCCGGTTTTTGCACGGCCTTGAGAATCAGCGACGGGTTGGTGGTGGCATCCTGCGGCAAGTAGGCGTCAATTTCCTTGAAGTCGCCGGTGTCGGCCACCACGGTGGTGAATTGTTTGAGGGCATCGAGTTGGTTCATGGCGCCATTATCGGGCGACGACTGGGGCGCCAGCTGCCAACCAGTTACATGATTTGTTGAAAAATATGAAACTCAGTTACATTAAGGATTGATTTTTACCCTAATTTATTTTCAGCCATGAGTTTTGATCTAGTTTTGTTTGGTGGCACCGGCGACCTGGCCTGGCGCAAGCTGATGCCGGCGCTGTTTCAGGCCTTTCGCCATGGCACGCTTCCCCTTGATGGCCGCATCATTGGTGTCGGCCGCGACGGCCTCAGCAATGCGCAGTACCAGGCCCAGATTTGCGCCCGCTTCGAGCACGTGGAGTTGGCCAAGCGCCCCAGCGAAGAAGAGTTTTGCCGCTTTGCCGCTTTGCTTGAATTCGTGCAGATGGATTTGTCCCACCCCGAGGACTACGCCCGTCTGGTCGCCAAGCTGGCCGAGCGCCAGGCCGACGTTGTGGTGATGTATGTGGCGACGGCACCCAGCCTGTTCACGACCGTGTGTCAACAGCTGGCCATTGCCGGGCTGAACACGCCGCAGACGCGCGTGGTGCTGGAGAAGCCGCTCGGTCACGACCTGGCCAGCAACCGCGCCATCAACCGAACGGTCAGCGAGGTGTTTGGTGAGAAGCATATTTTTCGCATCGACCACTACCTGGGCAAGCCCTCGGTGCAGAACCTGTTTGCGCTGCGCTTCGGCAACGCCCTGTTTGAGCCCTTGTGGCGGCGCGAACACATTGCCAACATCCAGATCACCATCGCCGAAGAGCTGGGCGTGGAGCAGCGTGGTGCGTTTTACGAGACCACCGGCGCGCTGCGCGACATGGTGCAAAACCACGCGCTGCAATTGCTGTGCGCCATCGGCATGGAGCCGCCCATCAACTCGCACGCCGATGCCATTCGGGATGAGAAACTGAAAGTCCTGCGCTCGCTCAAACCCTGGACCGCCGAATCACTGACGCAGGATGTGATCCGCGGCCAGTACGCCGCGGGTTCCATCGGCGGCGCGCCGGTGCTAGCGTACCGCCAGGAGACCGGCGTTGACCCGCACAGCCAGACCGAGACTTTTGTCGCCCTGCGCACCGAAATCTCCAACTGGCGCTGGGCTGGCGTGCCGTTCTACATCCGCACCGGCAAACGCCTGGCCAGCCGCGACGCCCGCATTGTGGTCAATTTCCGGCCGACGCCGCATGCCATCTTCAATTCACAGATCGGCGATGCCAATCGTCTGGTGATCAACCTGCAGCCCAAGGATGGGCTCGAATTGCACCTGCTGGCGCAGGGCCAAAGCAACCGCCGCAATTCACAAACCCTGTCGCCGGTGCAGCTTGACCTGGACTTTGACAAGCGCTTTGGTTCCGAGCGCGTCGGTGCCTATGAGCGCCTGCTGCTGGAGGTCATCGATGGCCGCCTGAACCTGTTTGTTCGCAGCGACGAGCAGGAAGAAGCCTGGCGTTGGGTCGAGCCGATTCTGGAACACTGGAAAAACGACCCCCAGGGCCCACGTTTGTATGCAGCCGGCACCTGGGGTCCGAGTCCGTCGAGCGCCATGATTGCGCGCGACGGCTTCTGCTGGAGCGAAGAAACATGAGCCCCCACGCTCGCCACGTCGTGTGCTTCTCTGCCCCCCGAGAGATCCTGGCCTTACCTGGGGCGCATCGGCGCTGCGGCAACCCTCATGCTTGACCGCATCAAAGCCTGCCTGCCTTCGCTGGCACCCGCCGAACAGCGCGTGGCCAAACTCGTGTTGAGTGACCCGCGCGGCTTTGCCAAGCAGCCCATCCGAGAGCTGGCAGACCGCTCGCATGTGAGCAAACCCACCGTGGTGCGCTTTTGCCGCAGCGTCGGCTACGACGGACTGTCGGACTTCAAGCTCAAGCTGGCGGGCAGCGTGAGCGAGGGCGTGCCCTTCATCCACCGCAGTGTCGATGCCGATGACAAGACCAGCGACATCATGGTCAAGGTCATCGACAACACCGTGGCCGCGTTTTTAAAGTACCGCAATGACGCCAGCACGGTCGCGATTGAAAAAGCCGCCATTGCGCTGGTCCAAGCCTACGAGCAGGGCAAACGCATCGAGTTTTTTGGTGTCGGCAACTCCGGCATCGTGGCGCTGGATGCGCAGCACAAGTTCTTTCGCCTGGGCATCAACACCGTCGCCTACAGTGACGGCCACATGCAGGTGATGAGCGCCACCCTGCTGGGGCCGGGCGACTGCGTCGTCATCATCTCCAACTCCGGCCGCACCCGCGACTTGATGGATGCCTGCGACATTGCGCGCAGAAATGGCGCCACCACGATTGTCGTCACCGCCAGTGGCTCACCGCTGGCCGCCACCGGTCACATTCACCTGGCCGCCGACCACCCGGAGGGATTCGATCGTTACAGCCCGATGGTGTCGCGCCTGCTGCATTTGATGATCATCGATATCCTGGCCACCTGCGTGGCATTGCGCATTGGCAGTGAGCGGCTGCAGCCTGTGCTGCGCGAGATGAAAATCAATTTGCGCAGCAAGCGCTACGCTTGAAGTCACCCCGGCTGGAACCCGTCGGTTTGTGGTCAATTGCGGCTCTAGCCCCCGATCTGCTTGCATGATCTGCTATAGTTTTTTCAATACTTGATAGTTGCCTGATTGGCCTCCATGTAATGGGCAGAAAGGGATTTCCATCATGACTGACTCTCTGCACATTGTTTGCCCCCATTGCCACACCACCAACCGGGTGCGCCAAACCGACTTGGCCAACGCACCCGATTGCGGCAGCTGCCACAAGCCCTTGTTCGTGGCGCATTCGCTGGCGCTGGACGACAGTAATTTCGACCGTCACATCAGCCGCAGCCAGATCCCGGTGTTGGTAGATTTTTGGGCGCCGTGGTGTGGGCCCTGTCGCCAGATGGCGCCGGCGTTCGAGCAAGCGGCAGCGCAGTTGGAGCCGCGTTTTCGCCTCGCCAAGGTCGACACTGAAGAGGCGCAGGCGTTGGGGGCTCGCTTCAACATCCGCAGCATCCCGACGCTCGCCTTGTTCTCTGGCGGACGCGAAGTGGCGCGCCAGGCCGGCGCCATGGGGGCCCCCGACATCGTGCGCTGGGCCTTGGCGCAACGCCTTTGACCGTCACACCGCCGTCACCCAGGCTCCGCTGAGCGATTAGCATCGGGGCCCTGTCACTTCACACCGACGCCCCATGAGCAGCTATTCAAGAAGCGAGTCGATTGAACGCACCGGGCGGCCTTGGGGCTGGTATGAAACCATCTCCGAAGTACCAGGCAACAAGGTAAAACGCATCCACGTCAATCCGGGCCAGCAACTCAGCCTGCAGAAGCACCAGCAGCGCGCCGAACATTGGGTCGTGGTGCTGGGCCAGGCCCAGGTGACGCTGGGCGAGCAGGTGCTGACGCTGGAGGTCGGGGCGCATGTGGACATCGCCATTGGCCAGGTCCACCGCCTGGCAAACCGGGGCGCCACCCCGGTTGAAATCATTGAAGTTCAGTTTGGAACCTATTTGGGCGAGGATGACATCGTGCGCCTGAGTGACGACTACAGTCGGACCTGATCGACGTCTTCCCCCACTTGCTTTGACGCGGCACCCTTGCTGAAATGAACACCATGAATCAAAACGTTTTATCTGACGGCTTTCGCCTGGCACCGGGCGCCGCACCGGTCGCTTGTGTGGACATTGGTGGCACCAAAGTGGCGGTCAGCATCGCCGACGCGCAAGGCGTGCGCGGCCGTGTGGCCGAACCCACCGCCAAGGAAGGTGCAAACAATGCCCTGGCGCTGCAAATCATCCGTCTGGTCGGGCAGAGCTGCGCTGCAGCGGGCGTGGCCCCCGGCAACCTGTCGGCGCTGGGCGTGGCCTCCTGCGGTCCCTTTGTGTTGAACCAGGGCCTGGTGGAACTGGCGGCACCCAATATTTGCGGTGGCCTCGCGGGCAAGGCACGCGGCCTGCCCAACGACTGGCACACCGCCTTGCTGGAAGCGCCATTGCGCCAGGTGTTTGCCAAGGTGCGGGTTGAAAACGACGGCATCGGCGCCTTGGAGGCCGAGCGGCGCTGGGGTGCGCTACAGATCAACGGCGAGCCGCTGGCCAACTGCGCCTACGTCACCTGGAGCACCGGCATTGGTGTGGGCCTGTGTGTGGACGGCCATGTGCTGCGCGGCAAAAACGGCAATGCCGGGCACGCCGGCCATCTGTTCGTGAGCGACAACAATGACGCCCTGTGTGGCTGCGGCAATGTCGGTGACGTGGAAGGCCTGATTGCCGGTAACGCCATTCCAAGGCGCTTCGGGCATCTTGGCTACACCGATGCTGCTACTCTTTTTGAAGCTGCTAATGCAGGTGATACGGGGGCTACAGCCATTATTGATGAATTTTGCCGGATCATGGGCCGCACCTTGTACAACCTGGTCGTGACGCTTGACCTGCAGCGCATCAGCCTCGGTGGCAGCGTCTTCTGGCATCACCGGGCCTTGTTGTTGCCCAAGCTGCAAGGCTACATTCAAGGCAAGCTGCCAGCCCTGACGGACGGCTGTGAGTTGGTGAATGCGGGTCTGGGCGAGCAGGTAGGCGACTTTGGCGCGCTGGCACTGGTGGCTTGAGCCGGCTTTGTCGCCCTAGGGTAAATCGCCCTTGCGGATTGTTGAGAATTAATTAACAATTAATTAATTCGAGCGACCCGGTGTTTGCCCGAATCAACCCGCTGCTTTAGGGCCTGACGTGCCTTTGAAGCCAGCCAATCAGGAGTCGATATGTTGAAACTTTCCAAACTGGCCACGGCCGTTGCATTTGTCGTGGCGGGCACATCGGCCGTGGCCGGTGAAGTTGAAGTGCTGCACTGGTGGACCTCGGGCGGCGAAGCCAAGTCGGTCAGCGAGTTGAAAACAATCATGCAAAGCAAGGGCCACACTTGGAAAGACTTTGCGGTGGCCGGCGGCGGTGGTGACAATGCCATGACCGTGCTCAAGAGCCGTGTGGTGGCCGGCAACCCGCCCGCTGCGGCCCAAATCAAAGGCCCTGCGCTGCAAGAATGGGCCAGTGAAGGCGTGTTGGCCAACCTCGATCCGATTGCCAAAGCCGAAAAGTGGGACAGCCTGCTGCCCAAGGCTGTTTCAGATGTCATGAAGTACAAAGGTAATTACATTGCTGTGCCCGTCAATGTGCACCGTGTCAACTGGTTGTGGGCCAATGCGGCTGTTTTGAAAAAATCCGGCGTGGCGGACATGCCCAAGACCTGGAACGATTTTTTTGCCGCAGCCGACAAGATCAAGAAGGCCGGCTTTATTCCTGTGGCAACCGGTGGCAATGCCTGGAACGACTTCACCAACTTTGAGCCGGTGGCGCTTGGTGTGGGTGGCGTCAAGTTCTACAACGATGCATTTGTCAAACTTGATCCCAAAGCGCTCAACGGCGCTGCCATGAAGAAGTCGCTGGAGACCTTCCGCAAGCTCAAAGGCTACACCGATGCAGGCGCCGTGGGCCGCGACTGGAATATCGCCACGGCCATGGTGATCCAGGAGAAGGCTGGCTTCCAGCTCATGGGCGACTGGGCCAAGGGCGAGTTTGTCGCCGCGGGCAAGGTGCCGGGTAAAGACTTCTTGTGTGCAGCTGCTCCTGGTAATGCCGGCACTTACACATTCAACGTGGATTCATTCGCCATGTTCAAGCTCAAAGAAGCGGCCGCCCAGAAGGCGCAGGCCGACCTCGGCGTTGCCATCATGAGCACTGAATTCCAGGAGGTATTCAACCTGAACAAAGGCTCCATACCGGTTCGCTTGAACATGAACATGGACAAGTTTGACGAATGCGCCAAGCTGTCGGCCAAGGATTTTGTCGACACCGCCAAATCGGGCGGCCTGGTCCCTTCCGTGTCCCAGGACATGGCGCTCAAGCCTGCCCAGACCGGCGCCATGAAAGATGTCATCAGCCAGTTTTGGAACGATGACAAGATGACGCCGGAAACGGCTATGAAGAACCTGGTCAAGGCGGCGGCCACCAAGTAGGGCGGGTTTTGCGTCTGCCATAGGCGTTGCTTGTGAGCGCTTTTTTGAAGGCGTTTGTGGCAGGCACCTGTGGCGAGTACCCGCAGCAGGGCTGGGGTGCAGCTGCCGCTCATGTCCCCCGCCCTTGTCGGGCTCCTCCTTGACTTCGCTCTGGCACGCACCCCATCCCTCCTGCTAGAGATGTGGGGTTAGCTTGCCGGGAGACCCCAAACCCTGGCGGAACCAGACGGGCCGGGTGTTGCGCGAAGTGAGGTCAAGGAGGAGCCTGAAAGCCGCAGGCTTTCAGGCGGGGGACACGAACGCAGCGCATCACTTGGCTCGTCTGGTTCTAAAGTAACGCAGGCGTTCCAACCAGGGCTCCCGGCTTTTAACCCAAAAGGCAAGGTGTTTATGAAATCATTTGAAAACGTGTTGCCCAAGTTGGTGATCGCGCCGGGCTTTGTGCTCGGCTTTGCCTTCATTTACGGCTTCATGATCTGGAACGGGGTTCTGTCCGTCACCGGCTCGCGCATGCTGCCCAGCTACGACGAGTTCGTCGGGCTGGAGCAGTACGTGAGCCTGTGGGAGATGGACCGTTGGCTGGTGGCACTGAAAAACCTGGGAATTTTCAGCGTGCTCTATGTCGGTGGCTCGATGCTGCTGGGCATGGGCCTCGCCATTTTTCTGGATCAGAAAATTCGCTTTGAGGGCGTGCTGCGCACCGTTTACCTGTACCCGATGGCGCTGTCGTTCATCGTGACCGGCACGGCCTGGAAATGGATTTTGAACCCCAGCCTGGGGCTGGAAAAACTGATGCACGACCTGGGTTGGGCCAGTTTTCACTTTGACTGGCTGGTGCAAAGCGACACCGCCATTTACTGCGTGGTCATTGCCGGTGTCTGGCAATCAGCCGGTTTTGCCATGGCGCTGCCACTCGCAGGTTTGCGCGGCATTGACGACAGCATCATCAAGGCGGCACAAATTGACGGCGCATCGCTGCCGCGTATTTACTGGCGCATCATCTTGCCGATCCTGCGCCCGGTGGTGTTTTCGACCGTACTGGTGTTGTCGCACCTGTCGATCAAGAGCTTTGACCTGGTCATGGCCTTGACTGCGGGTGGCCCTGGCTACTCGTCCGATGTGCCGGCCACTTTCATGTATGTGATGAGCTTTACCCGCGGCCAGATCGGCTTGGGCGCGGCCAGCGCCACCATGATGCTGGCCACCGTGGCGGCGATCGTCGTCCCTTACCTTTACAGCGAGCTGCGGGCCAAGCCGCACGAGCGCTGAACCTTGGCCCCACCATGATCACCAAACACCTGCCGCGCGTGCTGATCTACGGCATTTTGCTGCTGGCCGCCCTGCTCTTTCTGGCGCCGCTCTATGTGATGCTCGCCACCTCGTTCAAGGACGCCGCGCAGATTCGCGCCGGCAATTTGCTCAGCCTGCCAACCTCACTGAACTTCGAGTCCTGGCAACTGGCCTGGTCCAGCGCCTGCACCGGGGTTGATTGCCGCGGTTTGAAGCCCTATTTCGTCAACTCGGTCATCATGGCGGTGCCGGCGGTGTTGCTCTCCACGGCCTGGGGCGCGATCAACGGCTACGTGCTGAGCCTGTGGAAGTTCAAGGGCAGCGAGGTGCTGTTCGGCTTCATGCTGTTTGGCGTGTTCATGCCGTTTCAGGTGGTGCTGCTGCCGATGAGCCAGGTGCTGGGGTTTCTGGGTTTATCCAGTTCGCTCGGCGGCTTGATTCTGGTGCACTGCATCGCCGGGCTGGCCGGCACCACCCTGTTTTTCAGAAACTATTACACCGCCATCCCGAAGGAGTTGGTCAACGCCGCACGCATTGACGGCGCCGGTTTCTGGCGCATTTTCTTCCGCATCGTGATTCCCATGTCAACGCCGATCTTGATGGTGACGCTGATCTGGCAGTTCACCAACATCTGGAATGATTTTCTGTTTGGCGTGGCGTTCAGCGGTGCGGACAGCAAGCCGATCACCGTCGGCTTGAACAACATGGCCAACACCTCCAGCAGCGTCAAAAGCTACAACGTGGACATGGCCGCCGCTGTCATCGCCGGCCTGCCCACCATGCTGGTCTATGTGCTGGCCGGTCAATATTTCGTCAAAGGTCTGACCGCTGGCGCGGTCAAAGGATAAACACATGGCAGCTTCACTTCACATTGCAGGTATTCGCAAGGTCTTTGGCAAGGGCGCCAAGGCGGTCGAAGTGCTGAAGAAAATTGACATCGACGTCGCACCGGGCGAATTTTTGATTCTGGTCGGGCCCTCGGGCTGCGGCAAGTCGACCCTGCTCAACATCATTGCCGGGCTGGAAGTGCCGACCGAGGGCGAGCTGCGCATTGCCGGCAAAAACGTCATCGGCATCGCCCCGGCGCAGCGCGACATTGCCATGGTGTTCCAGAGCTATGCGCTCTACCCGACCATGAGCGTGGCCGACAACATCGGCTTTGCGCTGGAGATGCGCAAGGTGCCCAAAGCGGCACGCCTCAAGCGCATCCATGAAGTGGCCGCCATGCTGCAAATCGAGCAACTGCTGGACCGCCGCCCGGCGCAGCTCTCCGGCGGCCAGCGCCAGCGCGTGGCCATGGGCCGCGCCCTGGCGCGTGACCCGCAGCTGTTTTTGTTTGACGAGCCACTCTCCAACCTGGATGCCAAACTGCGCGTCGAGATGCGCGCCGAGATCAAGCGCCTGCACCTGGTCTCGGGCATTACCAGCGTCTATGTGACGCACGACCAGATCGAGGCCATGACGCTGGGCAGCCGCATTGCTGTCATGAAAGACGGCATCCTGCAGCAAATTGGCACACCCGACGAAATTTACCGCCGCCCGGCCAATCTCTACGTGGCCGGCTTCATCGGCTCACCTACTATGAATTTTATAGCTGGTCAGGCAAGCGGAACGGGGGCTGATGCCATATTTTCTTTTGAAGGCGGGGAGTTGCGGCTACCGTGTCCGACGGCTGGCAAGGTCACGCTGGGCCAGCGCCCCGAGCACGTTCACCTCGACCCTGCTGCCGCCTGGCGCGGTGAAGTGA
This sequence comes from Rhodoferax sp., assembly GCF_010365055.1. Taxonomy (GTDB): domain Bacteria; phylum Pseudomonadota; class Gammaproteobacteria; order Burkholderiales; family Burkholderiaceae_C; genus Rhodoferax. The sequence continues at coordinate 33,412 of NZ_JAAFHA010000034.1, forward strand.
TCCTGGTGGAGCCGACCGGCGCCGACACCTATGTCGTGGTGCGAACCGGGGTTGGCTTGATCACGGTGCGCACACCGCCCAGCACGCAGGTTTTGATGGGCGAAGTTGTGGGTCTGTCCGTCAGTGGCCGGCACAACAACTGGTTTGACGCGCAGAGCGGCTTGCGTCTGGATTAGGCTGTCCCTTCAGGCGTCCGGCTGGCGTGGGCGGCCATGAACGCTTCAAAGTCGGGCGCCGACACCGGCTTTGAAAACAGGTAGCCTTGCCCGTAATCGCAGCCTGCCGCGGCCAGCAAATCGCGTTGCTGCGCGGTTTCAACGCCCTCGGCGATCACCTTCATGCCCAGGGCGTGGGCCATGGCGATGATGGCCTGGCACAGGGCCAGGTCGGTGGAGGCAGGCACCAGGTGGCGAACAAACGACTGGTCGATCTTGACGAAGTCGATGTCAAAACGTTGCAGATAGGACAAGGACGAATAGCCGGTGCCAAAGTCGTCCAGCGACACCTGAATCCCGGCATCGTGCAGGTCCAGCAGCTGATCGGCCACGCTGGAACTGGTATCGAGCAGCAGCCCTTCGGTGATCTCCACCACGATGCTGTCACCCGGCAAACCCATCGCCTGCAGTTGCTGGGCCCACGGCGTCCTGGTCTTGCCCCGTTGGTGAAACTGCACCGGCGACTTGTTGACGCTGATCTGAAAATCAGGGTCCAGCCTCAGCCGCCAGACCTGCACTTGATGCGCCGCCTGCTGAAACACCCACTCGCCAATATCGACGATCAAGCCACTGGCTTCGGCAATCGGAATGAAGTCGACCGGGCTGATCAGACCGCGCGTCGGGTGTTGCCAGCGAATCAGCGCTTCCGCCTTGCGAACGACGCCACTGGCGAGTTCAACAATGGGCTGGTAGACCACCCCGAACTGCTGTCCGATGAGCCCGGCGTGCAGGTCGTTGGCCAGCCGGACCCGGTTTTGCGCCGCCTCCTGCAACGCCGGCGTGAAAAAACTGAAGCGATTGCGCCCGGCGCCCTTGGCCGCATACAGCGCCTGGTCGGCGCTCCTGAACAGACCCTCGATTTCACTGGCATCGACTGGATACATCGCAACACCCAGGCTGGCCGACACAAAGACCCGTTCTTTGTCCAGTTCGAAGACAGCCTCCAGCGCCTGCAGAATATTTTGCAGAATGCGCTCCAGGCTGCTCGCATCAGGCAGTTCGGTCAGGATGACGGCAAACTCGTCGCCGCCCATGCGGGCCACCGTATCGGACTCGCGCACGCAGGCGCTGATGCGCCGCGCCGCCTCCACCAGCAGCCGGTCACCGCTGTCGTGCCCGAGCGTGTCGTTGACTTCCTTGAAGTGGTCCAGGTCGATGAACAACACCGCAAGCTGCAAGCCGTCGCGCCTGCATTTCTTGATCTCCTGCGCCATCCGGTCGCGCAGCATGTGGCGATTCGGCAGGCCGGTCAATGTGTCGAAATGGGCCTGTTGCCAGATCAGCGCCTCGGCTCTTTTACGCTCGGTCACGTCGGTGTGGGTACCGATCATGCGCAGCGGCAAGCCCTGCGCGTCGCGGCTGATGACCATGCCACGCGAGAGCATCCATTTCCAGCTGCCGTCTTTGCAGCGCACACGGTGTTCATCGGCATAGGTAGGGCTCAAGCCGTCAAAATGGGCTTGCCGCGCGCGCTGCAGCTGCGCCATGTCGTCGGGATGAATGAGCTTGTCGAATTCCCCCGGCGCCTGAAGATGGACATCACTGACGTCGTAGCCGAGTATTTCCAGCAATCGCTTGGAATAGAACTCCACGCCGCTCTGGATGTGCCAGTCCCAGACGCCATCGCCGGCGCACTCCAGGGCCAGCTTCCAGCGCTCCTCATTGGTCTGCAAGGTGGCTTGGGCCTGCACATAGTCCGTGACATCGGTAAAAGTGCGGACCATGCTGCCGTCAGACAGGGCCTGCGTCTTGGCTTCCAGGGTCCGGCCCGCCGGTGTCACACGCAGATAGTGGGACGGCAGCTCATCCTGGGCACCCACAGCCACACCCAGCACGCAATTGCGCGCATGCACGTCGATCAGCGCCGCATCCTGGCCAAAGTCACCCCTTTCACGCTGATAAGAGGTCAGTGCTTGCACTGTGGGGCGGCTCGCCAGCAGACTCTGCGGCAAGTCCAGCAATTCGCAAACCCTCGGATTGAAAATATCCACCCGCCCTTGCGCATCAAATACGAGGATGCCCTGGCTGATGCTGGTCAGCGTGGCTTGCAACAGGCGGGATTTCTCCAACAGCTGGGCGTTGAGCTGACGCAACGCAGAATCGGTGTCGGTCGGTGTGGGCTGGCTCATGTCGGTGGTGGGTTCATGTCTTCTTTCGCAGCCTGGCAAACCAATTGGAATGCAGAAGACAGGGTCGATCAAATGGCTTAAAACGCAGTATCCCACGACTGGCCGCGCCACCGGTTTGACCTTTTCCAGCTGCCAGCAGGGTCATCGTCACGCCGCCAGCAGCAGGTTGAGCCGGATCCGCAGGCCGTGCGGCGGCACCGACTCCGCGGTGGCCCTGCCGCCGTGGCGCTGGGCGATCTCGGCCACAATGGCCAGTCCCAAGCCGCAGCCGCCGGGCGACTCGCTGGCGCGCCAGAAGCGCTCAAACAGGTGCGTCAGTTCAGTCGCCGCCAGGCCCGGGCCGTTGTCCTCGACTTCCAGCAGCGCCTCATGGCCGATCTGCGCCACACGCAGCGTCACGACACTGCCTTTGCCGGCATAAATCAATGCGTTGTCGAGCAGGTTGCTGACGGCTTCACGCAGCAGCATGGCTTGACCTTGCACCCATAAACTGTCGGCGCCTTCATAGCCCAGGTCCACACCGGCGCTCATGGCGCGTGGTGTCCAATCCCGCGCCACCTCGCGTGCCAGGGCGGCCAGGTCGAGCGTCTGCAGGCGCACCTCGGCTTCGTTGCGCGCCAATGACAGCAGTTGCTGCACCAGGTGCGCACTGCGCTGAGCGCCCGCCAGCACCTTGCCCAGGCGCGCGCGCAGGGCTTGCGGATCGGACTCGGCCAGCGCCAGCTCGGTCTGGCTGATCAGGCCGGCCAGTGGCGTTCTCAGCTGATGCGCCGCGTCGTTTAAAAAGCGCTTTTCCTGCCCCAGGCTGCGACGCACGGCGGCCAGCAATTGATTGACCGCCGCGGCCAGCGCGTGCACTTCTTGCGGCGCCTGGGTCATCTCGATCGGCGACAGCGCCGACACATTCTGTTCGCGTTGGCGCCCCAGTTGACCCAGCTGCGCCTGCAAGCGGGTCAGCGGGAGCAAGCCGCGCGAGATGCCGCCATACACCAGCACACTCAGCAGCGCCCCCAACAACAGCAGCGGCGCCAGCATGTCGGCCACCAGCTCCGTCGTCAGACGCTGTTGCACGGCCAGACTTTTGGCCACCTGTACCCGCAAACGCTGCGGCGAGGCGACGTCGCCATAGTTGACTTCCAGCAGCGCCATCCGCATCGGCTTGCCGTCCACCACCACGTTGTACAAGAAAGGCTCGCCGGGGACCGGGCTGCTGCTTGGCGGCGGGCCCGGCAAGCGGCTATTGCCGAGCAGAAAACTCCCCGGCGG
>NZ_JAAFHA010000035.1 GCF_010365055.1 Rhodoferax sp.
ATTAAAAAATCCCAAAACCAGAAACTTCCAAACAGGGTCAGTTTCAGTGGTCGGGGAAATTACAGAACGAATGTTGCACTACCAATCGCTGCTTGGCGAGTCTCCCGTCTGTCCGGGTTCTGTCACGCTGTGGCTTGGCAAGGTTGCGCTGACTTCAATGGGGGCAGTACGCACCACCGACCCGAGCGGACGGACGCGCTGGACGCGCAATGCGACCGGGCGCTGAAAGTGGGTCGCTTCGGTAGGCCGGCTATAGTGGTGCCGATAACCTTGTCCTGTGGGGTCGAGTTCACACAATAATTTCAATAATTCTTGAAGAGGTCGTCAAAATGACGGTGTTTCAGTCCTTTCGTCGCACACTCTTCTCGCCTCAGGTTGACCTCGAAAACATCCAGAATTGGCGCAATCACGTCCTGTCCATCATCCTGTTTGTCGCCGTGGTCCTGGGCTCTTTCGTCGCTGTGCCAAGCGTTCTCGTTGCGTTGAGCGAGAGACTCTGGTCTGTCGTTTTGATTGATGCCATCGCGCTCGCTTCGGTCGTTACCCTCTGGCGCCGACGCTCCCTTTCCTTTCTGATTAGGGCTTGGAGTCTTTGTGGCCTCCTGTACCTGCTAGGCCTCTCGTTTTTGTTCGCGGTGGGCGTGCCCAGTCTGATCTATCTGATGGCATTTGGTGTGATGAGCGCGGTGCTGCTTGGGCTCAGGCCCGCTTTGATTTCACTCGCCCTGAATGCCGCGACGCTGCTGGGCGTCGGCTATATGGTCGATGCTGATCTCCACATCGTCGGTTTTGAAGAACAACCGCTGTTGAAGTGGATCGTCATCACACTGAATTTCACCTTTGTCAATGCGATGATCACCATGTCGATCGCGGTGCTGCTACACGGAATGGAGAAGTCCCTTGAAAGAAAGCGTGACAGCGAGGAACTCTACCGCGCCACTTTCGAGAAAGCGTCGATCGGCGTGGCGCGGCTCGATCTGAACGGCCGATGGCTGCAGGTCAACCACAAACTGTGTGAAATCACGGGGTACAGCGAGAATGAAATGCTCGCACTGACCTATGAGAACATCACACATCCTGAAGATGTCAGAGCCGAAGTTGAAGGAACTGGCGCATTGATCCTGGGAGAGATTGAAAGCCTGGAAAGAGAGAAACGCTATCTCAGGAAAGGTGGAAAATCCGTCTGGGTTCATTTGCGCACGTCCCTTGTGCGCGCTGCCTCGGGTGAACCGAGGTATCTTGTCGCTGCAACTACCGACATCACTGAACGCAAGATGGCAGAGGAACGGATCAACGAACTGGCCTACTTTGACCAGCTGACCGGCCTGCCCAACCGCACACTGCTGCTGGATCGTTTGAAGCAGACCATGGCCGCCAGTTCGCGTGACGGCAGTTATGGTGCGCTGCTGTTCATTGATCTCGATAATTTCAAAACGCTCAACGACACCCTCGGCCATGACATGGGCGACCGGCTATTGAAGCAGGTGGCACGACGTCTAACCGCATGTGTTCGGGAGGGAGATAGCGTGGCACGGCTGGGAGGCGATGAATTCGTGCTGATGCTGGCCAGTTTGAGCAGGAGCGACGAAGAGGCCGCCGTCAGTACCGAGACAGTCGCCGACAAGATCCTCGCGACGCTCAACGAGACCTACCAGCTCGGCCATGTCGCTCACCACAGCACACCGAGTATCGGTGTGACCCTGTTCAAGGGTCAGCAGGTTGCGATCGATGAGTTGATGAAGCAGGCCGATCTCGCGATGTACCGGGCCAAGGCCGCGGGTCGCAACGCGGTTCGTTTCTTTGATCCGGCGATGGAAGCCGCCGTGATGGTGCGTGCTGCGCTGGAGCAGGATCTGCGCCAAGCCATTGAGGAGAAACAGTTCGTGCTGCACTACCAGGCTCAGGTGGTTGGCGATGGCCGGGTAACGGGTGCCGAAGTCCTGCTGCGCTGGCAGCATCCCCAACGCGGCATGGTGTCGCCGGCCGAATTCATTCCTTCGGCCGAAGAAACCGGGTTGATCCTGCCCTTGGGTCATTGGGTTCTGCAAACCGCCTGCACCCAACTGGCCCTATGGGCCAGCCGACCAGAGATGGCGCACCTCACGGTGGCCGTGAATGTCAGCGCCCATCAGTTCCGACAAGCCGACTTCGTGGCGCAGGTGCTGGCCGTACTCAAGAGCACTGGCGCCGATCCCGGGCGACTCAAGCTCGAGCTGACCGAGAGCCTGCTGGTCTCGAATGTGGAAGACGTGATCGAGAAGATGTTTGCGCTGAAGGCGACGGGCGTGGGCTTCTCGCTGGACGACTTCGGCACCGGATTTTCCTCGCTGTCTTATCTGAAGCGCCTGCCGCTCGACCAACTCAAGATTGACCAGTCTTTTGTGCGCGACGTGCTCAGTGATCCCAACGATGCCGCCATTGCCAAAACTGTCATTGCGCTAGGCCAGAGCCTGGGTTTAGGCGTCATCGCTGAGGGGGTGGAAACGTCAGCGCAACGCGACTTCCTCTCCGATGCAGGCTGCCATGCCTATCAAGGTTATTTCTTCAGCCGACCGTTGCCACTTGCGGGCTTTGAGCAGCTGGCGCAGCGGGTTTGACACCTGTCGGAAGGAGGGAAGCCAGCCGCTTGTTCGGTGAAGGTTCGGGGAGGAGCAGGCACTGGCCAACGTCAAGTACTCTGCCCACCGCCGCTCAATTATTCCGTTGTGAATGACAGAAAATCAGTGTTGAAATGACGTGACCGGATGAGTGCTACATCTTTTTTGGGCCAGCAGCGTGGCAAAGCCTGTTTGTCCCGCAATTTCCACAGTTTGTCCACAGCTTTTAAAGGGCTTGTGCCCAGCTTTTCATTCGACCTTGGCCTGGTGCTGGCGTAGTATCGACGGCTCTAAGGAAAACCCCACCCCCATGTCTGCTGTACTTTCTGCTGTGCCTTTTGACTACGGTCAAGACGCCCAAGTCGCGCAATTGCGCATTCCCCCGCACTCCATCGAAGCCGAGTCCAGCGTTCTGGGCGGGCTGCTGCTCGACAACGCAGCCTGGGACCGCGTCAATGACCTGCTGACCGAGCGGGATTTTTACCGTTACGAGCACCGCATGGTGTTCACGGCGCTGGGCGCCTTGATCAACGCAACCAAGCCGGCCGACGTGATCACGGTGTTCGAGCAATTGCAAAACCAGGGCAAGGCCGAAGAAATCGGCGGCCTGGCTTACCTCAACTCGCTGGCCCAGTATGTGCCCAGCGCCGGCAACATCCGCCGCTACGCCGAGATCGTGCGGGAGCGCTCGATTCTGCGCAAGCTGGTGGCCGCCAGCGACGAAATCTCCACCAACGCCTTTAACCCCAAAGGTCGGGCCGTGGCCGCGATTCTGGACGAGGCCGAGCAAAAGATTTTCAACATTGGTGAAGAGGGCGCACGCACCCGCCAGGGTTTTCAGGCCATGGACTCGCTGGTGGTGGCGCTCTTGGACCGGGTGCAGGAGATGGCCGACAACCCCAACGATGTCACCGGGGTGCCGACCGGCTTTTATGACCTGGACCGCATGACGGCCGGTTTCCAGGCGGGCGATCTGGTGGTGCTGGCGGCGCGGCCGTCCATGGGCAAGACGGCGCTGGCCATCAACATTGCCGAGCATGTGGCGCTCAACGAAGGCTTGCCGGTGGCGGTGTTCTCGATGGAAATGGGCGCCGCGCAGTTGGCGGTGCGTATCGTGGGCTCGATCGGTCGTATCAACCAGAGCCACTTGCGCACCGGCAAGCTGACCGACGAAGAATGGCCGCGTTTGACCGAGGCGATCGAGAAGCTGCGCACCATTTCGCTGCACATTGACGAAACGGCGGGCTTGACCTCCAGCGAACTGCGGGCCAACGCACGGCGCTTGTCGCGCCAATGCGGCAAGCTCGGCCTGATCGTGGTCGACTATTTGCAACTGATGAGTGGCTCCAACAGCGACGGCGAAAACCGCGCCACCGAGCTGGGCGAGATTTCACGTGGCCTGAAAATGCTGGCCAAAGAGTTGCAATGTCCGGTGATTGCCTTGTCACAGCTCAACCGCAGCGTCGAAACGCGGCCCGACAAACGCCCGATGATGAGTGACTTGCGCGAGTCTGGTGCCATTGAGCAGGACGCCGACATCATCATGTTCATCTACCGGGATGAGTACTACACCAAGGACGCCTGCAAAGAGCCGGGCGTGGCCGAGATCATCATTGCCAAGCAGCGTAACGGCCCCACCGGTGTGGTCAAGCTGGCGTTCCTCAACACCATCACCAAGTTTGAGTCGCTGGCTTCCGGCGGCAGTGGCGATTTTTAAGTCCACTTGGCCTCTAAAGAGCTCCATGAATCAGCCCGCAGCACTGGCGTCTCGTTCCCGCTGGCAACGCTGGATCTGGTTAGTCTGCGGCGCCATCTTCTTGGCCATCGGTGTCATCGGCATCGTGTTGCCCGTGTTGCCGACCACCCCGTTTGTTCTGTTGGCGGCGTATTGCATTTCCCGGGGCAGCGCGCGTTATGAGCAGTGGCTGTTGAGGCATCATCGCTTTGGCCCGATGGTGCGAGACTGGCGCGCCAACCGCGCCGTGCCCTTGCGTGCCAAGCAGTTTGCCTCGGTCATGATGATCCTGAGTTCGGTGCTGGCGTGGTGGATGTTGCCTGCGAATGTGCGCTGGATCCCCGCGGTTTGCTGCGCGGCAGTGGCGGCGTGGTTGTGGAGTCTGCCGATGCCGCGCTGGCGTGGTGCACCACCGGTTGACGATTAATACCATCCATCCACCATCCAAATGGATGGTGTTAAGATGGCGGCATGAATCAAAACACCGCACCCGTTCCGGTCAAGCCCAAGCTGGCGGACTCGGAGAAGATCACCATCAATCTCGGATTTGTCGACTTGGGGCACGTTGACCTGATGGTTGCCGAGGGTTTTTACAGCAACCGGACCGACTTCATCCGCACCGCCATCCGCAATCAGCTCGGGACCCACTCGGAAGCCGTGCGGCAGGTGGTGGCGCGCAAGATGCTCGTGCTGGGTCTGCAGCATTTCAGCTCGGACGACTTGCGCGCGCTGCAGGCGGCCAGGCAGACGCTGCAGATTCGCGTCCTCGGCCTGGTGACGATTGCGCCTGACGTGACGCCTGAACTGGCCCTGGCCACCATCGACTCGCTGGAAGTTCTGGGCGCACTGCAAGCCAGCCCGACAGTGAAGGCCGCGCTGGCGAATCGTCGGCGCTGATCTTCCCCGTGAAACCCTCTGAATTCCAGCCCAAGAAAGTTTGTATGAACAAGACCCTGCAAGAACTCATGCGCACCGCCACACGATTGACGCCATCGGGCCGCCTGAATGAAGCGACCCAGGCCATCCAAAGCGCGTTGCGTGGCACGGCCGCCGCGAGCGCTGCGCCCGGCCCCGTCAACCCGTGGGCGGATGCCAACTCTTACCTGCTTCCCGGCGCCGCGATGCAGATGCCGTCGCCATGGGCGCTGGATGGCCGTGCATCCAAGGTGGACGCGCGCAAACCGGGCGCTCGCGATCCCGGCGCCGGCCAGTTCATCAGCGGCACGCACACCCATGCGGCGTTGACGAGCCACTTCAAGCTCTATCTACCGCCGGGTCATGCCGGCAAAGCACTGCCGCTGGTGGTGATGCTGCATGGCTGCACCCAGGACCCGGACGACTTCGCCGCGGGCACCGCCATGAATGAGCGTGCCCGCGAACAGGGCTTCTTCGTGCTGTACCCGCAGCAGTCCCCAGACGTCAACCCGTCACGCTGCTGGAATTGGTTTGATCACAAACACCAAGAGCGCGGCCGGGGTGAACCGGCCCTGATCGCCAGCCTGACGCAGGCGGTGATCAAACAGCATGGCATGGATGCGAGTCGCGTCTATATCGCCGGTTTGTCGGCCGGTGGCGCGATGGCCGTCATCGTCGCTGCGGCCTACCCGGAGCTGTTTGCGGCCGTCGGCGTTCACTCCGGCTTGCCCAGCGGCGCCGCAAGCAATGTGGCGGAAGCGCTCATGGTGATGAAGAGCGGCCAGGTTGGCATCGTCGAGCGGGCCAGGGGCGGCCGTGCCGACGCGCCAACCAAAGCGCTGCTGCAGCCGCAGATACCAACCATCGTCTTTCACGGCGACCAGGACCAGACCGTGCATCCGCGCAATGGCGAGCAGGTGATTGCGGCTGCGTTGGGCGCCGCCGCCGGTGCGGATGACTCGCACGCGCGCCCGTCAGGCCAGGCGAGGGTGGAGCAGGGGGTCTCGGCCCGGGGGCGGCGCTACACGCGCTCCACCCAGCATGGCGACCAAGGCCAGGCCTTGACCGAGCACTGGCTCGTGCATGGAGCCGGGCACGCATGGTCGGGTGGCCACGCCAGCGGTTCGTACACCGATGCGAGCGGACCCGATGCCACGCTGGAAATGCTGCGTTTCTTTTTTGACCATCCCAAGACGCGTGGCTATTTTTAAGGCAAATTGGCCATTAGCCCGCGTACCGTAAGCCTGTGTAGCTATCGAAATAGTTTTAGACTGGCATGCCTTCGTGATGAGAATTAAGTTTCAAAGCCGTCGTTAATTCGAACAATTTGAACGATGTCGTCAAAATGAGGTGATGTCAGCGGCCTCCGATGCGCCCAAAATCAAGGTCATTCAAGGAGTTTTGCTATGTTGACAGTTCGCAAATCGCAGGAACGCGGCCATGCCGACCACGGCTGGCTCAAGTCCTTTCACAGTTTCTCTTTTGCCGGTTATTACGATCCGCAGCACATGGGCTGGGGCAATCTGCGCGTGATCAATGAAGACTGGATCGCGGCCGGCAAGGGCTTTGGCACCCATGGCCATCGCGACATGGAGATCGTCACCTACGTGCTCAGCGGCTCGCTGGCGCACCAGGACAGCATGGGCAACATCAAGGCGATCCCGCCCGGCGATGTGCAGCGCATGAGCGCCGGCACCGGCGTGCAGCACAGCGAGTTCAACCATGCGCCCGATGCCACCACGCATTTGCTGCAAATCTGGATTGAGCCCAATGTCACGGGCATCCAACCCAGCTACGAGCAGAAGACCTTTCTTGATGCCGAAAAGCAGGGACAGTTGCGCCTGGTCGCGTCGCCCGACGGTGCCCAGGGCTCGGTCCTGATTCATGCCGATGCGCGCCTGTACGCTGGGCTGTTCGACGCAGACCAAATAGCCCAACTCACGCTGGCTCCCAGCCGAAAGAGCTATGTGCACCTGGTGCGCGGCGAACTCGACGTCAATGGCGAACGGCTGACGACCGGTGACGCAGCGCTGCTGGCTGACGAAACTCAACTCACGCTGGCGCACGGCAAGGACGCTGAAGTGCTGGTGTTTGACCTGTCGTTCTGATCAACCTCTTATTCACCCTCAGGGGCCTGCGCCGCAGGCCTTCTTTTAGTTCATCAAGGAGATTTCAAATGTCAAAAGTAGCCGTCGTTTTTCACTCGGGTTATGGTCACACCCTGCGCATGGCGCAAGCCGTGGCAGAGGGCGCGGGCGCCGAGTTGGTCGCCATTGACGCCGAAGGCAACCTGACGGAGGCCCAGTGGGCCACGCTCAGTGCCGCTGACGCCATCATCATGGGCTCGCCCACCTACATGGGCAGCGTGAGCTGGCAGTTCAAGAAGTTTGCTGACGCATCGAGCAAGCCCTGGTACAGCCAGGTCTGGAAAGACAAGATCTTTGCCGGTTTCACCAACAGCGCCACCATCAATGGCGACAAGCACTCAACGCTGCATTACTTGTTTACCCTGGCGATGCAGCACAGCGGCATCTGGGTGGGTACCGGCATGCTGCCGAGCAATGCCAAGGCGGCGCAGCGCAACGACATCAACTACCTGGGTTCGTCGGCCGGTGCCATGGCTCAGTCGCCGTCTGACGCATCGCCCGCCGAAATGCTGCAAGGCGACCTCGACACGGCCAAACTGTTTGGCAAGCGCGTGGCTGAGGTGACGGTGAAGTTCAAGGCCTGAGGCGAACCGGCCGTGTCGCCGCTGCGTGCGGTGACAGCGGCATGGCCGTTCGCGGTTTGCCAGGATATATAAGGCATTTTGGCCTCTAGCCCCCGTGCTGCTTGCGTATATAGCTATATTAGTTATAGCGAATTGAGCGCATGCTCGGGTTTAGCGGACCAGACGATCAACTCGATTTTTCGCTTGCCCGGTGCTGCGATGTGTTTCAGCAGCAGCCGGTAGGTGTCCAGGTCAAATGCCAGCGTGCTGCGGCTGCCCAGGGCGTCCGCCAGTTCGGCCGCGTCATGCACGGTGGCCAGGTGGCACCACTGCTCAAAGATGTGAATGTCCGTGCGCCCGCTGCGGGCGTTGTATTCACGCAGCCCGATCTTCCCGGCATAGGGCCAGACCTGCAGCTTTTGCTGTGCCAGCGCAAGTTGCAGCCGAAGGTGGTGCCGCTGCGGCGTCTCTTCGCCACAGCAGACGCCCTGGCAGCGCCCAATCTGGTGGGCAAAACAGCGGCCCTGGCCGGACTCCAGGCCGAGCGCCTGCAGGCAAAGGCCCTGGCTATCCGCGAGTTCGCGCAGACTTCTGATGGCCTGATTCTTGGAGCGGTAGACGCCGTACATCTGCCCAAATTCCTGTGGCTGCAAGGCCTCACTGCGCACCAGGGTCAGCAGCGGCCGGGCCAAGGGGTTGTCGGCCAAGCGCCACGCGCACAGCGTGCTCTCGCGGCGCAGTTGGCGGTTGTAGACCGGTTGTTTTTCCTTTACCAGCCGGGCCTCGAGCAGCAGCGCACCGAGCTCACCGGCGGTCTCCCGCCACTCGACGCGCCGAATCTCCTGGGCCATGCGCATCTCGCGCGGCGCCCGGCTCGCGGCCTGAAAGTGCGCCACGACCCGGCTGCGCAGCTTGATGCTCTTGCCGATGTACAGGGGCAGCGGCCCTTCACCAAAAAAAATGTAGACCCCGGCAGTTTCCGGGATGTCAGCCACCGGGGTTTCGAGTTGCGATGGCAGCGTGGCGCTGCTTTGCAACAGCGCCAGTGCCTGCTGCTGCAGCAACGCCGCGCCGTGTTCCTGCCGGGCAATCTGCAGCCAGGCCTGCATCACCTCGACATCGCCCATGGCGCGGTGCCGCTCTAGCGTGCTGATGCCATGGCGCTGCATGAGAGCGTCCAGGCCGTGGCCCTTGTGCTGCGGGTACAAGAGGCGCGACAGGCGCACCGTGCACAGGGTCTTGACGCGCAGCGCCACCTCCAGGCGGGACAGTTCATTGAGCAAAAAGCCGTGGTCAAAACGCACGTTGTGCGCCACCAGGACCGCGCCGTCAAGCAGTTCCAGCAAGCGCGCGGCCACCGCCTCAAAGCCGGGGGCGCTGCGCACCATGGCGTTGCTGATGCCCGTCAGGCGCTGGATGAACGGAGCGATCGAGCAGCCCGGGTTGACCAGCGTGCTCCAGCGCGCCACTTCCTGCCCGTTTTCAAAGCGCACGGCGGCAATCTCGGTGATGCGGTCGTGCACCGGGTTGCCGCCGGTGGTTTCCAGGTCAAGTAAAACGTAGCAGGGCAGCATGGCGCAACAAAGAGCAGGTCGAGCGCAGGATCAAAAGGAATCAGTACGAGGGCAGGTGGCAGCTGGGCATCAGCAAAACATCAACGCCAGCCAGGCCGGGTCGTCGAGCACATTGAGCAGCACAAAGCCACCCACGCGGTAGAACCAGAACTCGGCGAGCGTCTGTAACTCATGCGATATCAAGGATGTGAATTCCAAAGTGGCCTTTGCTTCGGTCGGCAAAGTAGTGTTCCAGCGTTTCCTTGACGGTTCTGAAGGCGATCTCGTCCCAGGGGATTTCATCTTCGGCAAACAGCCGCGCTTCGATGGTCTCGAAACCGGGGTCGAACACGTCACTGAGCAGGCGCGCCAGGTAGAACACATGGACCTGCCCGACGCGGGGCACGTTCAGCAGCGAGAAAAAGCCTTCCAGGGCAAACAGCGCGCCAGATTCTTCCAGCGTTTCCCGCGCCGCACCTTCGGCGACGGTCTCGTTCATCTCCATGAATCCGGCAGGAAGCGTCCATTTGCCAAAGCGCGGTTCGATATTGCGCTTGCACAGCAACACCTTGTCGCCCCAATAGGGCACGGTGCCCACCACGTTGAGGGGGTTCTCGTAGTGAATGGTGTGGCAGGCCGGGCAGACCGCGCGGTCTTTAGTGTCGCCATCGTCCGGCACCCGGTAGACCACGGCGGTGCCACAGTTTTTGCAGTGTTTGATGGGCGCGCGCAGCATGAAGACAGTGTAATTTGAAAAATCAGGTCTTCTTTGGCTTGGCTTTGGCGGGCGCAGTGGCCGGTGCAGCTGCGGCTGCCACCTTGCTGTGTTTGGCAATCAGACTGCGTGCCGTGCTGAGCAACTGAGGGCCATCAAAGCCGCGCTTGTTCATGTCTTGCACCCATTCCACCTCAAGCATCGCCGCCTTGCGCTTGAATTCCTGCGCATCCGCTTGCGGGATGGTGTAAATCGTATTGCGGCGTGCGAGCGCGGCCTGCCGACCGGCGGTGTCTCCAGCTTGTTGCACCCGGCCCAGCCAGCCCGAGGTCTGCAAACCTGAATTGTTGTCGATGATGTTTCTCAAATCAGGTGGCAGTGCCTGGTAGCTGGCCTTGTTCATCGCCAGCACAAAGGTGGCGGTGTAGAGCGCGCCACCGGCAGGGTCAAACTCGCTGTGGAAGCGGGTGAGTTCATGCACCTTGACCGACGGCACCACTTCCCAGGGCAGCGCGGCGCCGTCGATGGTGCCTTTGGACAGCGCGTCAGGAATGGCCGGCAGCGGCATGCCTACCGGTATGGCGCCCAGATAGCCAAGCATCTTGGTGACCTGGCGGGTCGGGCCGCGCATTTTCAGGCCCTTGAGGTCGGCGACCGTCTTGATTTGTTTGTCTTTGGTGTGGAAGACGCCAGGGCCATGCACCTGTAGCGCCAGCACCTGCGTGTCTTTGAACTCATCTGCCGCCATGGTCTGCATGTATTCCCAGCAGGCGCGTGAAGTGGCTTCGGCATTGCTCATCATGAAGGGCAGTTCGAACACCTCGATCCGGGGGAAGCGGCCCGCCGTGTAGCCCGGAATCGTCCAGATGATGTCCGCCACGCCGTCTTTGGCCTGGTCGTACAGTTGCGCCGGGCTGCCGCCGAGTTGCATGGCCGGGTAGGCCTCAAACTGGATGCGGCCGCCTGATTCCTGGCTGACCTTGTCCATCCAGACCTTGTGCATGTTCAGCCAGACGTTGGACTGCGGCGCCATGAAGGTGTGAAACTTGAGCGTGACGGTGGTGGCAGCTTGGTTGAGCGTGGGCGCTGTCAGCGCCAGGGCGGCGCTGGTCTTGAGCAGGGTGCGTCTTTGCATGATGGCGAATTGAAGGTGTCAGGTGATGAATTTGACCAGCCACAGCGACAGGCCCGGGCAGAACAAGAGCAGGAGTGTACGCAACACATCGCTGACCAAAAATGGCAGCACGCCGCGGTAGCTCTCGGCAATCGGCACCCCGGGGGCCAGGCTGTTGACGACGTACACATTGAGCCCCACCGGCGGCGCCAGCAGGCCAAAGCCGACCGTCATCAGCACCATGATGCCAAACCAGATGCCGACCGACTCGGGCGGCATGCCAAAGTCAAGCCCGATCACCAGCGGGAAGAAGATGGGAATGGTGAGCAGCAACATTGACAACTCGTCCATCACCGCGCCCAGCACCACATAAAACAGCAAGATGCTTGATACCACCCACAAGGGCGACAAGCCCCAGTCTTGCACCACGGCGGCCAACTGGTTCGGCATTTGGGTCAGTGCCAGCGCCGAGTTCATCAAGTCCGCGCCCAGAAAGACCAGGAAGATCATGGCCGAGCCTTGCGCCGTGGCGTAAAAGCAGTGCGTGAGCTTCTTCAGGCTGAGCTCGCCCTTGAGCAGCGCCACCCCCAAGGTGGCTGTCGCCCCCACGGCCGCGCCTTCGGTCGGCGTGAACCAGCCACCGTAAATGCCGCCAAACACGGTTGCAAAGACCAGCGCAATCGGCACGACACCGCGCAGGGCCTGCGCCGCGAGGGGGTGGCCGCCCGCGTCGCTGCGTTCGTGTTGGCTTGCGGTCTTGCCCGGCGCGTGGCCCGGCACTAGGCGCACATAGACGGCAATGGCGAGCATGTAACCCAGCATGGCGATAAGGCCCGGGACAAAGGCGGCCGCAAACAGCTTGGAAATGTTCTGCTCGGCCAAAATGGCATAGATCACCAGCGGCACCGAGGGCGGTATCAAGATGCCCAGCGTGCCCCCGGCGGCCAGCGTGCCGGTGGCCAGGCGACCGGAATAGCCGTGGCGCGTCAGCTCAGGCAGCGCCACCGATGTGATAGTGGCCGCCGTGGCCACCGACGAGCCACAAATGGCGCCAAACGCCGCACTGGCCAGCACCGTCGCCATCGCCAGCCCTCCGTGGAAGCGCGACATCACGGCACTGGCAAAGCCAAACAGCGCCTTGGAGATGCCGCCCTGGGTGGCGAAGTGACCCATCAAAATGAACAGGGGAATGACCGACAGCTCGTAGTTGGCGAAGCGGACAAAGGCCAGGCTGTTGAGAAAGCTACTGAACGGTCCCCAGCCCGCCTGCATGACATAGCCAAGCCCACCGGCGGCAAACATGGCCACCGCAATGGGCACGCGCAGCGCCATCAGGGCGAGCATCAGGGCAATGATCATCAGGCTGAGCAGCAGCGGACTCACACATTCCCCCGAAAATGCATGACGCCAGCGCCTAAGCCCTGCACCAGGGCAATCAATGCGGTCAAAGCCAGCGGTGGCACCATGCTGGCGTACACCAGCCATTCGGGAAAGTCCAGCAGCATGGTGCCGGAATTCGACTGCAAGGCGTTAAGGGCGCCCACGCCGGTGCGCCAGGTCAGCAGCGCCATCACCCCGGCCAGCAGCAGCGCGCCGAACCGGTCCAGCTTGAGCGTGGTTCTGACACTGGCTTTGGCGGTGAAAAAGTCGACCGCGATGTTGCCGCGCTGCCATTGGCACCAGGGCAGAAACAGCGCAATGGCTGCGCCGCTGGCGACGCCCGTCAGTTCAAAGTCACCTGCCAAGCTCAAGCCGAGCGTGTTGCGCCCGATCAGACTGGCGCAGGTCAGCAGCGCGATGGCGGTCAGAAGGCTGCCGCCCAGAATGGCACACAACCTGGCCAGCGATGCAAGAAGGCGCAAACGGTGTTCCGCGCGGTCGCAGTGCTATTCGACGGTGAGCGAGATGGTGCCCAGGCCGGTGACGCCGCCCTGGAGCGTGTCTCCCGCCACCACGGCACCGACGCCTTCGGGCGTGCCGGTGTAGATCAGGTCGCCGGGTTGCAGCGTCCAGGCGCTTGACAGTTGCTCAATGACCTCGGCGATGTTCCAGATCAGTTTGGAGACCTGGCTGCGTTGGCGGTCCTGCCCGTTGACCTGCAGATAGATTTCAGCCTGGGCGATGTCGCCCGCCGCCGCTGCCGGGGTAATCGGTCCAATCGGGGCCGAGTCGTCAAAGCCCTTGCCGATGCACCAGGGACGGCCCTGTTTTTTCATCTCGTTTTGCAGGTCGCGCCGCGTCATGTCCAGGCCCACGGCGTAGCCAAAGATGTGCTGCGCAGCGTCCGCCGCCTTGATATTCTTGCCGCCGGTGCCAATCGCCACCACCAGTTCGATTTCGTGGTGCAGGTTGTGGGTCAGGCTGGGGTAGGGCAGGCGCGGGGTTTCGCCCGGGTTGACCACCAGCACCGCGTCGGCCGGTTTCATGAAGAAGAAAGGCGCCTCGCGTCCGGTATGGCCCATCTCTTTGGCGTGATCTTCGTAGTTGCGGCCGACGCAATAAATGCGGTGCACGGGAAAGCGCGCGGTGCTGCCCACGACTGGGACGGAGGCGATGGGGGCGGGATCAAAAACGTAAGGCATGGCGTTTTATCTTTCTGTCAGGAAGTCATCAGATTCAGGCCGATTTGGCCACTAAGTCAAAGTGCTCAACGTTCGGTGCGCCCGCAAAGAACGGCCCGACAATCGCGCGCCACTCGGCAAAGGCTGGCGACTGGCGAAAGCCCACCGTGTGGTCTTCCAGCGTGTCCCAGAAAATCTGGAGAACGTAGCGCTCGGGGTTTTCAATGCCCTTATTGACCTTGTAGCCCTGAAACCCCTTGGCCTCATGGATGACGGTTTTCAAACCCCGCTGGATGGCTTCTTCAAAAGCGGCGTTCTGACCAGGGTGAATGCGAATGTCGGCGAGTTCGAGGATCATGAAAGTCTCCGTTGTTGTGTTCGGTTTTGACAGGTCTTGAGTCTAACTTCACCAATCGGCGGTGCGCCGCCACTTGGTCAAGTGCGTGTCTTTTCGGGCCTGGCCCTCTTGCTGGCGATCTCCAATGGCAAAGTCCTGCCGACCGGTCAACGCCCCTTGAGGACCGTTGTGTGCTTACGCTATCGAAAAAAGCCGGCAATCAGCACCGCCACTGAAAGCCGCATAATGCAGCGGCCAAGTGGTTTGTCCAACACGGGGAAACGGCAGTGGCCGCAGTTCTTATGGAAATAGTGGACACCACTCAGGGGCGTGTCACCAGCAAGAATAAATGTGGCGATTGAAGGGCTTGGTAATTACAAGGACGCAAGCATGGGTAAGGCACAGGCTGCATTAGAGGCAGCGAATGAGGCGTGGGGGCTGACGCAGGATGCGCTGAGACACGGAGCGGCGGACCGGGATGCCTCAGCGATATTGGGGGATGCGGACAAGGCACTGATCGCGTCACAGAAGGCGGCGCTGACAGCATTGACAGCGTCGCAGGTAACGGAACAGGCGGTACTGACAGCCTCACAGGCACCGGAACAGGCGACACAGGTGATGGCACCGCAAGTGCTGACAGTGCAACAGGCAACGGCACAGTCAGCGCTGATCGTGGCGCAGGAAACAGCATTGTTGGCAGAGGCGGCGGCACAGACTGTGGCAGACGCTGCGGCACTGGCTCTGCAAATAGCTGCCCAGGCAGCCGCACAGGCGGTGGCGCAGAAAGCAGCACAGGCAGCGGCCCAAGAAGCGGCGCAGACGGCCGCAGAGGCGGCGCTGGTCGCGGCACAGGCGGTGGCACTGGCTGAGAAGGCGATAAACGCGAATTGAGGAAGTTTCTCGCGCGTCATTGGCTAACGTAGCTGAGAAACCGCACTAAGCAACTGAGTTCACCCGATTTGCAGAGGCTTCGCGTGGTCTGCCTGCGGAGCCGCGACCGGGCCTGCGGTATGCTGCACCCCCATGCAAACCCAAAACTTTATTCCAGGCAAAGATGCCTCACTCGAATCCACCATCAACACCCTGCAAACCAAGCTGCAAGCGCTTGGTTTTCACATTGAGGAGCGCTCCTGGTTGAACCCGGTGGACGGCATCTGGTCAGTGCATATTCGCGACCGCGATTGCCCGCTCATGTTCACCAACGGCAAAGGCGCCACCCGGCTGGCTTGCCTGGCCAGTGCCCTGGGCGAGTTTTTTGAACGTCTCTCGACCAATTATTTCTGGACCCACTATTACCTGGGCCCTGACGTGGCTGACCGGGCCTATGTGCATTACCCGCAAGAGCGCTGGTTTGCCCCTCCTGAGGACGGCAGTTGGCCGACCGAGCTGCTCAATGCTGATTTGCACCAGTTTTACAACCCGGAAGGCGCTATTGAAGCCAGCAGCCTGGTCGAGTTCAACTCGGGCAACTTTGATCGCGGTATTTGCGCGATTCCCTATGTGCGCCAGCGCGATGGCGCGGTGACCTACTTCCCGGTGAACGTGATCGGCAATCTGTACGTCAGCAACGGCATGTCGGCCGGTAACACCCAGGCTGAGGCGCGCACGCAGGCCCTGTCGGAAATTTTCGAGCGTCACATCAAGGGACGCATCATCAGCGAAGGCATTTGTCTGCCCGATGTGCCCGAGGCCGTGGTTGCCCGTTACCCGCGCATTGCGGCTGGTATTGCAGCCCTGCGCGCCGCCGGTTTTGGCATTTTGGTGAAAGACGCCTCGCTGGGCGGCCAGTACCCGGTGATGAACGTGACGCTGTTGCACCCCGAAGACCAAGGTTGCTTTGCCAGCTTTGGCGCGCATCCACGCTTTGAAATTGCGTTGGAACGGGCGCTGACCGAGTTGCTGCAGGGCCGCGCGCTCGATTCTCTGGCGGGCTTTCCGGCGCCGGGCTTTGACTTGGAAGAAGTGGCCAGCTCCACCAACATCGAAATTCATTTCGTCGATTCCAGCGGTGTCATTCACTGGAAGTTCCTGGGCGATGTGCCCGACTACGCGTTTGTGGACTGGAACTTCAGCAACACCACGGCCGAGGATTACGCCTGGGCGGTGGATCGCATCCACAAGGACAAGGGCGAGATCTACATCGCCGACTTCACCCACCTGGGCGTCTATGCCTGCCGCATTCTGGTGCCGGGCATGTCCGAGATCTACCCCGTGGATGACCTGGCGTTTGAGAACAACAGCGTGGCCAACAGCATCCGTGAAGCGATTTTGAACCTGCCGGATCTCGATGATGAAGAGTGCTCCGACCTGCTCGATACGCTTAACGAATCGGCGCTGGCCGATCAGCGCCCGGTGGCCGGGGTGATTGGCCTGGCCGCCGATGCGGGCTCGTTCTGGAGCGACTTGCGCATGGGTGAACTCAAAACCCTACTGGCCTTGGCCATTGGCGACGAAGCGGCCACGCTGGAGGGCTGCGACTGGATCAAGAACTTCGGTCAGATCAATCCGCAGCGGCGCGCGGTTTACGCCTGCATTGAGAGCATCATCAATCTGGCCGAGATGGGCGACAGTGGACCGTATCTGGATGCCTTGCGCCAGTTGTACGGTGCCGGGGCCGTGGCGCAGGCACACGCGCTGATCATGCAAACCGACCGCTTCATGGGGCTGAGTGCGCCGGGGTTGGCACTGGAGGGCTGTGAAATGCACCACAAGTTGTTGGCGGCCTATGACAAGGTGCGCACGGCCCATGTCTGATGTCAGCAGGACGCCGCCGCGCGCTGTAGAAAGTTCGAGTCAAGCGTGAGTTTTAATCCTGACTGGCTGGTGCCCCGTTGGCCCGCCCCAGGCAATGTGCGTGCGATGTGCACCACGCGCTCGGGTGGCCAGTCGGTGGCACCGTATGACGCGTTCAATCTGGGCGATCACGTCGGCGACGACCCGGCCGCAGTTCGGGCCAATCGCCTCAAACTGGCACAGGCGCTGGGCGCGCGGCCGGTGTTCTTGTCGCAGGTGCATGGCGCGCAGGTCGAACAGGTTTCGGTAGATACCGCACATGGTACGTCGGCCGACGCTTGCATCACTGCGCAGCCCGGCGTGGCCTGCACCATCATGGTGGCCGATTGCCTGCCGGTGCTCCTGACCAATGCCCAGGGCAGTCTGGTGGCGGCGGCGCATGCCGGTTGGCGCGGCTTGGCCGGGCAGGGTGGGCGCGGCATTATGGAGCAGGTTATAGAGTCTTTTAGGGCTCTAGCCCCCGTGGATAATGCTCAAGAAGCTATTGAAATAATAGCATGGTTGGGGCCTTGCATTGGACCAAAGGCGTTTGAGGTCGGCGATGAGGTGCGTCATGCATTTGGGGCGCAGGACAGAGCAGCGCGCGCAATGTTCAGACCGCATGGCGACGGCAAATGGCTGGCGGATTTGCAGGGCCTGGCCCGTTTGCGGCTGCGGGCGCTCGGAGTCACCGAGATTTACGGCAACGACGGCACCAGCCCATGGTGCACGGTCAGCCAAACGTCAAGGTTCTTTTCGCACCGGCGTGATCGGGTCAGTGGCCGCATGGCCGCCTGCATCTGGCTTGACTGACGCCGGGCTGTCCGCCGCGTTGACCAACGCTGCGGCCTCTCTGGCTTTGATGGCGCGGCGTCGGGACGGTGCGCCCATCAGGTAAATCACCAGGGCCACTGGCACCAGTCCATACAGCACGAAGGTGATGATCGCTCCCAGCAGCGTGCCCTTTGAATGCGTGGCTTCTGCCACCGCCATCATGAGCGCAACATACAACCAGGCAAGGGGCACGATGTACATAAATGAGTCAGTTACTATCGGTTTGAAGAATGTCAGGTTGCAGACGGGTCAGCCCAGGATACTAGAGTGCTTATTAAAGCGCGAACATTAAAGAGGACATCACATGACGCAGGATATCCCTGAAATTCTGGCGCAATCGGCCCAGCAATTTCAACAGACTTTGGGTGAGGGGTGGCGTGACGCCTTCCAGTCGTTCCAAAACATGGATTTGGGCCAGGCAGCCAAGGGCTTGATTCCCCCAGACAGCCCGCCACCCAACATCAGTTTTGCACCCGAGAAGTTGCAGCAACTGCAACAGCAATACATTCAGGAGGCGACCAGCCTGTGGGGCCAAAGCATGCAGGGCACGACACAGCCCAGGGATCGGCGCTTTGCCGACAAGGCGTGGGAAAGCAATCCGATGGCAGCCTTCTCGGCAGCCGCCTACCTGCTCAACACCCGCACCCTGATGGGCCTGGCCGACGCCGTGCAGGCCGATACCAAGACCCGCGCCCGCATCCGCTTCGCCGTCGAACAGTTGACCGCCGCGGCCGCGCCGAGCAACTTTTTGGCCTTCAATGCCGAGGCGCAGCAAAAGGCGATCGAGACCCAGGGCGAGAGCATTGCCAAAGGCGTGACCAACCTGATTCACGACCTGCGCCAGGGCCATGTCTCGATGACCGATGAGAGCATTTTTGAAGTCGGTAAAAACGTCGCAACCACCGAGGGCGCCGTGGTGTTCGAAAACGACTTGTTCCAGTTGATCGAGTACAAGCCGCTGACCGGCAAGGTGTATGAAAAGCCCTTTTTGCTGGTGCCGCCCTGCATCAACAAGTTTTATATCCTGGACCTGCAACCGGACAACTCGCTGATCCGCTACGCCGTGACGCAGGGCAACCGAACCTTTGTCGTGAGCTGGCGCAACCCGGACGCCTCGCTGGCGCACAAAACCTGGGACGACTACATTGAAGACGCGCTGATCAAAGCCATCACCATCACGCAAGACATCACCGGGGCCAAGAGCATCAATGCCTTGGGCTTTTGTGTTGGCGGCACCATGCTGGGCACGGCACTGGCCGTGCTGGCTGCACGCGGGCAGAAACCTGTGGCCAGCGCTACCTTTCTCACCTCCTTCCTGGATTTCACCGATACCGGCATTCTGGATGTCTTCATCGACGAGGCCTTTGTCAGCTACCGGGAGCAGGAGATGGGAAAGGGCGGCCTGATGAAGGGCAAAGACCTGTCCAGCACCTTCAGCTTCTTGCGCCCCAATGACTTGGTGTGGAACTACGTGGTGGGCAACTACCTCAAGGGCGAAACCCCGCCGCCCTTTGACCTCTTGTACTGGAACAGTGATTCCACCAACCTGCCGGGCCCGTATTACACCTGGTACCTGCGCAACACCTACCTGGAAAACAAGCTGGTCAAGCCCGGTGCGGCTGTTGTCTGCGGTGAAAAAGTCGATCTGCGCTTGGTCGACATGCCGGTCTACATCTATGGCTCGCGCGAGGACCACATCGTGCCGATCGGCGGCGCCTACGCATCGACCCAGGTGCTGCCGGGTAAGAAACGCTTTGTGATGGGGGCCTCGGGTCACATCGCGGGCGTGATCAACCCACCAAACAAGAACAAGCGCAGCCACTGGCTGCGCGAAGACGGCAAGTTCCCCAAGACCCAGCCCGATTGGCTGGCAGGCGCCACCGAGCTTGCGGGCAGTTGGTGGACGGATTGGTCCCAGTGGTTGGTGAGCCATGCGGGCAAACAGATTCCCGCGCCCAAGACCTATGGCAAAGGCAAATACAAGGCCATCGAAGCCGCCCCGGGGCGCTACGTCAAGGCCAAGGCATAATTTTTCCCGTTTTAGCAAGCACTTTTCACACTTCAGGAGACAAATATGGAAGAGATCGTGATCGTTTCAGCCGCCCGTACCGCTGTGGGCAAATTTGGTGGCAGCCTGGCGAAAACGCCTGCGCCCGAGCTCGGTGCGGCCGTCATCAAGGCCCTGCTGGCCCGTACCGGGTTGGGCGTCGACCAGATCGGTGAAGTCATCATGGGCCAGGTGCTGGCGGCCGGTTCGGGTCAAAACCCGGCGCGTCAGTCGCTGATCAAGAGCGGTATCGCCAAGGAAACCCCGGCGCTGACCATCAACGCTGTGTGCGGCTCGGGCCTGAAAGCGGTGATGCTGGCGGCGCAGTCCATTGCCTATGGCGACAGCGAGATCGTGATTGCCGGTGGCCAGGAAAACATGAGCGCCTCGCCGCATGTATTGATGGGTTCACGCGACGGCCAGCGCATGGGCGACTGGAAGATGATCGACTCCATGATCGTCGACGGCCTGTGGGATGTATACAACCAATACCACATGGGCATCACGGCCGAGAACGTCAACAAGCACTACGGCATCACGCGCGACATGCAGGACGCGCTGGCGCTGGCCAGCCAGCAAAAGGCTGCCGCGGCGCAAGACGCGGGCAAGTTCAAGGACGAGATCGTGCCCTTCAGCCTCGCCCAGAAGAAGGGTGACCCGATCGTGTTTTCAGCCGATGAATTCATCAACCGCAAGACCAATGCCGAGGTGTTGGCCGGTTTGCGCCCCGCTTTTGACAAGGCCGGCAGCGTGACGGCCGGCAATGCGTCGGGCATCAACGACGGCGCTGCTGCCGTGATGGTGATGACGGCCAAAAAAGCCGCCGCCCTGGGTCTCACGCCGATGGGGCGCATCGCCAGCTTCGCCACCAGCGGCCTGGACCCGGCACTGATGGGCATGGGCCCGGTGTCGGCTTCGCGCAAAGCACTGGCGCGCGCGGGCTGGAACGCCGCTGACCTTGACCTGCTCGAAATCAACGAAGCTTTTGCGGCGCAAGCCTGCGCCGTCAACCAGGAAATGGGTTGGGACACGTCCAAAATCAACGTCAACGGTGGCGCCATTGCCATTGGCCACCCGGTGGGCGCGTCCGGCTGCCGCATTTTGGTCACCTTGCTGCACGAAATGCAGCGCCGCGACGCCAGGAAAGGCCTGGCTTCTCTGTGCATTGGCGGCGGCATGGGCGTGGCTCTGACGATCGAGCGTTAACGGCCAGCGGGCGCTGCTGTGGTTTCTGTCCCCATCGGCGCTTGCGTTGGTGTTTTCCGCAATGCGGTGGACGGGATTATTCGCTATAGTATTTCGTGCTGGTACCAGTCGGTTTGTTCAATTGAAGGAGAAAAAACATGAGTCAAAAAGTAGCTTACGTCACGGGTGGGATGGGGGGCATCGGTACCGCCATTTGCCAGCGTTTGAACAAGGAAGGTTTCAAGGTCATCGCAGGCTGCGGTCCGACCCGTGACCATGCCAAATGGCTGGCCGAGCAGCAGGCAGCAGGCTTCACGTTTTATGCCTCGGTCGGCAACGTCGGCAATTGGGATTCCACCGTGGAAGCCTTTGCCAAGACCAAGGCCGAGCACGGCAGCATTGATTTGTTGGTGAACAATGCGGGCATCACGCGCGATCGCATGTTCATCAAGATGACAGTTGAAGAGTGGGACGCGGTGATTGAAACCAACCTGAACTCCATGTTCAATGTCACCAAACAGGTAGTGGCCGACATGGTTGAAAAGGGCTGGGGCCGCATCATCAATATTTCTTCAGTCAATGGCGCCAAGGGTCAGGCGGGCCAGACCAACTACTCTGCGGCAAAGGCGGGTATGCACGGCTTCACCATGGCTTTGGCGCAAGAATTGGCTACCAAAGGCGTCACCGTCAATACCGTGAGCCCGGGCTACATTGGCACTGACATGGTCAACGCGATTCGTCAGGACGTGCTCGACAAGATCATCGCCACGGTGCCGGTCAAGCGTCTGGGCCAGCCCAGCGAGATTGCTTCCATCATTGCGTGGATTGCCTCGGACGATGGTGGTTATTCCACTGGCGCCGACTTCTCGGTGAACGGTGGCCTGCACATGGGTTAAGCCGTCAAGGCTCAGCCGTTCGCCTTTTCACCCCAAGCGCACTGGTGCGCTTGGGGTGTTTTCTTTTGCGGGCTCTGACTGTGCCCGACTCGCCGGGCCCGTTTCGGGGGCATCTCGCTCCAGGCTTGGGCAGCGCTGCCGGCTTCGGAAAATGCTTGTGATGAGCGTCAGCGCAGGCCGGCACCGCTGGCTTGGTCGGCGCGCTCAATCAACTCGATCTTGAACCCATCGGGATCGGTGACAAAGGCGATCACCGTGCTGCCGCCCTTGACGGGACCAGCCTCACGCGTGACCTGGCCACCTGCGGCCCGGATTTGCTCGCAGGCGCGCAAGCAGTCAGGCACGGCGAGCGCCAGGTGGCCAAACGCGCTGCCCATGTCGTAGGACTCGACGCCCCAGTTGTAGGTAAGTTCAATCTCGGCATGGTCCGGGTTGCTGCCGTAGCCAACGAAAGCCAGCGAGTACTTGTAGTCGGGGTTTTCCGAAGTGCGCAGCAGCTTCATGCCCAGTACCTGGGTGTAAAAGTCGATCGAGCGTTGCAGGTTGCCAACGCGCAGCATGGTGTGTAGAAATCTCATGGGATGAATTATGTTGCAAATCAAAGAACCGGGTGCAGTGCGGTGTGATGACACCGCACTGCCATGATTTTTAGATAAAAAAAGGGCTGATCTTGCGACCAGCCCTTAAGGAGTCCCTGAACCTGTTGGTTTCGAAAGGACCCGAGGAGACAACCAGTAAAAAACTACATGTTTCTCAAAAATCTCACTTGTGTGAAGTATCTCAGGGTTTGCCCTTAGTTTTGTAGAGATGTCGCTCCAGAAAAGAAATTTATCTCAAACTTACTTCACATTAATTTCTAATTAGCGCTTTTTGGCAGCAGGCTTGGCGGCATTCACAGCGGTCGCTGAAACTGCGTTGAAGTTGGCTTCAGCCACTTCGGTTGCTTGTTGAACCGCTTTTTGCACCGATTCCATGGCATTGCTTGCAGCAGCCACGGCGCTCTTCATGACGGCAACAGCAGACTCAGAGCCAGCCGGTGCATTCTTGGCGACGTTGTCCACCAAACCCATGAATTTTTGTTGAGCTTCGGCAGCTTGGCCTTCGAAAGCCTTGTTGAGTTCAGCCGTGGAGCCGGTAGCGATGTCATAAAGATGACGGCTGTAAGCGGCGGTCTTTTCAGCCAGCGGTTGCAGCAGTCCTGATTGCAGCGCCAGCAATTCTTGTGCGTCTTTGGCGCTCAAAAAGGCTTTGGCAGTTTCGCCGGTTTCGGCCAGAGCCGCTTTGGAAGCGGTCAGGTTGAGTTCAACGATTTTTTCCACGCCTTCGAAGGCTTTGGAAGTCAGACCCAACAGGGTTTCGAGAGTTGCTTTTTGTGAAGCCATGACTTGTTCGACGGTCAACATGATGATTTTCCTTTGAGAGTGAAGATAAAACAGTATCTGCGCCGAACCCCAGCCTAGGCTTGGTTTATGTTGCAGTGCAGCATGACCGAAATTATAGGGATATATGGCAACCCTGCAAGTGATTTTTGTTGCATTGCAACAATTTAGAACAAGAATTCTAAAAAAGCAATGTTTGGAATGCCGGCAGACGGCTGGCATGCAGGCCTTTGGCCGAGTGAGTCGCGGCACTGGCAAAATCAGGCCCCATGACTGAAGCTAAATCTGACAAGCCCTTGCCCGCGTCACGCAGTGACTACCGGGTGTTTCGCAGCATCAGCACGCGCTGGATGGACAACGATGCCTACGGCCACGTGAACAACGTGGTCTATTACAGCTGGTTTGACACGGCCGTGAACGCCTACCTGATCGAACAAGGTGTGCTTGATATTCACCAAGGCGACACCATCGGACTGGTGATTGAAACCCAGTGCAACTACTTTTCACCGCTGGCCTTTCCACAGACGGTAGAGGCCGGGATACGCGTGGCCCGCTTGGGCGCGTCCAGTGTGCGCTACGAGGTGGGACTGTTTGCGCAGGGCGAGCCGCTAACGGCGGCGCGCGGTCACTTTATCCACGTCTATGTTGACAAGCAAAGCCGGCGCCCGACTCCCTTGCCGCTCAATCTCAAAACTGTATTGGAAACACTGCTATGACATCAATCAGCCTGGATTCTGCCAACCTGAAGGCGGCGCTCGTGGACGCCGCCATCACCTCGCGCATGTCGGTGCGGGCTTTCACGCAAGCGCCAGTGCCCCGCCAAACCCTCACAGACTTGCTGCAGGTCGCCAGCCGCGCACCCTCGGGCACCAACACGCAGCCCTGGAAGGTGTACGTGCTGCAGGGCGAGAGCCGCGCTGCGTTGTGCGAGCAGGTTTGCGCCGCGCATGACGCCGTGCGCGCTAACCCGGCATTGCTCAGTGAGTACCGCGAAGAATATGACTATTACCCCGAGAAATGGGTCAGCCCCTACATTGACCGGCGCCGTGAAAACGGCTGGGGCCTGTACAACTTGCTGGGCATCGGCAAGGGCGACAAGGACAAGATGCACTGGCAGCATCAGCGCAATTACAGGTTCTTCGACGCGCCGGTCGGCCTGATGTTCACGCTGGACCGCGTCATGGGCCGTGGCTCACTGCTGGACTACGGCATGTTTCTGCAAAACATCATGGTGGCGGCGCGCGCCCGTGGCCTGCATACCTGCCCGCAGGCAGCGTGGAACGGTTTTGCCAAGATCATCCTGCCGCACATCGGTGCCGGTGTCGACGAGATGCTGGTCTGCGGTATGGCGCTGGGTTACGCCGATGAGGACGATGTGGTGAATACCTTCCATACTCCGCGCGTGCCGGTGGCGGAGTTCACACATTGGCTGGCGTGAGTTGGCTCGCCAGCGGTGTCTTAAATCAGACGTAATACAGAATCAGGTAGCCCAGTAACAGCACCAGCACCCAAAGCCCCATGCTTCGGGTAGACCAGGTCCGGGCAAAGCGGCCATTTTGGCGGTGTTGATGCATAACCACGGTCAGCACCTCTGAGCCCACATTCAGCAGGCCGCGCATCAGCCGGTGCCAGGTGTTCACGAGGGGTAGCCCCACATTGATCTGCAGTGCGGGCAGCAATCTGCGCCAGATCCAGTCGGTATCGAGCGTGATCGTCAGTGTGCGTTTGAGGTAGGGCAGCATCACAAAAAACGCCAGGCCAGAGAACAGCAGCAACTGCAATTGGGTGACCACATGCGCCCCGGTATAGGGCACGAAATCTACGCTGAAAGGGAGCAAGGCATAAAGGGGCTCGGGCCAGACGCCCAGCGCGATGCAGAGAAATGCAAAAACGACCATGGCCCAGCGCATGCTTGCCGGTGGCTCAGCCGGACGCAGGCCCGAATCCTTCTGGAAGAACACAAACCACGGGAATTTGATGCCGGCATGCAGGAAAACGCCGGCAGAGGCGGCGGTCAGCAACAGCCAGACCCACAGCAAGTGGCCGTCGAGCGCGGCCTGGGACACCATGGACTTGGAGATAAAGCCAGAGGTGAGCGGGAACGCGGAGATCGCCAGCGCGCCGATCGTGCCGCAGGCGGTCGTCAAGGGCATGGTGTGGAACAGGCCGCCAAGTTCAGAGCACTTGCGCTTGTCCGTCATCAAGATCACCGAGCCGGCCGACATCAGCAGCAGGGCCTTGTAGATGATATGGGCGAAGGCATGGGCCGCCGCGCCGTTCAGTGCCATCTCGGTGCCGATACCGATACCGGCAATCATGAATCCCACCTGGTTGATGATCGAGTAGGCCAGAATACGCCGGATGTCGTTTTCCAGCAGCGCGTAAATGATGCCGTAGAACACCATGAACAAACCGACCCAGATCAGCAACTCGGTGCCCGGAAAGCCGCGAATCAGCACATACACCGCCGTCTTGGTGGTGAACGCCGAGAGGAACACGGTGCCGCTCCAGGAAGCTTCCGGGTAAGCGTCCGACAACCAGGCCGACAGCGGCGGTGCGCCCGCATTGACCAGAAAGCCCATCAGGATCAACCAGTGCGCTGGCGAGTCCAGCACCATGCGCGTAAAGGTGACGTCGCCGGTTTGCACAATATGGCCGGTGACGCCAGCAAACAGCAGCACGCCGCCCATCAGGTGGATCATCAGGTAGCGCCTTGCGGCACGGTAGGATGCCTGCGTGCCCTGGCTCCAAAGCACCAGCGTCGAGCCCACCGCCATCAGTTCCCAAAAGACGAACACCGTGACCAGATCACCCGCGAGCGCCACACCGATGGCTGAACCGGCATAGACAAACGCTGCAGGTACTTCAATGCGGCTCTTTTGACTCAGGGCGAACAAGCCGCCGCCAGCGGCCATCAGCGAAAAGATGGTGGCGAACAGCCGTGAAAGCTTGTCACCCTGCAGCGGCGTGATGGTGTAGTCAAGAAAACGCAGTTGCCAGGCTGGGCCGTCAGGCACTTGCCACACCAACGCCAGTACGAGCAGCGGCAAAGCCACCACCGCGACTGAACGCAGCGTGCCGCGTAGCAAGGGTAGCAGCAGGGCGCCGACGATGAGCACCAAACCGGGGTGAATCAGAAGGTCAGTCATTGTCGTGGCCGTAATAGGAGTCGGGCCGTTTGAGCAGGAGCGCCAAGCCCTTGGCCACGACGATCATGGCGACACACCCCAGGAAGCCGAACCAGGCGTTGAAGCCAAAGATCGACTCGATTGCAAAGTGCGGATGCATGGGCACCAGAAGCTCGGCCAGCACCGTCAGTACCAGTACCACCAGAAAACCACGCCACAAGCGCTTGACGTTGCGGGGCTGATCCAGCCAGTGGGGCTTCTCGTCCATCGGTTTCATCCTCACGGGGTAATCATCTGCCGCGCCAACTCCAGGGGCACGCCAGGGAAGAAGAACAAGAGCACGGTGCCCGCAGCGGTGACGGTGAGCGCGATCACCATCAGCAATGGCGCCTCGCCATGCGGGTGGCCGTGCGGGTCGGCGGGTGGCGCCACGAAGAAGGCGCGGTAGACGATGGGCAGGAAGTAGCCCGCATTAAGCAGCGTACTCAGCACAATCACCGCCACTGCGAGCCAGTGCTGCGTGGCCATCGCGCCTGACAACATGTACCACTTGGAGATAAAACCAGCGGCCGGTGGCAGCCCAATCATTGACAACGCGGCGATCGCAAAGGCGCCCATGGTCCAGGGCATGCGCCGGCCGATGCCGTCGAGTTGGCTAACCTCGGTTTTATGCGCTGCGGTGTAGATCGCGCCTGCAGCGAAGAAGAGAGTGATCTTCCCCACCGCGTGCACCGCAATGTGCAATACGGCGCCGATCAGGGACAAAGGCGCCAGCAGGGCCGCGGCCATGATCACATAAGACAGCTGGCTGATCGTGGAGTAGGCCAGTCGCCGTTTCAGGTTGTCGGCTGTCAGCGCCACGACCGAGGCCGCAATGATGGTGAAACCGGCCACCGCCACCAGCCAGTGGGTTGCGCCCGCTGATGCGAGCGTGTCAAAACCGAATACGTAGACGATCACTTTGACGACGCTGAACACGCCGGCCTTGACCACAGCGACCGCATGCAGCAATGCAGACACCGGGGTGGGCGCCACCATGGCGGCAGGCAGCCAGCGGTGAAAGGGCATCAGCGCCGCTTTGCCAATGCCGAACACACACAATGCGAGCAAAAGGGCGAGCTCGGTGGGCCCGAGCTTGTCAGCCAGGATACCTCCAACCGTGAAGTCCGTGGTGCCGGCGATGTACCAGATGAAGACCAGCGCCGGCAACAGGAACAGGGTGGATGTGCTGAGCAGCAGGCCGAGGTAGACACGACCACCAGCGCGCGCTTTTTCGGTACCGTGATGCGTGACCAGCGGATAAGTGCTGAGTGTCAGCAACTCATAAAAGATGAACAGCGTGAACAGGTTGCTGGAGAACGCAATGCCCATGGTGGCTGCAATTGCGAGCGCAAAGCAGACAAAGAAGCGCGTTTGATTCGCCTCTTTGTTGGCCCGAACGTAGCCAATCGAATACAAGGAGTTCACGATCCACAAGCCTGAAGCGATCAGGGCAAAGAGCATCCCCAGGGGCTCGACCTTGAAGGCAATCTGCAGGCCCGGCAGCAGGCTGAACAAGACAACGCCCGGTCGCGCGCCGCCCAGCACCACGGGCAGCAGCGACAGCACGCAGGCCAGCAACGTCGCTGCCGTGACCAGCGTGATGCCTTCGCGCAGGTTGGGCAGGCGCCGCGCCAATGAGATCAGCAAGGCCCCTGCCAGTGGCACCGCCATGCCAGCGAGGATGGCCTGTTCGGGGGTCAGCATCAGCGCCGCCCTCCCAAAAGTGCGGTTGCCGCATCAGACGCCGTGCCAATGGTGAATGAGGTGTCGAGCCCGAAGTACACAATCGCAATCACCAAAATGGCGGTCGGGATGCTCATCAGCCAAGGTGTCGTGGCAACCTCTGCCGTGTCCTTGCGCGGCTCCTGGAAGTACGCGGCTTCAACAAAGCGCCAGACGTAGGCGGCGGCCAGCAAGGACGACAGCACAATCATGAACACCAGCCACCACTGGCCCTTCTCCAACGCGGCCAGCAGCAAATACCATTTGCTGATGAATCCTGCCGTGCCCGGCACCCCCATCAAGGACAGACCGCCGATCACAATGCCAAAGCTGGTCAGCGGCATGCGCTTGCCCAGGCCCTGCACGCGCGCCAGCGTGGTGCCGCCCATGCCAAGTGCCACGCAGCCCAATAGCATGTAGATCGCGCCCTTGGTCACGCCGTGGTTGAACAGGTGGACGATGCTGGCCGTCAGGCCAGTGACCGAGTCAAATGACATGCCAAGAATGATGTAGCCGATTTGCGCGACGCTGGAGTAGGCGAACAGGCGCTTCAGGTCGTTCTGGAAGATCGCAACGGTGCTTGCGGCAAACATGCCGGCCAGCGCCAGCAGCAGCATCATTTGGGCCATCGGCAGCTTGGCGAACACGGCTGACTCGCCAAATACCGTGAAATAGAAACGCAGCAGCACGTACACCGCCACCTTGGTGGCGGTGGCCGCCAGGAAGGCCGATACCGCCGACGGTGCGAACGTGTAGGCGTTGGGCAACCACTGATGCAGCGGGAACAGTGCGAGCTTGAGTGACACGCCCACCGTGATGAAGGCCAGCGCCGCCAGCACCGGCCGCGTGCCCTGCACGGTGGCGATGCGCAGCCCCATGTCAGCCAGATTCAGCGTGCCGGTCATCAGGTAAAGCAAGCCGATCCCGATGACCAGGAAGGTGGCGCCGATCGACCCCATCAGCAAGTACTGGTAGGCCGCAAACAGCGCGCGCCGGTCACGCCCAAGCGCAATCAGGACATAGGCCGACAGCGACGAGACTTCCAGGAAAACGAAAATATTGAAGGCGTCGCCCGTGATCGCGATGCCGAGCAGCCCGGTCAGGCACAGCACGAACATGGTGTAGAAAAGGTAGTGCTGCGACGGATGCACTTCGGCTTCGATGCTGGCGCGGCTGAAGGGAAGTACCAGCGCGGCAATGCCCGACACCAGGACCAGCATGAATGAGTTAAGCCGGTCGACGCGGTACTCGATGCCCCAAGGGGCGGGCCAGCTGCCGATGGCATAGCTGATGGCGCCACTGTCGCGCACCTGCAGCCACAGCAGCACGGCGATCGCCAGTGCAGCCCAGCTTGCGATCAGCGCCACGGCAAACGCCACGCTGCGCCGGCGCAGCAACACTGTGAGCGGCGCAGCCATCAGCGGAATGACAACCTGCAGGGCAGGCAGATGGGAGAGCAGATTCATGGCTCTATTCCATCGCGTGCTGGTTTTGCGTCCAATTCCAGTATTTCATCTTCCTCGATGCTCTCGTAGGCCTCGCGAATGCGCACCACCAGGGCCAGGCCCAGGGCCAATGTCGCGACACCCACCACAATGGCCGTGAGTATGAGGACGTGGGGCAGGGGGTTTGAATA
The DNA here is from genome assembly GCF_010365055.1 of Rhodoferax sp. Lineage (GTDB taxonomy): Bacteria > Pseudomonadota > Gammaproteobacteria > Burkholderiales > Burkholderiaceae_C > Rhodoferax. The sequence goes on from NZ_JAAFHA010000035.1 coordinate 29,879, forward strand.
GACCGTGAACGCGTCGCTCAAAATCGGTGCCGTGCCACCGATCAACTTGGCCGGTGCGATGTACAGCAGATAAACCGAGGTCTGGAAAATACCCAGACCCACCAGCTTCTTGATCAGGTTGCTGCGCGAGATGACGATGAACAAGCCCGCGATCATCAGAAAGATGGTGATGAAGTAGGTAAAGTGACCGCCCAGCGTCATTGAACTCGTTGCGCCTGTCATTCGTCGTCCACCTTGCTGCGGTCAGCGAACATATAGAAGATTTTCAACATCACACCGGACACGGTGGTGGCCACGCCCACTTCGACCCAGAAAATGCCGCGATGTTGGCCGTGCACCGGGTTCGGGTCGAGCACAAAGTAGTCCAGGTAGTTGCCACCCAGAAACAGGCCGGCCACACCGACACCCGCATAGATCAAGACACCAATGGCCATCATCGATTCCACTAGCGGCTCCGGGACGACCTTGCGGGCATCGGCCAAACCGTAGATCAGCGCGTAGAAAATCACGGCTGCTGCCAGAATGACGCCCGCCTGGAAGCCGCCGCCCGGGCCAAAGTCACCGTGAAATTGCACGTACAAGGCAAACAGCAGAATGAACGGGATCAGCAGTTTGGCGATGACGCGCAGGATCAAATCGTTTTTCATAGCTTGCGGCCCTTGCGACGGCGCCGCAAGAGCGCCACCACACCGGCACCGGCCGTGAAGACCACCGTGGTTTCGCCCAGCGTGTCATAGCCACGGTAACTGGCCAATACCGCCGTGACCACATTGGGCACGTCGACCTCTTGCTTGATCTCATTGAGGTAGCGCGGTACGACATGCTGATGGATCGGTGCGTGGGGGTCGGAGAATTCGGGCAGGCCGAGCGTGCCGTAGACCAGCATTCCACCCACTGACAGCGACACGAGCAGGGGGATCAAGGGTTTGCTGGGCGGGCGCGCTTCTTCGCTCTTGCACAAATACAAGGCCCCGAGCAAGAGGACGGTGGAGATACCCGCGCCAACCGCTGCCTCCGTCATGGCCACGTCTACGGCGTCCATGGCGACCAGCACGGTGGCCATCAGAAAACTGTAGATGCCCCCGAGCACGATCACGCTGAACAGATTGCGATTGCGAACGATGACCCACGCGGTGACAGCCATCAGCACCATCAAGACGTTAATGACTAGGACTTCGATGCTGTGTTCTCCTCGTCCGCCAAAAGCGGTTTGAGCCCGCGCGCCATGCCGGCGCGAGCCAGTGCGTGCGTTGCAGTCGGACTGACAAACAAGATCAGCAAACCGATCATGAGGAGCTTGACCGACACCAGCGTGGCACCCGCCTGCAACATCAGCCCCAGCAGGATCAGCCCGGCGCCCAGGGTTTCAATGACGCTGGCGGCGTGCATACGGGTGTAAAAGTCGGGCATGCGCAAAAGACCTACCGCGCCGATCACACAAAAAACGCCGCCCACGACCAGGCAGACCCAACTGAGGCCATCGACCAAGACGCTCATGCGGCAGGCTCTTCGTCGTCGCCCGCGTCACCCAGGTCACCACGGCGGAAGTACTTCAATACCGCAATCGTGCCGATGATGTTGAGCAGGCCGTAGACGATGGCCAGGTCCAGAAACTCAGGGCGCCCATTCAGAAAGCCCAACACTGCCAGCAGCAGCATGGCGACCGTGCCGATGGTGTTGCCAGCCTGGGCGCGGTCGAACACAGTGGGGCCCAAAGCCGCACGTACCAACGCCAGCGTGATTGTGACCAAGAGCGCCAGAGTGGCTGCCGCAAACATCAGGCCTTGCCCTCGGAAGTGGTGACCAAACGATCCATTTCGCTGCCCACCACGCCGGCCGCAGCACCGCGTGTGAGGCCATGGACCAGGAACTCGCCCGCGTGCGCCTCAATGGTGATGGTGCCCGGTGTCAGGGTGATGGAATTGGCGTGAAGGACCAAGCCGACAATCGTCTTTTGGCTCGGCTTGAAACGCACCAGGGTCGGACTGATGGGGAGCTTGGGGTCCACAATGATTTTGCTGACATCCCACCCTGATTTAATGATTTCCTTGACGAGCCACGGCCAGTAAAACAGCGCTTTGGGCGCCAAATGGACTGGATGCCCTTCAGAGTCGACAACATCCATTCGGCGCGCGAACCAGACGACGGCGAGCGCAGAGCCGACGCCCGCCGACAGCAGAAAGGGCGTGAAGAATCCTGACAACAATAGCCAAAAGAGGTACAAGAACGCAAATAGGCTGACGGAATGGAACACGTCGTTTTTTGGCTGTGGATTAAAAGATTTTGCATTGTAGACACCTCTTTCATGCGTCTCTAAAAATTGTGCCGGGGTCGTCAGTTATTGTTCAGCTTGGGGTTTCCAAGTGGTGTCAGTGTCCGATTTATGGGGGTGGACTTGCGGTGGTTGAGAATGTGGCGTTGATAATGCCAAGCGAATTTGTTTTTGAACTGATATGAGGATTGCCAATGAAAGCCCGTATTCTTGTCTCCCGCGCTGTCTTTCCGGAAGTTATTGCCCGCTTGGCGCAGCACTTCGACGTAAGCAGCAACCAGGCCGACGAAGCCTGGACCCCGCTTCAACTGATTCAGAAGCTGCAAGGCAAGCAGGGCATCTTCACGACGGGTGGCGAGCGCATTGACGCCGCGCTGCTGGCCGCCTGCCCTGAGTTGAAAATCTGCGCCAACATGGCCGTGGGTTACAACAATTTCGACCTTGACGCCATGACCGCCGCTGGTGTGCTGGCGACCAATGCGCCGGACGTGTTGACGGAGACCACGGCTGATTTCGGCTTTGCCCTGCTGATGGCAACGGCTCGGCGCATGGCGGAGGCCGAGCACTTCTTGCGCGCCGGCCAGTGGACGCGCTGGCGTTATGACCTGTTTGCCGGCGCTGACATTCATGGCAGCACGCTGGGCATTTTGGGCATGGGCCGTATCGGGCAGGGCATCGCCCGACGCGGCGCACATGGGTTTGGCATGAAGGTGATTTATCACAATCGTTCCCGGCTGGATGCGGCAACCGAGTTGGGATGCAAGGCCAGTTATGTCAGCAAGGAAGAATTGCTGAAGACTGCAGATCATTTGGTGCTGGTGCTGCCGTATTCGGCGTCTTCACATCACGCCATCGGTGCAGCCGAGCTGGCGCAGATGAAGCCCACCGCGACGCTGGTCAACATCGCGCGCGGCGGCATCGTGGATGATGCCGCGCTGGCAGCGGCCTTGCGCAACAAGACCATCGCCGCCGCCGGCCTCGATGTGTTCGAAGGCGAGCCCAAGGTGCACCCTGATTTGTTGACCGTGCCCAATGTGGTGCTGACGCCGCACATCGCCAGCGCCACTCTGCCCACGCGCCTGGCCATGGCCAATCTGGCGGCGGACAACCTGATCGGATTTCTGCTCAATAACAAGCCACTGACACCGCTCAACGCCAAGGTGCTGATTTAATTTTTAGACATTGCCAGGCGATCAGGCTTCCAGAAACATAAGGCTGTCCAGAGCTTGTCGCTGACATCCAGCCCGTCGTTCTGTTGTCGAACACCATGAATCCTATCGCCTTGATCTGGCTGCAATTTGCACTGTGCGTGGGCGTGATTGGCGTTGCCGGTGTGCGCCTGAGCCGCTACGGGGATGCCATTGCCGCGCTCACCGGGCTTTCGCGCAACTGGGTGGGACTGATTCTGATCGCCACCGTGACTTCGTTGCCAGAACTGGTGACTGGTTTAAGCGCCGTGACGGTCGCCTCCGCGCCCGACATTGCCGTGGGTGACGTCTTGGGCAGTTGCGTTTTCAACCTAGCGATTCTTGCCATGATCGATGTGTCTTATCGCCACGGCGCCATCTACGCCCTGGCGGGTCAAGGCCATATCGTGTCGGCGGGCTTCGGCGTCATGTTGTTGGCGGGCGTGGGTTTGGCGCTGCTGCTGACCACGCAGGGCATGATGCCCTCCATTGGGCATGTCAGCTTGGCCAGCGTGATGATCTTCGTGATGTATCTGGTGGCGATGCGTGCGCTGTACCTGACGGAGCAGCGCAACACCAGCACCGTCGTGGCCGAGCGACCGGATATGACCCTCAAGGCGGCGCTCATGAGCTATGGCGTGGCCTCGGCCGCGATTGTGGGCGCGGGCATCTGGCTGCCGATCATTGGCGTGGAGTTGGCCCGGGTGATGGGCTGGTCGAGTTCCTTCGTTGGCACGTTGTTCGTGGCCTTCGCCACCTCGGTACCCGAGCTGGCGACCACCTGGGGCGCCATTCGCATCGGCGCGATCGACATGGCATTTGGTAACCTGCTGGGCAGCAATCTATTTGACGTGCTGATTCTGGCGATTGATGACTTCGCCTACCGGCCTGGCCCCATCTATGCGCATGTGTCGCCGGTGCATGCCGTGTCGGCCATCACTGCCTGCCTGATGAGCGGCGTGGTCATCGTGGCGCTGGCCTACCGGCCGGTGTCACGCGTGTGGCGCAGCGCCAGTTGGGCCAGCTTGGCGTTGCTGGTGCTGTACCTGCTGAATGCTGCCGTTCAGTTTCTGCACGGCCAGTAGCGTTTACAGCATTTAGCGAAGGATCAAAACCGGCACTTCACTCAGGCGCAGCAGCGTGGTCGTCGTACTGCCGACGATCAGCTGGCGGATGCGTGAGTGACCATAAGCGCCCATCACCAGCAGGGCAGCGCCTTGCGCTTTGACCAGTGCAGGCAATATTTGTTCGGGCTCGCCGGGTGCCAGTTCGATCTCGGCGCTAAAGCCGGCCGTGGCCAACGCGCGGCGGGCTTCTTCCAATTGCTGGCGTGCCAGCGGGCTATCGACACCCGCCATCGCGACCAGCACCGGCAGGCCGACCAGCATCGGACTGCGCGCCACCGTCTCGATGGTTTTGCTTGCGGTGGGGCTGCCGTCGAAGGCAATCACAACGCGCTTCGGCGCGTCAAAGCGTTCACCCGTCACGACGAGCACCGGGCGCTTCACCGAGCGGATGACGCGCTCGACGTGGTGGTCCAGATGGATTTTCGAGGGCTGGCTGGCGTGGTAGTGCTGACCCAGCACGAAGAGCCGGGCATCCATCTCGACCTCCAGCAGGTTGTCCACCAGCTCGCCATGGCGCAGGCGGGCATCGAGCTGCGACACACCAGCCGCAGCGGCACGCTCACGGGCCGTCACCAGCAGCCGCCGACCGGCTTCCTGGGCCAGCTTGCTGCGCTTCTCGTCGAGCTCGCTTAGCTCGAGCAACAGCGACTCCTGTGCGCCCAGGCCAATGGCGCCGCTGTAATCGCTGACCGCTGCACGCGCTAGCGGGCGCTCCAGCACATGCAGAAAATCCAGTGGCGCGTCCAGCCGCTGTGCCGACCAGACAGCGCCGTCAATCACCGCCGCCGTGGTGGCGCGTCCGTCGATGCAGGCATAAACCTTGTTCATATTCTTTCCCTTCAATGCATCAGTTGTTCAACAGCGCCGGGCTTGTCGTGGATGGCAAATTTGTCCATCATCGTCGCGCTGGCCTCATTCAATCCGATCACTTCGACCTCGGTGCCCTCACGCTTGAATTTGAGCACCACCTTGTCCAGCGCGCTCACCGCCGTGATGTCCCAGAAATGGGCGCTGCCCACGTCGATGCGCACCTTCTCCACCACCTCCTTGAAGTCAAAGGCGGCGATGAAAGTCTCTGACGAGGCAAAGAACACTTGGCCGACGACGCCGTAAGTGCGTACCCGGCCTTCCTCGTCAATGCTGCGGTCAATGCGCAGCACACGTCCTACCTTGTGGGCAAAGAAGATGCCCGACAGCAACACGCCGACGAACACGCCCTTGGCCAGGTCGTGGGTTGACACCGTCACCACCACGGTGGCCATCATCACGAGGGATGAGCTCGGCGGGTGTTCGCGCAGCTTGCGGATCGAGTCCCAGCTGAAGGTGCCGATGCTGACCATGATCATCACCGCCACCAGCGCCGCCATCGGGATCTGCTTGACCCAGGGGCCGAGGAACACGATCAGAATCAGCAGGAACAGCCCGGCCACCAGGGTTGAAAAGCGTCCCCGCCCGCCGGACTTCACGTTGATCACCGATTGTCCGATCATGGCGCAACCGGCCATGCCGCCAATGAAGCCGCTGGCGATATTGGCCACACCCTGACCGACACACTCGCGGTTCTTGTTGCTGCTGGTGTCGGTTAACTCGTCAACTATCGACGCGGTCATCATCGACTCCAGCAGGCCGACTACCGCCAGCGTGGCGGAGAAGGGCAGGATGATTTTGAGCGTCGCCAGATTTAAAGGCACATCGGGCAGCAGAAAGATAGGCAGACTGTCCGGCAACTGTCCCATGTCGCCCACGGTGCGGATGTCCAGCTTCAGCGCCATGGCCACACCAGTGAGTACGACGATGGTGACCAGCGGTGAAGGAACCGCCCGGGTAATGTACGGAAAGCCGTAGATGATGGCCAGGCCGGCAGCGGTCATGGCGTAAACCACCCAGCTGACGTTGGTCAACTCGGGCAACTGTGCCATGAAGATCAGGATGGCCAGTGCGTTCACGAAGCCGGTGATGACCGACCGCGAGACAAAGCGCATCAACACGCCCAGCTTGAGCAGGCCGGCGACGATCTGTAGCAATCCTGTCAACACGGTCGCCGCCAGCAGGTACTGCAAGCCATGTTCCTTGACCAGCAGGACCATCACCAGGGCCATGGCGCCGGTGGCTGCCGAGATCATGCCGGACCGTCCGCCCGTGAAGGCGATGACTACCGCAATGCAGAATGACGCATACAAGCCGACCTTGGGGTCAACGCCGGCGATGATGGAAAAGGCAATCGCCTCGGGGATCAGGGCCAACGCCACGACCAGGCCGGCGAGCAGGTCGCCGCGGATGTTGGAAAACCAGTCTTGGCGGAAAGATGGTTGAGGCATAGGCAATAAGGGATTGGTACCGGCATTGCCCGGTAGTCGTGAATCAATGAAAAACAAGTATGAACCGCCTGAGCCGCAGGGTTGCGGAGTTTGTCGGCAAGGAAGGCGCGCGGGGCGCCAGGGAATAGAGGAGTCGACTTAAGGCGAATGGCACTTACATAAGCGGCATGACGTCGAGGTCACGAGCGTAAGCACTTGAATTTGAATACAAAAAGAGGTGACTGACCCGTGGATTGAT
>NZ_JAAFHA010000036.1 GCF_010365055.1 Rhodoferax sp.
GGACTTCTCCTTCTAAAGGTTGCAGATTGACTTCCAAACCCAATCTTGGCACTTGATGCCGTTACCGGGAAGCGGGAAGTCCCTTCGTATTCGTCTTATATGCGTCAGCAGCTACTTAATACGTAGCACCTTCGAAACCGCGCTCAGCCGCCAGCCATTGCAGCACGGGCACGGTGCCGGGCAAAACCGGCGCCACCTGCACCGGCAACTGCTGCCACTCGAAGGACTGCGCTTCGCGCATCTCCAATTCGCCCGTCCAGCTAAGAACCTTGCAAAAGTTCAGCCGCACCAGCGCGTGGGGGTAGTCCACCATTTCAACGCGCCAGGGCGTTGCGGGACCGATCGTGATGCCGAGCTCTTCCTGCAGTTCGCGCTGCAGAGCTTGGGCCACGCTTTCACCGCGCTCCAGCTTGCCACCCGGAAACTCCCAGTAGCCGGCATAGACTTTGCCCGCCGGCCGGGAAGTCAGTAAGAAATCACCTTCAGGGCGGATCAGGACCCCCACCGCGACATCCACAACCGGGCGATTGGCCCCGCCATGGCGCGGCAACCCGGCGTCAGCGACGAGCATCTCGCTCATGCAGCAGTGGCATGGCGACCCGCATAGTCACGCGCAAACTGGTAGGCCACCCGGCCACTGCGTGAACCCCGTTCCAAGGCCCACACCAGGGCGTCAGGTCGGGCGGCTTTAATGGCAGGTGCGGCCACCCCAAATGAGCTCAACCACTGCGCCACGATGGCCAGATATTCATCCTGATTGAACGGATAAAAGCTGACCCACAGGCCAAACCGCTCCGAGAGCGATATTTTTTCTTCCACGCCCTCACCAGGATGCACCTCGCCGTCATCGGTGTGGGTGTAGCTCAGGTTTTCGCGCATGTATTCCGGCAACAAATGGCGCCGGTTGCTGGTGGCATAGATCAGAATATTGGCGGTGGTGGTGGCCACCGAGCCATCCAGGATGGACTTGAGGGCTTTGTAACCGGGCTCACCCTCTTCAAAACTGAGGTCGTCGCAAAACACGATAAATTTCTCAGGCCGGTCCGACACCACATCGACGATGTCCGGCAGGTCAACCAGATCGGCCTTATCAACCTCGATCAGGCGCAAACCGCGCTGCGCATACTCGTTCAGGCAGGCCTTGATCAGCGAGGACTTGCCGGTACCACGGGCCCCCGTCAGCAGCACATTGTTGGCCGGTTGGCCATTGACGAACTGCAGGGTGTTGCGCTGAATCTTCTCCTTTTGCAGCTCAACCTCTTTCAGGTCTGACAGCCGCATGGCGCCGACATGGCGCACCGGCTCCAGCGCAGCTCGGCCAGCGCTTCGCTTGCGGTAGCGATAAGCCACGCCAGCGCCCCAATCAGGCGGCGTCAACGCATGCGGCAGCACCGACTCAATGCGGTTGATCAGCTGCTCGGCACGCGCCAGCAAGTGCCCAAATTGCTCGTTCACGAGCGGTAGTCCGCGTTGATCGTGACGTACTCGTGACTCAGGTCACAGGTCCAGACGGTATCAATCGCATCGCCCCGCCCCAACAACACCCGCACCACAATTTCGCTCTGCTTCATAACGCGCTGGCCGTCTTCCTCCCGATACGCCGGATGGCGCCCGCCCCGGGTAGCCACATGCACATCGTCCAGATACAGATCGATGCGCGTCTGATCCAGATCGTTGATGCCCGCGTAACCGACCGCAGCAAGGATGCGACCCAGGTTGGGATCACTGGCAAAAAACGCCGTCTTCACCAGCGGCGAATGGGCAACGGCATAGGCCACCTGGCGACACTCGGACGGGGTCTTGCCGCCTTCCACCTGGAGAGTGATGAATTTGGTTGCACCTTCGCCATCGCGCACGATCGCTTGCGCCAGCTTCTTGGCAACGCCCAACATGGCAGCCAGAAGCGCTCGCCCGTCAGGACTGTCCAGCGATTCAATCGGCGCATGCGCGGCTTTGTTGGTGGCGATCACTACAAAGGAGTCATTGGTGGAGGTGTCGCCATCGACCGTCACCCGATTGAACGACCCCTCAGCCACTGCTGTTGCCAGCTGTTGCATCACGACCTGGCTGACACAGGCGTCGGTCGCCATAAAGCCAAGCATGGTGGCCATATTGGGGCGAATCATGCCCGCGCCTTTGCTGATGCCGGTGATGCTCACCAACGCGCCGCCAATCATGACCTGCGTTCCAAATGCTTTGGCCACGGTGTCGGTGGTCATGATGCCCTCGGCGGCGCGCAGCCAGTTGTCTTCGCGCACGTCCGCCAGCGCACCGTCCAGCCCGGCCTCGATCCGCTCAACCGGCAGGGTTTCCATGATGACACCAGTGGAAAAAGGCAGCACTTGCGCCGCAGATATGTCGAGCTTGCGGGCCAACGCCAGACAAGTGCCCAGGGCACGGGCGCGTCCATCTTCACCCGTGCCGGCGTTGGCGTTGCCGGTATTGATGAGCAGGGCGCGTATGCCCGCACCGCTGGCAAGATGTTGCCTGCACAGTTGCACTGGCGCTGCGCAAAACCGGTTCTGGGTGAAGACACCCGACACCGACGCACCCGGATCGATCAGCACCACGGTCAAATCCTTGCGCTGGGCCTTGCGGATGCCGGCTTCAGTCACGCCGATGCGCACGCCGGCGATCGGATAAAGCTCGGCTGGGTTGGGAGCGGGCAAATTGACAGACATAATTTTCTTTCAAATCAGGATTGGATGATCCAAAACTCAGGCCAAAAAAATGGGCCGCGGAGATAAACCAGGGCCCGTTGATAGCGTGCGTACCTGCGTCAGGCCAGCTTGCCGTGGCAGTGCTTGTACTTCTTGCCGCTGCCACAAGGACACAGTTCATTGCGACCGACACGCGGCACTTCCGAGCCTGGAATGGTCGATTTCTTTCTGAAGGTTTCCTCGTCGACAATGGTCTCAACCTCGCCGGTCTCGGTTGGTGCAATGTAGGTCACATTGGCAATGCTTTCGCCGCGGCTCTCCATCTCCTCAGCGGCTTGTTCAAGTTGCTCGCTGGATTGAACCTTGACCGTCATCAGCACTTTGGTGACATCATTCTTGACGGCATCCAGCAACTGGCTGAAGAGCTCGAAAGCCTCGCGCTTGTATTCCTGTTTCGGCTGCTTTTGGGCATAGCCGCGCAAATGAATGCCCTGGCGCAGATAGTCCAGCGCACTCAAGTGTTCGCGCCAATGGGTATCAATGCTTTGCAGCAGCACCATGCGCTCAAACTGGGTAAAGTTTTCACCACCCACCTGCGCCACCTTGGCTTCAAAGGCCTTGTCGGCCTCCAGTTGCACGCTGGTCAATAGATCATGATCCGTGATCGCGCTCGCTGCGCTGACCTGCTGCTGCAAGGCCAGTTCCAGCTGCCATTCGTCCGTCAGCACCTTCTCCAGTGCGGCCAGGTCCCACTGCTCTTCGACCGATTCCGCCGGCACATACTGACGCACCAGATCGTCAAAACAGCCGGCACGCAAAGAGGCAATCTGGGCCGTCAGGTCGCTAGCGTCCAAAATTTCATTGCGCTGCTGATAGATGACCTTGCGCTGGTCATTGGCGACATCGTCGTACTCCAACAACTGCTTGCGCATGTCAAAGTTACGCGCTTCCACCTTGCGCTGAGCGCTCTCGATTGAACGAGTCACAATGCCCGCCTCGATCGCCTCGCCATCGGGCATCTTCAGCCGATCCATGATCGCCTTGACCCGGTCGCCAGCAAAAATTCGCATCAGCGAGTCATCCAGGCTGAGGTAGAAGCGCGATGAGCCAGGATCGCCCTGGCGGCCAGAGCGGCCCCGCAACTGGTTGTCAATACGGCGCGACTCGTGGCGCTCGGTCGCAATGATGCGCAAACCACCCAAGGCCTTGACCTTTTCGTGCTCTTGCACCCACTGCGCTTGGATCGCGTCAATCTGCTGTTTTTTCTGCTCGGCGCTCAACGATTCATCTGCCTCCACCGCTTCCAGGTCCTTGCTGATGTTGCCGCCCAACACAATATCGGTCCCCCGACCTGCCATGTTGGTGGCGATGGTGATGACTTTGGAGCGCCCGGCCTGGGCAATGATGTCGGCTTCGCGCGCATGCTGCTTCGCATTAAGCACCTGGTGCGGCAACTTTTCTTTTTCCAGCAAATCAGCAATGATTTCGGAGTTTTCGATCGAGGTGGTACCAACCAGCACCGGCTGGCCGCGCTCGTAGCATTCCCGGATGTCCTTGATGGCCGCCTCGTATTTTTCACGCGTGGTCTTGTAGACACGGTCCAACTGGTCGTCGCGCCGACTCGGACGGTTCGGCGGCATCACCAGCGTCTCAAGTCCGTAGATTTCCTGGAACTCGTAGGCTTCGGTGTCAGCCGTGCCGGTCATGCCCGCCAGCTTGCCGTACAGGCGGAAGTAATTCTGGAACGTGATCGACGCCATGGTCTGATTTTCAGGCTGAATGGCGACGCCCTCCTTGGCCTCCACCGCCTGGTGCAGTCCCTCGCTCCAGCGCCGCCCCGTCATCAAGCGACCAGTAAACTCGTCGACGATCACGATCTCGCCGTTTTGCACCACGTAGTGCTGGTCGCGGAAATAGAGATGCTTGGCGCGCAGCGCTGCATACAGGTGATGCATCAGCGTGATGTTGGCCGGGTCGTACAGGGTAGCGCCTTCGGGAATCAGCCCGAGTTCGGACAGGATGCGCTCAGCGCTCTCATGCCCCTGCTCCGTCAGGAACACCTGGTGGCTTTTTTCATCCACCGTGAAGTCACCCGGCTTGGTGACGCCTTCGCCGGTGCGAATGTCTTCTTCGCCTTCCTGGCGTTGCAACAGGGGCACCACTTTTTTGATCGCGAGGTAGAGGTCAGTCTGGTCTTCTGCCTGGCCGCTGATGATGAGCGGCGTGCGCGCCTCGTCAATCAGGATCGAATCCACCTCATCCACAATGGCGTAATTGAGGCCCCGTTGCACCCGGTCAGTGGCCTCATAGACCATGTTGTCGCGCAAGTAGTCAAAGCCGTATTCGTTGTTGGTGCCATAGGTAATGTCGGCGCGGTAGGCCGCCTGCTTTTCCTCGCGCGCCATGTTGGGCAGGTTGATACCCACGCTCAAACCCAAAAAGTTGTAGAGCTTGCCCATCCACTGCGCATCGCGATTGGCCAGGTAGTCATTGACCGTGACAACGTGAACCCCGTTACCCGTTAACGCATTGAGGTACACCGGCATGGTGGCGGTCAGGGTCTTGCCTTCACCGGTGCCCATTTCGGAAATCTTGCCGTTGTGCAGCGACATGCCGCCGAGCAACTGCACATCGAAGTGGCGCATCTTCATCACACGCTTGGAACCCTCTCGCACCACGGCAAACGCCTCGGGCAACAGGGCATCCAGGGATTCCCCCTTGGCGATGCGATCCTTGAACTCCTGGGTCTTGCCGCGCAACGCGTCGTCAGACAGCTTTTCAAGCTCAGTCTCCATCGCGTTAATGCGCACCACACTTTTGCGGTACTGCTTGAGTTGGCGGTCATTGCGACTGCCGAAAATTTTAGTGAGGATGTTAGTGGCCATGAATGCAAGACCGGCCCGCCAACCCACCAGGGCCGACAGAACAGCGCAATCCTTTTATTAATCTTGATGAAATGAGCTCAAAGTCGCGAAGCGCAAGCGCCTGACGAAATACGCCGTGCGGAGAAAACAAAAACGCCATTTTAGCTGTGCCCGCCCGGGTGACTTCAGGGATGACTTGGCCAGGCTGGCGCAGCAGCCATCTGCTTGGCCAATTGAGGCGTTGCCAGGTGCTGCCCGGCCGTCAGGAACTTCTGGGGGTCTTGCGGAATACCCTGCACCAGCACTTCAAAGTGCAAATGTGGCCCGGTCGAGCGCCCGGTGGTGCCGACCTCGGCAATTTTCTGCCCACGCCTGATCAAGTCGCCCTTCCTGACCATTACTTTGGATGCATGGGCGTAGCGGCTGATGAGGTCATTGCCGTGGTCAATTTCAATCATGTTGCCGTACTCGGGATGAAACGCCTGTGTCACCACCACGCCACCAGCAGCCGCCACAATGGGGGTCCCAGTCACGGCCGGAAAATCCAGACCAGTGTGCAGCGCCGAGCGCCCGGTCAACGGATCCAGGCGCCAGCCAAAAGCTGAGCCCACAGTGGCCGATATCACCGGCGGCTGCGTCGGCACCATCATGTTGCGGACCTTCTGCTCAAACAAGCGCGACTCCAGCACCGTCAACAAGTCGGTCCGCTGATCGGTCAGGCGCGCCAGGTCGTCCAGCGTGGCTTGCAACTCCTGCATTGACAAGGAGCGGCCCGACACCAGCGGGCCGCCTTGGCCCGGCTGGTTTCTTATTTCGGCCGGGTTAACCCCGGCCAAGCCCGAAACACGCTCACCCAGGGACTCCAACTGCGTCAGCTTGGCCTGCATTTGGCCCAGCTTGCGGGCCAGCACATCGAGGTTCTCACGCATAAAGCGGTCACGCTGGGCAAATTCATCCTTGACGACGACGCGCAACAACGAGCCCACGACCGGCCACCCGTCTCTGGCACCCTTCAAAAACACATAGTGGTAAACACCGGCCGCCAGTACGATCAAGATCAATGCGGCCAGCAATGCCGCCACAACCAGCTTGCTGCCAGTCAGTTGTATGGTGCGACTCTTGGCGAGCCAGGCATCCGTGATAATCAATTGCATTCAAACAGTTCCTCAATAAGCCACTCATGAACCGCCGCCACCATGCCGTCTCGCTCTTACAGGCGAGTCAGGACTCGCCCACGTTGGCGCGACTGACGGAGCTCACACGGGACTCGGCGGCGCGACTCAAGGCTGTTGAATCGCTCATCCCCGCCGCACTACTTTCAGCGATCCAGGCCGGCCCGATTGAGGGCCCGGTGTGGTGCCTGCTTCTGGACAACAACGCAGCCGCCGCAAAAATTCGCCAGCTATTACCCGCACTGCAGTCTCATTTGCGAGTCAACGGGTGGGAGGTTAACTCAATTCGGCTCAAGGTCCAAGTGACGCGCAGCCGCTAAATCCCCACGCCAGCATCATCGCCCGCCAGCTTGAATAATGTACCAGTGCTTGATTGTAAGAATGCACGTTTTCCCGCGACTAACCTGCAACGAGGACCCCACCATGCTTATCAAAACCAATCGCGATGGCTATGGCCAGCCAAGCACCAGCGAAATCACTGATCAGGCTATCTATGCTGGTCGACGCGACCTGATCAAACTGCTGGCCTCTGGCGCCGCGGGGGCAGCCATCACCACGTGGGCTTCGCGTGAAGCACTGGCGCAAAGCGCTATTGGCACCCCACGGCCAGGCAAATTGGCGCCCTTGCCGAGCATCAAATCCGCAGTCGCCGGGGCCGCGACGATGGAAAAGCTCACGCCCTACAAGGATGCCAGCAGTTACAACAATTTCTATGAATTTGGTACTGACAAGGCTGATCCGGCCAGCAACGCCCATACGCTTAAGACCAGCGCCTGGACCGTCGAGATTGAAGGACTGGTCAAAAGACCCGCGCGTTACGCCCTCGAAGACCTGCTCAAGCTCAGCGCTCAGCAAGAGCGCATTTATCGGTTGCGCTGTGTGGAAGGCTGGTCGATGGTGATCCCGTGGATCGGTTATTCGCTCAGTGAGTTGATCAAAAAAGTGGAGCCGCTGGGCAGCGCCAAGTATGTTGAATTTGTCACACTGGCCGACCCCAAGACCATGCCGGGTGTCGGTTCACGGGTGCTCGATTGGCCCTATGTGGAGGGCTTGCGCCTGGACGAAGCCATGCATCCGCTGACCCTGCTGAGTTTCGGCATGTATGGCGAGGTGCTGCCCAATCAAAGCGGGGCTCCGGTGCGATTGGTGGTGCCGTGGAAATATGGTTTCAAGAGTGGCAAGAGCCTGGTCAAAATCCGATTCACCGACAAGCAGCCCGCCACCGCCTGGAACAAGGCCGCTGCCAATGAATATGGTTTTTACTCCAACGTCAACCCGGACGTGGACCACCCGCGCTGGAGCCAGGCGACCGAGCGGCGCATCGGCGAAGACGGTTTGTTTGCCAAGAAGCGCAAGACGCTGATGTTCAATGGCTATGAGGCGCAGGTCGGGCAGCTCTACGCGGGCATGGACCTCAAGAAGTTCTTCTGATGTCGGCGCTCGCCTGGCTACGGCCAGCAGCGGGGCTGAAGCCGCTTTTGCGCCACCGTCTGGCCAAGCCCACCGCCTTTGGCTTGTCGCTGTTGCCATTTTTCTGGCTGCTCTACGCTGCGATCTTTGATCAGCTTGGCGCCAACCCGGCCGAGGCGCTGGTTCGCGCCACCGGGGACTGGACGTTGCGCTTCCTGTGCCTGGTGCTGGCAGTTACGCCACTGCGGATCCTGAGCAACACGCCGGCGCTGGCCAGTTTTCGACGCATGCTGGGTTTGTTCGTTTATTTCTACGCTACGCTGCACTTGCTGAGCTACAGCGGTTTTGACATGGGCTTTGATGTGGCCGACATCGGGCGCGACATCATCAAGCGCCCGTTCATTCTGGTGGGTTTTTCGGCTTTTGTGCTGCTCACCGCGCTGGCTTTGACGTCCTTCAATCGTGCCATCAAGACGCTGGGCGCCAAGCGCTGGCAGTTTTTGCACCGGCTGGTTTATGTCGTTGCCGGGCTGGCGCTGCTGCACTTTTTCTGGATGCGCGCGGGCAAAAACGATTTTGCCGAAGTATTGGTTTACGCGTTGATTCTAGGCTCGCTGCTGGCCTGGCGTTTGACCATGTTTATAAGAAAAACTTGTCTCTAGCCCCCGTCCAATATGCTTAAGCAGCTATCAAAACAATAGTTATTTTGATTTAATTCCAACCAGACGCTCGCTTTGCATCTGGTCTGCCATCGTCTCCCTGCGTCGGATCAGGTGCGCTTGGGAACCCTCCACCAGAATCTCAGCGGCGCGACCACGTGAGTTGTAGTTGCTCGCCATGCTCATGCAGTAAGCGCCGCTTGAGAGCACCGCCAACAGGTCGCCCTGTTGCACCGCCAGACTGCGGTCATGACCGAGCCAGTCGCCACTTTCGCAGATCGGCCCCACCACATCCCAGGTCTCGGGCACATCCTGGCGTGGATTCAAGGGGACGATCTGGTGAAACGCCTGGTACAGGGCCGGACGCGGCAAATCGTTCATGGCGGCGTCGATGATGCAGAAGTTCTTGTGCTCTCCGGGTTTGAGGTACAGCACCTCCGACACACACACACCGGCATTACCCACCAGCGATCGCCCCGGCTCGATCATCAAATCCCGCTGGCCAAAGCCCCGCGCATCAAGACGAGCCAACAGCTTTTGCCAGAGCACCCCGGCATCGGGCGGTGTCTCGCCGCTGTAGTCAATGCCCAGGCCTCCACCAAAATCGATGTGCTGCAGAGGAATGCCCACCGCTTCAATCGCTTCCACCAAGTCCAGCATGCGCTCCACTGCGTCCAGGTAAGGATCTTCTTGCGTGATCTGGGAGCCAATGTGGCAATCGATACCAAGCACACGGATGCCGGCCAGCTTCGCGGCGCGCTGGTAGGTTGGCAACACGCGCTCATGCGCCACGCCGAACTTGCTGTCTTTCAGACCGGTGGAAATGTAGGGGTGGGTCTTGGGGTCGACGTTGGGATTGACGCGGATACTCACCGGCGCGCAAACACCCAAGGACAGCGCCACCTGACTCAGGACTTCAAGCTCCGCTTCACTCTCGACGTTGAAGCAGCCAATGCCGGCCTCAAGCGCACGCCGCATCTCCGCACGCGTCTTGCCGACGCCGGAGAAAATGATCTTGCCAGGCTGGCCGCCTGCAGCCAGCACGCGCTCCAAGTCACCGCCCGAGACAATGTCAAAGCCGCAACCGGCTTCGGCAAAAACCTCAATCACGCCGAGCGCGGGGTTGGCTTTCATGGCGTAGCAGATCTGAACCTTGCGCCCGGCGAAGCCGCGCTGGTAAGCGGCCAATGCCGCCAGCATGGCGCCTTTCGAGTAGACAAAAAGTGGCGTGCCATGGTCTTTTGCCAGATCACTCACTCGAATTTCTTCACAATAAAGTTCGTTGCCCCGGTAGGCAAGATGAGGCTGGCCGGGAAGATTTTCGTGTGTCATTGGGGCGCGGGGGTGGCAGCCGAGGCTGCATGGGCGGGTTGGCTGGCAGGTGCCGGGACCGTCTGCGCCTCGGGCCAGGTGGTCCGTTTTACAGCGGCTGGTTCAGGCGGCAAATACAGCGGGCCTTGCTGGCCACAGGCCGACAGGCTCACCGCGCTGCTGGCGAGGACAATGGCACTGACTAGAATTTGCAGAAATCTCAACATGGTGAAATTGTAATGACCGACCTTGAATTCATGGACCGCGCCGAAAATCTGCTCCAGGCGGTTGAAACCAGTTGCGACCGTATCAATGACCAGGCGCTGGCCGATATCGACAACCAGCGCGTCGGCAGCATGGTCACGCTCGTGTTTTCAAACAAGAGCCAGATTGTCATCAACCTGCAAAAGCCCTTGCATGAAATCTGGCTGGCGGCCAAGTCGGGCGGTTATCACTACAAATTTGATATCAACCAGTGGCTTGATACCAAGGGCCAAAGCGAGTTTTTTGCCAATTTGTCGCGCTGTGCCAGTGAGCAGGCAGGCTGCCCGCTGGTGCTCAATTCCTGAACAAGTCCAGAATTTGCTTTCTTTCGTCAGCGGGCGGCATCTGAATCGGCTGGCTGCCGTCTTGCGCAGCCGAAGGATCGTCCAGCCCGACACTGGTGACGCCCGCCCTGTTGGCATATTCGGTATAAAACCATTCACCGCCCGAGTTGACGACACCCTCGGGCACGGCCAGCTCAGCGACCGGCACTTGGGCGAGTGCCTCCTGCATGTACCTGATCCAGATCGGCAGGCTCAAGCCGCCACCGGTTTCGCGCGCACCGAGTTTGCGCGGTGTGTCGTAGCCAATCCAGCTCACTGCCGCCAGCGTGGGCTGGAATCCGGCAAACCACGCGTCCATGGAGTCGTTGGTGGTGCCGGTTTTGCCATACAAGTCAGGGCGCTTCAAAATAGCCTGCGCGGACGCCGCCGTGCCACTGCGGGTGACTTCCTGCAACAAACTGTCCATGATGAAAGCATTGCGCGCATCAATCGCCCGCATTGATTCGTCAAGCACAGGAGGTCTGGTCTCCACCAGGACTTTGCCCTTCTGCTCGGTGACCTTGCTGATCAGCCAGGGATTGACGCGGTAGCCACCATTGGCAAAGACCGAGTAGGCCGACGCCATTTGCAGAGGCGTGACGGAGCCGGCGCCCAAGGCCATCGTCAGGTAGGCGGGATGCTTGTCAGCTTCAAAGCCAAAACGGGTCGCCCAATCCTGCGCATTTTGCGCGCCCACCGCCTGCAGAATCCGAATGGAGATCATATTCTTGGACTTGGCCAGCCCCCGGCGCATCGTCATGGGCCCTTCAAATTTTCCATCGTAATTTTTGGGCTCCCAAGGCTGGCCGCCGGTCACGCCGGCGCTGAAGAAGAGCGGGGCATCGTTGACGATGGTTGCCGGTGTAAAGCCTTTTTCGAGGGCTGCGGAATAGATGAATGGTTTGAAGCTGGAGCCGGGTTGGCGCCAGGCTTGCGTGACATGGTTGAATTTGTTCTTTTCAAAGTCAAAACCACCGACCAAGGCCTTGATGGCGCCACTGCGCGGGTCCAGCGCCACAAAAGCACCTTCGACTTCAGGCAACTGCGTGATTTCCCAAGTATTTTTTGGCGTTTTGGTGACCCGAATCACGGCACCTCGGCGAACCTTGATGTTCGGGGGTGCTTTGTCCGACAGGCCTGACTGGGCCGGCTTGAGGCCGGCGCCCGTGATTTCAACGGTTTCGCCATTCAGACGCAGCGCGGTTATTTTCTTCGGATCGGCGGTCAAGACCATTGCCGACATCACGTCGCCGTTGTCAGGGTGCTCAGCCAATGCCTGGTCAATCGCGTCCTCCAGTTCCTGCGGATCGGCCGGCAGGGCGACGAATTCCTCCGGGCCCCGGTAAATCTGGCGTCGCTCAAAATCCATGATGCCCCGCCGCAAGGACTTATACGCTGCGTCCTGGTCGGCCGCGCGCAGAGTGGTGTACACGTTCAAGCCACGGGTGTAGGTCTCATTGCCATACTGCGCAAACATCAACTGCCGTACGGTCTCAGCCGCGTACTCGGCGTGCACTTTGGCGTGCTCGGCACTGGACTTGATGCTCAACTCTTCCTGCTTGGCGGCCTGAGCCTGTTCGGCCGTGATGAAGCCGTTTTCCTGCATGCGATCAATGATGTGCAACTGGCGTGCCTTGGCACGCTTTGGGTTGACGATCGGGTTGTAGGCGGACGGCGCCTTGGGCAATCCAGCCAGCATGGCCGCTTCTGCCACTGTAATGTTTTTCAGCGGCTTGTCAAAATACGCCTCAGAGGCAGCGGCAAAACCATAGGCACGGTTGCCCAGAAAAATCTGATTCATGTAGATTTCAAGAATCTGATCCTTGCTCAGCATGTGTTCCAGCTTGAAGGTCAGCAAAATTTCATAGATCTTGCGGGTGTAGGTTTTTTCTGTTGACAGGTAAACGTTGCGCGCCACCTGCATGGTGATGGTGGACGCGCCCTGGCTCTTGATGCGCCCCAGGTTGGCCAGCGCCGCGCGCAGTACGCCCTTGTAATCGACGCCGCCATGCTCGTAAAACCGTGCGTCCTCAATGGCCAGAACCGCATCCACCATGACCTTCGGGATATCCTTGATTGGCGTCAGGTGCCGGCGCTCCTCGCCAAACTCACCAATCAAAACACCTTCCGCTGAGTACACGCGCAAAGGCAACTTGGGGCGGTAATCAGACAAGTCTGAAATGTCGGGCAAATTCGGAAACGCAACGGCCATTGCGATCGCAACAATGATCAGGATCGACAAGACCCCTGCCAGCAATAAGCCACCGCCCCACAACACGATGCGCAGCAGCCCATTCAGGACGTTGGCGCCGGAATTGACCTTGTTGTTGGATGAACTGGGCTCGCTAGCGGGTGATATGGAAGGCATAGAAAACTTGGTAGACACTCGTTGTCATTATAAAAATGAAGTTCTTATAGTTTTGGCGCGCTAGTATCCGCTATTGTCGGCGGCCGGCTTGCTGCGGCCTGTTGGACCGCTGGTGCAAAGCCAGACGGAGTCCAAAACGTCTACTTTTGGCAACACTGGTAATCCCTAGAATCTGGAAAAACCTTGGCGGGACAATGGGCTTGCTGCTAGCATTGAAGTGAAGTCTTAAGTTTCGCCGATCTGTGATTGGCCATTTTCAGGGGATAGTTTTGATCTCATTGGGGTCCTTGTTTAGTCGTCAGCCCGCCCCCATGCTAGGTTTGGATATCAGCTCTTCCAGTGTGAAAATGGTCGAATTGGGTCAAGACAAAGCTGGCAATCTGGTGCTTGAACGCTGTGCGATTGTGCCGCTTGAGCGTGGCTGGATAACTGACGGCAACATCGAGAAGTTCGATGAAGTGGCCGATGCAGTGCGCCGTTTGCTGAAAAAAAGCGGAACCAAAACAAAGAATGTCGCAATGGCCCTGCCGCCGTCGGCGGTTATCACTAAAAAGATAACACTGCCGGGAGGCATGTCCGACCAGGAGTTGGAGATGCAGGTCGAGACTGAGGCAAACCAGTACATCCCATTCCCGTTGGACGAAGTCAGTCTTGATTTTTGCATCGTCGGACCCAGCGCCACGTCTGCTGGCGATGTGGAGGTACTCATTGCAGCCTCCCGCCGGGAAAAAGTGCAGGATATCCAGGGCTTGGCGGAAGCCGCTGGCTTGAAGCCCGTGATTGTGGACATCGAATCTTATGCCTCCCGTCTGGCGACCAGTCGCTTGATCGAGAGACTCCCCAACAAAGGGGTCGGCAATATCGTCGCCCTTTTTGAAGTGGGAGCGCAGACCACCAGTATGCAGGTCATTCGCGACGACGAAGTCTTGTACGACCGGGATCAAGCCTTCGGCGGGGCGCAACTCACGCAGTTGATCGTGCGCCAGTATGGCTTTTCACTGGAAGAAGCTGAGAGCAAAAAGCGCAACGGCGAACTGCCCGACGACTATGAAGCCAGCGTAATGCGCCCCTTTGTTGAAAGCATGGTGCAGGAAATCGGTCGTGCCCTGCAATTCTTCTTTACCAGCACGCCGCACAACAAGGTTGACTACGTGATGCTGGCAGGCGGCTCGGCGGCATTGCCGGGCTTGACGGCAGCCGTCACACAACACACCACCTTCGCCTGCACGTTGGTCAATCCGTTTGAAGGCATGGAAATTGGCGAAGGGGTTCGTTTGAAGAAAATGTCACGAGAAGCCCCGTCTTATCTCACCTCCTGCGGACTGGCATTACGGAGGTTCATGCAGTGATACTGATCAATCTACTGCCGCACCGCGAAGCGGCGCGCAAACTTCGCAAAGATGTTTTCAATGTCAGTTTGGGGCTGGCAGCCCTGGCCGGTGGTTTGCTCGCCGGCATCATCTTTCTGGCATTCCAGTCCCAGATCTCCGATCAACAGGGGCGAAACCAGTTGCTGCAGACCGAGATCAAACGTTTTGATGCCCAAATCAAAGATATCGCTGGTCTTGAATCTGAAATTGCCGCCTTGCGCGCGCGCCAGCAAGCCGTTGAAGACTTGCAGGCCGACCGGAATTTACCGGTTCACCTGCTGACCGAATTGGTCAAGCAATTGCCCGATGGGGTGTACATCGTGAGCATGCGCCAGGACAACCAGACGGTGACGCTGCAAGGCGTGGCCCAGTCCAATGAGCGCGTGTCCGAGCTGTTGCGCAATTTGGGGAACAACACGCCCTGGTTTTCCAAGCCGGAGCTGATTGAAATCGTAGCGGGCTCTGTGACGCTGCCACCCCGCGAGCAGCGACGCGTTGCCAACTTCACCATCCGCGTTCATTTGATGCGCGCCAGCGAAGCCGAAAAATCGCGCGTTGCAGTCAGTGCTGCAGGCTCGGTGCCAGCCGCCGCAACTCCTGTCAAGCAATAGGCACAAGGCACCATGGCAAGCACACCCGCATTGAATTTCGATTTTCCTGCCCTGCAGGAAAGGCTGTTGGGGCAATTTCGCAACCTCGATCCCAAAGACCCGTCCAACTGGCCCGCGCTGCCGCGCTATCTGCTGTTTGCCGCCATTTCCGTTGGGGTGGTGGTGATACTTTGGTTTCTGTGGCTCAGCACGTCTCAAGAAGAGCTAGCCGCCGAGCAGGCCACGGAAGTGACGCTGCGCGAAGAGTACAAAATCAAATTGGGCAAAGCCGTGAACCTCGAAGCACTGAAAAAGCAGCGTGAGCAGGTTCTGCAATATGTGACGCAGCTCGAGAAGCAGCTCCCCAGCAAAGCCGAGATGGACGCGTTGCTGTCCGACATCAACCAGGCCGGCTTGGGGCGCAGTCTTCAATTCGATCTCTTCCGCCCCGGGCAGGTCACGGTCAAGGACTACTATGCCGAACTCCCCATTGCCGTGCGTGTCACGGGTCGCTATCACGACATCGGAGCCTTTGCGTCAGACATCGCCAACCTCTCGCGCATCGTGACGTTGAACAACCTGACCATCGTGCCCGGCAAGGAAGGAACCTTGGCGATGGACGCCACGGCCAAGACCTTCCGCTATCTGGATGCCGGCGAAGTAGCCGCGCAGCGCAAGGCGACTCCAAATGGAGCAAAGAAATGATGGTTGTGCCCAAACTTCTCCTCACGAGTCTGCTACTGGCGCTGGCTGCTTGCGGTGCCACCGGCGAGGATGAACTGCGCCAATGGATGACCGAGCAGAAGAGCCAGACCCACCCCAAGGTCGCCCCGATTTCCGAGCCCAAGCAATTCAAGCCCGAGAGCTATACCCAGGTCACCGCGACAGAGCCTTTCAGCAACCAGAAGCTGACCCAGGCCCTCAAGCGCGAGTCGACACAATCGGTGAGCAGCGGCGCCTTGATCGACCCCGAGTTGGCGCGCCGCCGCGAAGCCCTGGAAGCCTTTCCGCTGGATGCCATGGCCATGGTGGGAAGCCTGACCAAAGCGGGCCAACCGGTGGCGCTGGTCAAAGTCGACACTTTGCTGTACCAGGTCAAACCGGGCAACCATCTTGGACAAAACTACGGGCGGGTAACCAAAATCACCGAGACCGAAGTCACGTTACGTGAAATTGTGCAAGACGCCGTGGGCGAGTGGATCGAGCGCCCCGCGACTTTGCAGCTGCAAGAGAAATCAAAATGAACAATCAAAACTACTGGATGGCAAAGCGGGTGTGGCAACGGGTTCTGCCGGCGGCATGGCTCATGATGCTGGCGCTTGGTGCGCAGGCCCAAAGTGCCATACAAGCGGTGTCTGGGTCGATTCAAGGCGGTGTTGAGGTCGTCAGAATCGACCTGTCGCAGCCACTGACGGCCCTGCCGACCGGGTTTACGATCCAGTCCCCAGCCAGAATTGCGCTTGATTTCCCGGGCGTGACAAGCGCCGTGGGCCGCTCCACCGTTGAGATCAACCAAGGCAATTTGAGGTCAGTCAGTGTGGTGCAGGCGGGGGATCGAACCCGCGTGGTGCTGAACCTGAAGCAGGCAACGGCTTACAGAGCCCAACTGCAGGGCAAATCGTTGTTGGTGGTGCTGGATGCCGTGGCGCTCGCCGCACCAGCAGCATCTGCGGCCCCTGTTTTTGCAGAAAGCCGCAGCCGGGACACTCTGCCACTGAAAGATCTGGATTTCCGTCGCGGTGATGAAGGGTCTGGCCGCATTGTGGTGTCTCTGCCCAGCAGCCAGGTCGGCGTTGATATTCGCCAGCAGGGAGCAACGCTGGTGGTCGAGTTCATGAAATCCACCCTGCCTGAAGGGATGCGCCGCCGTCTGGACGTGACTGACTTTGGCACCCCAGTGCAAACTGTGACGACGTTCGCAGTCGGCGATCGCGTGCGCATGGTGATTGAGCCCAAAGGCCAATGGGTGCACAGTGCTTACCAGACTGACGAACAGTTCGTGGTCGAAGTAAAACCGGTCAAAGTGGACACCTCCAAATTGACGCAAGGGCCGGGTTACAGCGGGCAAAAGCTGTCGCTCAACTTCCAGAACATCGAAGTGCGCTCGCTGTTGCAGGTGATTGCCGACTTCACCAATTTCAATATCATTACCTCGGACTCGGTCAGTGGGTCGGTCACTCTGCGTCTGCAAGACGTGCCCTGGGATCAGGCGCTTGACATCATTCTGCAGGCCAAGGGTCTGGGCATGCGCAAGACTGGCAACGTGCTGTGGATTGCGCCCAAAGACGAAATTAACGCCAAGGAAAAGCTAGAACTTGAATCGGTCGCTTCGCTGCAGAGTTTGGAGCCCTTGCGCACGCAATCGTTCCAGCTCAACTACACCAAGGCGGCAGACGTTGCCGCCCAGCTCACCGCCGGCGGCGGCGGTACCGGTGCCACCAGCTCGCGCATGTTGAGCCCGCGCGGCAGCACCATTTCGGAAGCCCGCACCAACCAGTTGTTTGTGACCGACATCCCCAGCAAGCTCGAACAGGTGCAGCAATTGATCGCCAAACTCGATATTCCCGTGCGCCAGGTGCTGATTGAAGCGCGCATTGTGGAGGCCTCGGACACCTTTGGTAAATCGCTGGGTGTCAAGCTGGGCGGCAACGATCTGCGCGCACAGAAAGGCGGCGATGGCGGCTACCAGCTCTCTGGCGACAATCGTGTGGTCTTTGGCACCAGCTATGGCAATGCGGTGGCCAGCAGTGGCGCCGGTGGCGCCGTTGACCTGACCAGCAATTTCATCAATCTGCCGGCCGTCGGTCAGGGGGGCTACAACGCGGCGACCTTTGCTCTCTCAATCTTCAGTTCGGCCGCTAACCGTTTTCTGAATCTGGAACTGTCAGCACTGGAAGCCGATGGCAAAGGTAAGGTGGTCTCCAGCCCGCGCGTCGTCACGGCCGATCAAATCAAGGCGCTGATTGAGCAAGGCACGGAGTTGCCCTATCAAATAGCGTCGTCCAGTGGCGCCACCGCGATTGCCTTCCGCAAGGCCAATTTGAAGTTGGAAGTCACGCCGCAAATCACCCCCGAAGGCAACATCATTCTGGACCTGGACGTCAACAAGGACACCGTGGGCCAGTCCACTGCGGCTGGCTTTGCGATCAATACCAAACACATCAAAACCCAGGTGCTGGTTGAAAACGGCGGTACCGTTGTGATTGGTGGCATCTTCGAATTGACCGAAAGCGACAATGAAACCAAGGTGCCTTTCTTGGGCGATTTGCCCGGCGTTGGTAATCTGTTCAAGAGCCGCGGCAGGGTATCCAATAAGCAGGAAATGCTGGTCTTCATCACGCCCAAGGTGGTGGCGGACCGGGCAGCACGCTGAGTTTTGCTATAAATTTTGAATTGCAGGAAGATGAATATGAAGTTATCGAACTATGTTTTGGGTCTGGCGGTGGTGGTGGCACTGACGGCGTGTGGCGGGGGTGGGGGGAATCCGGGGACAACTAGTGACGGAGCAGGAGCAGGAGCAGGAGCAGGCACAGGAACCGGAACAGGAACAGGAACGACGACATCTGCGCCAACAGTCGTCGCCAGCGTAGTAGATGCAAGCGGTGCCTCTGTGACAGGTATTTCATTGGCCACGGGTTTTCTAGCTCGGGCAACTGTCAAAGACGCCAACGGTGCGGCGGTCATTGGCAAATTGGTTACGTTTGAAATTAGCGGTGCCTCGATCGCAGTGTTGAGCCCAACAACAGCGTTGACTACCGCTCCCTTAGGGATCGCAGAGGTTGCCATAGCGCCAGCATCGGTTTCCAGCATCGGGGCTGCCACGTTGTCAGCAAGCGCAGATTTCTCTGGTGTTTCGGTGCCAGGAACTATTGACTTTGCTGTCCAGTCTTCTAGTCTCGCCCTCTCTGCTGTGACAGTAACTTCTGCAAGTTTGCCTTCCGCTGGAAATACACCTGTGCAAGTGACAGCATTAATCAGTGGGGCGCCAGCTGTTGGGGTGCCTGTCAATGTAAGTTTCAACGCTTCCTGCGGAAAAATCAACGGCCAAGACACCACATCTGGTGGCGTGAGCGTAACGACGAATGGGTCCGGAGTTGCGTCAGCTGTATACGACGCAGTTGCTGCCGACGGCTCATTGTGCAGTGGCTCGGTAACGCTGACTGGTTCTAGCGCAGGTGCTGTTTCGCAATCCAAAACAATTAGCGTTGCCGTGCCGACCGCGAGTGCAGTTGTGTTTATGTCGGCAACGCCAGCGCAGATATTTGTTGCCGGGTCTGGAGCATTGGATCAAGCAATTGTGAAGTTTAGAGTCTTGTCTTCCGGTGGCTCAGCTCTTCCTAGCGTACCCGTGAAGCTCAGCATCGTGACCAATCCCGGTGGAGTTGGTCTGGGGTCAGCCGGTGTTACAGCGCCTGTAACCGTTACCACGTTGGTCAACGGGGAAGCATCCGTTTCTGTTTTCTCTGGCACGATTCCTGGGCCTGTAAAAGTTCGTGCTGAGCTTGCGTCGGATCCGCTGGTATTTTCGGAGTCGCAGAATTTAACCGTTGCATCCGGGCCACCGTCACAACGGTTTATGAGTCTTTCTGTTGAAACATTCAATATTGAAGGATGGAGTATTGACGGAGCCAGCACGCAGTTGACGGTGCGGATAGCGGATCGGCAAGGCAATGCGGTAGACGACGGAACCGTAATTAACTTTACCGCAGAGGGCGGACAAGTTGCAAGAAGTTGCGCAACCGTCCGTGTCAATGGCGTGTCGCAGTGTTCAGTAACTTTTATTTCTCAAAATCCGCGGCCAGCCGGCGGTCGCGCCTCCGTACTTGCCTACATCGCTGGAACAAAAGACTATGTCGATATCAACGGAAACAACACCTTTGATGCAGGAGACACACTGCTAAACATTGGTGATGCTTATCGCGATGACAATGAGAACGGCATTTATGAGAATGCAATCGGTGAGTTCGTCGTGCCCCGTAATGGCACATCGGTGTGTGCAGGTGCAGGCGCACCATTCCCGGCGCGAGTCAATACTTGTGATGCGAATTTGGCTACAACAGTTCGACAACAGGCTGTGATTTTGTTCTCATCAACAAACCCGGTTTTCGATCCAACTTCTGTTAGCACAGGCAGCGTGTCGTTCAAATTGCGTAGCAGCACGAATACATTGCTTCCTTTGCCGGCTGGGACGACTTTCACAGCGCAGGCAACTGACTCCAATACAACCGATGGGTTTGCATGTGCTGTTGATCAAACTTATGGAACTCCGGTTCCCAATGTTCAGCCTGGAATCAATCCAAACGTCGATATTGCATCGTCTGGGGCGGTCACTTTGAAAAACTGCCGCGCTGGCGACTCGGTGACTATCACAGTGACGGTGCCTTCCGGCTTAAAAACTACCTTTTTTGCCAATATCCCTTGATTGTCAGTTTGGTCGGCCTGCCCGGCTCCGGCAAATCCACCGTCGGGCGACAACTCGCCCGGCGGCTGCAACTTCCCTTCTTTGACTCCGACCATCTGATTGAGCAGCAACTGGGCTGCTCAATCCGCGAGTATTTCGAGCGCGAGGGCGAAGACCGGTTTCGGGATGTCGAAGAATCTGTCATCGACGAACTCACCCAAAAGCAAACCGGCGTTGTCTCAACCGGTGGCGGCGTCATCTTGCGGCCGGCCAACCGCCAGCATCTGCGCCAGCGTTGCCGCGTGGTGTACCTCAATTCCTCGCCCGACGAACTGTTCCGGCGCTTGCGTCATGACGTGAACCGGCCTCTGCTGCAGGTGGCCGATCCCTTGACCCGGCTGCGCGATCTGCATGCCTTGCGCGATCCGCTCTACCGGGAAACCGCGCACTTCATCATCGAGACCGGTCGTCCGTCGGTTGCCACCCTGGTGAACATGATCGTGATGCAACTGGAGTTGGCGGGCGTGCCTCTCAAGCCCCTAAACTCAGCCCCATGAACGCCACCGACCTCCAAACCGTTGCCATTGACTTGGCTAACCGCAGCTACCACATCGCCATTCGCGGCTCGCTGTTTGACAACCCCCTGAGCTACACCGAATTGCCCGCCGCCAGCAGCGCGCTGATCGTGACCAACGCCACGATCGGGCCGCTCTATGCGCAGCGGCTGCAAAGCGCTTTACAGGGCAAGTTCAAACACATCCACACGGTGGTTCTGCCCGACGGCGAGGCGTTCAAGACCTGGCAGACGCTGAACCTGATTTTTGATGCCTTGCTCTCCCACGCTTGCGACCGCAAAACCATTCTGTTTGCGCTGGGTGGCGGTGTGGTCGGCGACATGACCGGTTTTGCAGCTGCCAGCTACATGCGCGGTGTGCCATTTGTGCAGGTGCCCACGACACTGCTGGCGCAGGTTGATTCGTCGGTGGGCGGCAAGACCGGCATCAACCATCCGCTGGGCAAAAACATGATTGGCGCCTTTTACCAGCCGCTCAAAGTGGTGTGTGACCTGGACACGCTCAAGACGCTTCCCGCGCGCGAGCTCAGTGCCGGGCTGGCCGAAGTCATCAAATACGGCCCGATTGCCGACCTGGAATTTCTGGCCTGGATTGAGGCCCATATCGACGCCCTCATGGCGCGCGAGCCGCAGGCACTGGCGCACGCCGTCAAACGCAGTTGCGAAATCAAGGCCTGGGTGGTGGCGCAAGACGAACGCGAGGCGGGCCTGCGTGCCGTCCTCAACTTTGGTCACACCTTTGGTCACGCGATTGAGGCCGGGCTGGGCTACGGCGAGTGGTTGCATGGCGAGGCTGTGGGCTGCGGCATGGTGATGGCGGCGCACCTGTCGCTCAAACTGGGTCTCATTAACGCAGCGCTGGTGCAACGTCTGACCGCGCTGATTCAAAAAGCCGGCCTACCCATCAAAGGGCCGCAATTGTCAGCCACCGACAATGCCGGGCGCTACCTGGAACTGATGCGACTGGACAAGAAGGCCGAGGACGGCGAGATCAAGTTTGTCGTGATCGATGGCCCAGGCAACGCCAGCGTGCGCAGCGCACCGGATGCACTGGTGCGTGAAGTCATCAATGATTGCTGCGCCTGACTACTATAAAAATAGTAGCTACTAAGGTATATGCGAAGGGGTCTAGAGCCCGGTTTATTATAAATTCATGACGCTCGCCTGCTACGCCTGCGATCCCGCCCAATCGCGCGGTCGCCATTACCCCCAAGCCCCGGCCCTGACGCGCACCGAGTACCAGCGCGACCGCGACCGCATCGTGCACAGCACCGCTTTCAGGCGGCTGGTGTACAAGACGCAGGTGTTCGTCAACCACGAAGGCGACCTGTTTCGCACCCGCCTGACGCACTCGCTGGAGGTGGCGCAACTGGGGCGCTCGGTGGCCCGGTCATTGCGGCTGAATGAAGACCTGGTCGAAGCCATTGCGCTGGCGCACGACCTCGGACACACGCCGTTTGGCCACGCCGGGCAGGACGCGCTCAACGATTGCATGACCGCCTTTGGGGGCTTTGAGCACAACCTGCAAAGCCTGCGTGTGGTCGATCACCTGGAGGAGCGTTACCCCCAGTTTGACGGCCTGAACCTGACGTTCGAGACGCGCGAAGGCATTCTCAAACACTGCTCCCGCAGCAACGCCCAAGTGCTTGAAATGAAGGAACCCGGTGGCGTCGGCCTGCGATTTCTGGATGGCACGCAACCCAGCCTGGAGGCGCAGTTGTGCAACCTGGCCGACGAGATTGCCTACAACGCGCACGACATCGACGACGGTGTGCGCTCTGGCCTGATCACGCTGGAGCAACTTGAAGCGGTGGCCCTGTTTGACGATTTCAGGCGCGAAGCGCTGGCTGAGTACCCGCAGTTGCAGGACGCAGCGCAGGGTCGGCGCCTGCTCTATGAAGCGACCCGGCGCATGCTCACCGCGCAGGTGCACGACGTCATTGCCGCGACCACCGCGGCCTTGGAAAGCACCGAGCCGACCAGCGTGGCGGCGGTGCGGCATCAGGCACCTTTGGTTCAGTTTGGCCCGGACATGCGTCTCAAATCACAGGCGCTCAAGACATTTTTGCTGCACCACTTGTACCGTCATCCCCAGGTCATGCAGACCATGAACCAGGCCCAGAGAATCGTGCATGAACTGTTCAAGGCCTATCTGGAACAGCCGCAGGAAATGGGCGAAGGCTTTCTGGCGCGCGCGCAGGCCGCCAGAGGCGCAGCGGACGCCCAGAGTGCCAGCGCGCGCGTGGTGGCCGACTACATCGCCGGCATGACCGACCGTTTTGCAGCGCGCGAGCACGAGCGGCTCGCGGGCGTGAAGCTGCTGTGATAATTGAGGCCAATGATCAACATGCCTGTCTCGTCACAAGTAGCCATCGATGACACCCGCGCCTGGCTCGAGCGCGCCGTGATCGGCTTGAACCTGTGCCCGTTCGCCAAGGGCGTGCATGTCAAGGGGCAGGTGCACTACGCTGTGAGTCACGCCACCACCGCCCAAGCCCTTTTGCACGACCTTGAATTTGAGCTAAAACAGCTGCTAGCCCTTGATGCGTCTGTGCGGGACACTACACTTTTGATACTGACTGAGGGGCTGGCCGATTTCCTGGATTTCAATGATTTTCTGGCCGAAGCTGACCAGACTTTGGTTGATCTGGCGCTCGACGGGATTTTGCAGATTGCCCCTTTGCACCCGCTGTTCCAGTTCGCCGGAACGTCAGACGATGACATCACCAATTACACCAACCGCTCGCCCTACCCCACCTTGCACCTGCTGCGCGAAGACAGCATTGACCGCGCCGTGGCGGCTTTTCCGGATGCCGAAAGCATTTACGAGGTGAACATGCAAACCTTGGAGCGGCTTGGGGTCGAAGGCTGGGCCGCGTTGGGTGTCGGGCGCTCAGCCGGCTGCCCGGTGGCGTCGCACGATGTAGCGCTACCGGCTGCGGCGTCGCACGACCCCAAAAAAGCATGAAAAACAAAAGCAAAATGCCAGCCCCGCAAGCGCTGGCCGACGACATCCGGCCCGGCCAATCCCTGGAGCTGCTCAAGGAACTGCACATCCTGACCCTGGAGGGCAAGCTCAACCAGGACTCGCGGCGCAAGCTCAAGCAGGTTTACCACTTGTTTGGCTTCATCGAGAAACTGCTGCTTGAGTTGGGCGATAAACCCGGTGGCATCACGCTGGCCGACCACGGTGCCGGCAAGTCGTATCTGGGCTTCATCCTGTACGACCTGTTCTTCAAGGTGCAAAAAACCGGGCACATCTACGGCATCGAGACTAGAGCGGAGCTGGTGCAAAAGTCGCGCGAGCTCGCCGACCGGCTGGGCTTTGGCCGCATGTCGTTTTTGAATTTGAGCGTGGCCGAGTCAGCGCAGTCTGACCAACTGCCCGAGCGCATTGACATGGTGACCGCCTTGCACGCCTGCGACACCGCTACTGACGATGCCATTGCCTTTGGGCTGCAAAAGCACGCTCGCTTCATGGTGCTGGTGCCCTGCTGCCAGGCGGAAATAGCGCGCTGCCTGAACCAGCACAAGGCGCTGTTGCTGGCGCGCACGCCGCTGGCCGAGCTGTGGCGTCATCCGCTGCACACGCGCGAGTTGGGCAGCCAGATCACCAACGTGCTGCGCTGCCTGTACCTGGAGGCATCGGGCTATCAGGTCACGGTGACCGAGCTGGTCGGCTGGGAGCACAGCATGAAGAACGAGCTCATCTTGGCGCGCTACACGGGTCAGAAGAAGCGTGCTGCTGCGGAGCGGCTGCAGGCCATTCTGCGAGAATTTGGCTTGGAGCAGTTGAACCAAACGCGCTTCAAAATATCGAACGAGCTTTAACCAAAGGGGTAAGGAATGAAAGTTTTGTTGACCGTGAGTCTGCTTGTTCTGCTGGGGGGCTGTGCCACCAGCAGCCCGGATGTCATCCAGCGTGGTGATGCCCAGCGCATGTCCGAAGTGATAGATGCCACGGTATTGAGCGTTCGCCCGGTCACGGTCGATGGCAGTCAGTCGGGCGTGGGCGCGGCTGCAGGCGGCGTGGTCGGCGGCATTGCCGGGTCCAGCGTGGGCGGGCGGCGTGAAAATGCCGTTGTGGGCGTCTTGGGAGCCGTGGTCGGCGCGGTGGCAGGCAATGCGATAGAGCGCATGGGCACGCAAGAAGAAGCAGTCGAAATCCTGGTGCAACTCAGGAATGGCAGCCGCCGCGCCATCGTGCAAGCCAAAGGCAACCAGACCTTGCTGCCCGGCGATGCGGTCGTACTGGTCACCACCGGTGGCAAGGTGCGCGTCACCCGGGCACTTCGCTGAAGAAGAAGTGGACGGTCGGGATTGGCGCAAAGATTTTAGCTTTTTTGCCATCTAGCCCCCGTAGAATATGCGTAGTTAGCTATGTATTTTATAGCATCGCAGCGCTGCGATCCCGGCTAGATTGATTGAGCGTTTCGCTCTGGAGAACCATGGCCCGCCTGCCCCGCCTCACCCTGCCCGGCTACCCGCACCACATCATCCAGCGCGGTAACAACCGGCAGGCGATTTTTTCGACAGCAGCGGACTATCAGACCCTGCTCGACCTGCTGGCGGAAAACGCCAGCAAGTTCGACGTTGCCGTTCATGCCTATGTGCTGATGAGCAACCACTTTCATCTGCTCGCCACACCGCACACGCTTGAGGGCCTGCCACAGATGATGCAGGCGGTGGGGCGGCGTTATGTGCGCTATTTCAATGACAGCCAGCACCGCAGCGGCACGTTGTGGGAAGGTCGCTACAAGTCCACCCTGATCCAGACCGAGCGCTATTTGCTGGCGTGCATGGTCTACATCGACCTCAATCCGGTGCGCGCCGGTCTGGTGGCGCAGGCGCGCGACTATCCGTGGTCCAGCCACGGCCATTACACCGGCCTGCAAACTGACAAGTTGATCACCCCGCATCCGCTGATCTGGGAATTGGGCAACACGCCGTTTGCGCGCGAAGCCGCTTACGCCGAATTGGTGCAAAACGGCCTCACCTCAGTGCAGCAGTCGGCTTTGACCGACGCCACGCTGCGCGGTTGGGCGCTGGGCGACCCTGATTTTGTGGCTGACTTACAAAAAAGAACGCAGCGCCGGGTGAGCCAGATCAGCGCGGGACGACCTGTTTCTGTTCAGAAAATAGTGCAAAATGAGCCTCTAGCCCACGTCAAGTAAGCGTCAACTGCTATTATTTTCAATATGTCCCTAATTATTTGTTGACGATACTATTCTGGAAATAATTGGAATCTGACCCCAATTATTCTACTTGGAACTTTTGTGGCGGTGCGGTATTCTTCACCATTCCCACAATTTTTAGGAGCGCGCCATGACGACGGCTGCCGAGATCAAGCATCTCAAGGAACACGGTTTGTATTCATCCACCCAGGAGCACGACGCGTGCGGGGTCGGTTTTGTGGCGCACATCAAGGGCGTGAAGTCGCATGACATTGTTCTCAATGCCCTGAAAATTCTAGAAAACCTGGACCACCGGGGTGCTGTCGGCGCCGACAAACTCATGGGCGACGGCGCGGGCATCCTGATTCAATTGCCCGACGCGCTCTACCGCGAAGAAATGGCCGCACAGGGCGTCACCCTGCCCCCGTTTGGCGAGTACGGCATGGGCATGGTCTTCTTGCCCAAAGAACACGCCAGCCGCCTGGCCTGCCAGGAGGAGTTGGAGCGCGCCATCAAGGCCGAGGGCCAGGTGCTGCTGGGCTGGCGCGACGTGCCCGTCAACCGCGACATGCCGATGTCGCCCAATGTGCGCTTGAAGGAGCCAATTCTCAAGCAGCTTTTCATTGGGCGCGGCAACGACGTGATCGTGCAGGACGCACTCGAGCGCAAGCTCTATGTGATCCGCAAGACCGCCAGCGCCGCCATCCAGAACCTGCAGCTCAAGCACAGCAAAGAGTATTACGTGCCCAGCATGTCGAGCCGCACCGTCATTTACAAAGGCTTGCTGCTGGCCGATCAGGTCAGCACCTACTTTTTGGACCTGCAAGATGAGCGCTGCGTCTCGGCGCTGGGCCTGGTGCACCAGCGCTTTTCAACCAACACATTCCCCGAGTGGCCGCTGGCGCACCCGTACCGCTATGTCGCGCACAACGGCGAGATCAACACCGTCAAGGGCAACTACAACTGGATGAAGGCGCGCGAAGGCGTGATGAGCTCCCCGGTGTTGGGCGCGGACCTGCAAAAGCTCTACCCGATCAGCTTTCCCGACCAGTCGGACACCGCCACCTTTGACAACTGCCTGGAACTGCTGACCATGGCTGGCTACCCGCTGGCGCAAGCGGTGATGATGATGATCCCGGAGCCCTGGGAACAGCACGCCACCATGGAGGCGCGGCGCCGCGCGTTTTATGAATACCACGCCGCCATGATGGAGCCGTGGGACGGCCCGGCCAGCATCGTGTTCACCGACGGGCGCCAGATTGGCGCCACGCTGGACCGCAACGGCCTGCGCCCCTCGCGCTACTGCATCACCGATGACGACCTGGTCATCATGGCGTCGGAGTCCGGCGTGCTGCCGGTACCCGAAAACAAGATCGTGCGCAAATGGCGGCTGCAGCCCGGCAAGATGTTCCTGATCGACCTGGAGCAGGGCCGCATGATCGACGACGAAGAGCTGAAATCCAACCTGGCCAACAGCAAACCGTACCAGCAGTGGATCGAGAACCTGCGCATCCGCCTGGACGATGTGGTGGGTGGCAGCGAGCCCGCCTCGGCCTCTGAAGTCGAGGTCAGTCTGCTGGACCGCCAGCAAGCCTTTGGTTTTACACAAGAAGACATCAAGTTCCTGCTGGCCCCGATGGCCAGCAACGGCGAAGAAGCCACCGGTTCGATGGGCAACGACAGCCCGCTGGCCGTCCTTTCCGACAAGAACAAGCCGCTCTACAACTACTTCAAGCAGTTGTTTGCCCAGGTGACAAACCCGCCGATCGACCCGATCCGCGAGGCGATTGTGATGAGCCTGGTGTCCTTCGTCGGCCCCAAGCCCAACCTGCTCGACATCAACCAAGTCAACCCGCCGATGCGCCTGGAGATAAACCAGCCGGTGCTGGACTTTGTCGATATGGCCAAGCTGCGCGACATCGAAAAGTACACGCGCGGCAAGTTTCGCAGCCACACCCTGGACATCACCTACCCGCTGGCCTGGGGCCATGAGGGCGTGGAGGCGCAATTGGCCTCCCTGTGCGCCGAAGCAGTGGATGCGATCAAGGGCGGCAGCAACATCCTGATCATCAGCGACCGGGGCATCAGCGCCACTCAAGTCGCCATCCCGGCGCTGCTGGCGCTGTCTGCGGTGCACCAGCACCTGGTGCGCGCCGGGCTGCGCACCACCGCCGGTCTGGTCGTCGAGACCGGGACCGCGCGCGAAGTGCATCACTTTGGTGTACTCGCCGGCTATGGCGCCGAGGCCGTGCACCCCTACCTGGCGATGGAAACGCTGGCCGACATCTGCAAGGATCTGCCGGGTGAGCTCAGTGCCGAGAAAGCCATCTACAACTACGTCAAGGCGGTTGGCAAGGGCCTGTCCAAGATCATGTCCAAAATGGGCGTCTCCACCTACATGAGCTACTGCGGCGCGCAGTTGTTCGAGGCCATTGGCTTGTCCAGCAAGGTCGTGGTCAAGTACTTCACCGGCACGCCGAGCCGCGTCGAAGGCATCAGCGTGTTCGACATCGCGGAAGAAGCGATCCGCATGCACAAGGCCGCTTTCGGCGCCGATCCGGTGCTGGCCAGCATGTTGGACGCTGGCGGCGAATACGCCTGGCGCGCCCGTGGCGAAGAGCACATGTGGACGCCCGACGCGATCGCCAAGCTGCAGCACAGCACGCGCGCCAACAACTGGAACACCTACAAGGAATACGCGCAGATCGTCAACGACCAGAGCAAGCGCCACATGACGCTGCGCGGATTGTTTGAATTCAAGATTGACCCGGCCAAGGCCATCCCGGTGGAGCAGGTCGAATCCGCCAAAGAGATCGTCAAGCGCTTTGTCACCGGCGCCATGTCGCTGGGCTCGATCTCCACCGAAGCGCACGCCACGCTGGCGGTGGCCATGAACCGCATTGGCGGCAAGAGCAACACTGGCGAAGGCGGCGAAGACCCGGCGCGTTACCGCAACGAGCTCAAAGGCATCCCGATCAAACTCGGCGACACGCTCAAGAGCGTGATTGGCGCCGACGTGGTGGAGGTCGATTTGCCCTTGCAGGATGGTGATAGCTTGCGTTCACGCATCAAGCAGGTCGCCTCAGGCCGCTTTGGTGTCACCGCCGAATACCTCAGCAGCGCCGATCAGATCCAGATCAAGATGGCGCAAGGGGCCAAACCGGGTGAAGGCGGGCAATTGCCCGGCGCCAAGGTGTCGGACTACATTGGCCGCCTGCGCCATTCCGTTCCCGGTGTGGGTCTGATTTCGCCACCGCCGCACCACGACATTTATTCGATTGAAGACCTGGCGCAACTGATTCACGACCTGAAAAACGTCGCGCCGCACGCCAGCATCAGCGTCAAGCTGGTCAGTGAAATCGGCGTTGGCACCATTGCCGCAGGCGTTGCCAAGTGCAAGGCCGACCATGTGGTGATCGCGGGCCACGACGGCGGCACCGGCGCCTCGCCCTGGTCGTCCATCAAACACGCGGGCAGTCCCTGGGAAATCGGTCTGGCAGAAACCCAGCAAACGCTGGTGCTCAACCGCTTGCGTTCGCGCATCCGGGTGCAGACCGACGGCCAGATCAAGACCGGCCGCGACGTGGCCATTGGCGCGCTGCTGGGCGCTGACGAGTTTGGCTTTGCCACGGCGCCGCTGGTGGTCGAGGGCTGCATCATGATGCGCAAATGCCACCTCAACACCTGCCCGGTGGGCGTCGCCACCCAAGACCCGGCCTTGCGCAAGAAGTTCTCCGGCAAGCCCGAGCATGTGGTGAACTACTTTTTCTTCATCGCCGAAGAAGTGCGCCACATCATGGCGCAGCTGGGCATCGCCAAGTTTGACGACCTGATCGGCCGCTCGGACCTGCTCGATATGCGCGCCGGCATTGAACACTGGAAAGCCAGCGGCCTGGACTTCAGCCGTTTGTTTGCGCAAGCCAACGCGCCGGTGGGCGTACCGCGCTTCCAGACCGAGACGCAAGACCACGGTCTGGAGAAGTCGCTCGACAACATCCTGATTGCCAAGAGTCGCGCCGCCATCGACAAGGGCGAAAAGGTGCAGTTCATGGAGATGGCGCGCAACGTGAACCGCTCGGTCGGCGCCATGCTCTCCGGCGCGGTGACGCAGGTCCACCCCGAAGGCTTGCCCGACAACACCATCCGTATCCAGCTGGAAGGCACCGGCGGCCAGTCCTTTGGCGCTTTCCTGGCGCACGGCATCACGCTCTACCTGATTGGCGACGCCAATGACTACACCGGCAAAGGCCTCTCTGGCGGCCGGGTCGTGGTGCGCCCCAGCATCGAGTTTCGGGGCGACGCGATCAAGAACACCATCGTCGGCAACACCGTGATGTATGGCGCCACCAGTGGCGAAGCGTTCTTTGCCGGCGTGGCCGGCGAGCGTTTTGCGGTGCGCCTGTCGGGTGCGACCACCGTGGTGGAAGGCACCGGCGACCATGGCTGCGAGTACATGACGGGCGGCACCGTGGCGGTGCTGGGCATCACCGGGCGCAACTTCGCGGCAGGCATGAGCGGCGGCATTGCTTATGTCTATGACGAGGACGGCAAGTTCGCCAAGCGCTGCAACACCGACATGGTGTCGCTGACCAAGGTGTTGACCGCGACGGAGCAAAAGGAAACGATGGAGATGAGCCTTTGGCACCGCGGCCAGAGCGACGAGGCGCAACTCAAGAAGCTGCTGGAAGAGCACAACCGCTGGACCGGCAGCAAGCGCGCGCGCGAATTGCTGGACAACTGGGACGTCGCCCGGCTCAAGTTCGTCAAGGTATTCCCCAACGAGTACAAGCGCGCGCTCGCCAAGATTTATGCACAAAAAGAGGCGCTAGCCCTCACCAGCCGTGCGCAAGCAGCTACAAAAAAAGAAGTAGCCCCGGCTAAATAAGGAAAAGAATCATGGGAAAAATCACGGGTTTCATGGAGTTTGAACGCATTGAGGAAGGCTACAAGCCGGTGCCTGAGCGCTTGAAAAATTACAAAGAGTTTGTGATCGGCCTGAACGACGCACAAGCCAAGCAACAGGCGGCGCGCTGCATGGACTGCGGCACGCCGTTCTGCACCAGCGGCTGCCCGGTCAACAACATCATTCCGGACTTCAACGACCTGGTGCACCGGGGCGACTGGAAGAACGCCATTGCCGTGCTGCACAGCACCAACAACTTCCCGGAGTTCACCGGGCGCATCTGCCCGGCCCCGTGCGAAGCGGCTTGCGTGCTCAACGTGAACGACGACGCGGTCGGCATCAAGTCGATTGAGCACGCCATCATCGACCGCGCCTGGCTTGAGGGCTGGGTGCAGCCGCAGCTATCAACCCACAAGACCGGCAAAAAAGTGGCGGTGGTGGGCTCCGGCCCAGCCGGCATGGCGGCGGCGCAACAGCTGGCCCGGGTCGGTCACGACGTGACCCTGTTCGAGAAGAACGACCGCGTCGGCGGCTTGCTGCGTTACGGCATTCCTGACTTCAAGATGGAAAAGTCGCACATTGACCGGCGCGTTCAGCAGCTGCAAAAAGAGGGCGTCACCATCCGCACCGGGGTGCTGATCGGCGAACTGTCCAAAGGCTCCAAGGTCACCAACTGGGCCAAGGAAACGATTTCTGCGCAGCAGCTGCAACAGGACTTTGACGCCGTGCTCTTGAGCGGCGGCGCTGAGCAGTCGCGCGACCTGCCGGTAGCGGGGCGCGACCTCGACGGCATCTATTTCGCCATGGAATTTTTGCCGCAGCAAAACAAGGTCAACGCCGGTGACAAAGTCAAAGGTCAGCTACGCGCCACTGACAAACACGTGATCGTGATTGGCGGCGGCGACACCGGCTCTGACTGCGTGGGCACCAGCAACCGCCACGGCGCCGCCAGCGTGACCCAGTTTGAAGTCATGCCGCAGCCGCCCATGGAAGAAAACCGGCCGCTAACCTGGCCCAATTGGCCGATGAAGCTGCGCACCAGTTCCAGCCACGAAGAAGGCTGTGAGCGCGAGTTCGCCATTTCCACCAAGGAATTCATCGGTGAAAAGGGCAAGCTCACCGGCCTCAAGACCGTCCATATCGAGTTCAAGAACGGCAAGATGGTGGAAATCCCCGGTACCGAGAAGACCTACCCGGCCGATCTGGTGCTACTCGCCATGGGCTTTGTGAACCCGGTCGCCACGGTGCTGGAGGCTTTTGGCGTCGACAAGGACGCGCGCGGCAACGCCAAGGCCAGCACTGAAGTCACCGGCGGTTACGCCACCAACGTCGCCAAGGTGTTTGCGGCGGGTGACATGCGCCGCGGCCAGAGTCTGGTGGTGTGGGCGATCCGCGAAGGCCGCCAGGCGGCGCGCGCGATCGATGAGTTTTTAATGGGGTCAAGCGACCTGCCACGCTGATAGGTGTAATCCCTTATGATCCAGGGGCCGGGCTCGACCCGGCCTTATTTTTTCCATACCTTCAATGGCCCCCACATCCGACTCCCTTGTTGAACTGCGCAATCTCACCTTTGGCTATGGTGAGCAGGTGGTGCTGGACGGCATTTCCATGTCAGTCCCGCGAGGCAAGGTGACGGCGCTGATGGGCGCCTCGGGCGGCGGCAAAACGACGATCTTGCGGCTGATCGGCGGCCAGAACCGGGCCCAGTCCGGCGAGATGCTGTTTGACGGGCAAGACGTCACGCCGATGAACCAGACGCAGCTCTACGCCGCACGTCGGCGCATGGGCATGCTGTTTCAGTTTGGCGCTTTGTTCGCCGACTTGTCGGTGTTTGAGAATGTGGCCTTCCCCTTGCGCGAACACACGGACCTGTCGGACGCGCTGATTCGCCACATCGTGCTGATGAAACTCAACGCAGTCGGCTTGCGCGGCGCGCGCGATTTGATGCCCAGCGATCTGTCGGGTGGCATGGCGCGGCGCATTGCGCTGGCCCGCGCCATCGCACTCGACCCTGAACTCGTGATGTACGACGAGCCGTTTTCCGGCTTGGACCCGATTTCATTGGCGATTGCGGCGCGCCTGATTCGCGAGCTCAATGACTCGATGGGCTTGACCAGCGTTTTTGTGTCGCACGAGCTGGAACAGACCTTTGCCATTTCGGACCACGTCATCATTCTGGCCAACGGCAAGATTGCCGCCCAAGGCACACCAGAACAGGTTCGCCAGAGCACCGATCCGCTGGTGTACCAGTATGTCAACGCCCTGACGGATGGCCCGGTGCGCTTCCATTACCCGGGCCCATCGATTGAAGAAGATTTCAGTGCGGGAGCTGCTCTATGAGTTGGTACAAACCGGCTGATGTCGGCTTTGCCGTGCGCCGCCAGCTGGCCGATCTCGGCCTGGGTGCACGCCTGTTCATGCGCTTGCTGGGCACCTTCGGACCGAGCTTCAAGCGTTTTGGTTTGATCCGCGACCAGATTCACTTTCTGGGCAATTACTCGCTGGCCATCATCGCGGTGTCGGGACTGTTTGTGGGCTTTGTGTTTGGATTGCAGGGCTATTACACGCTGCAGCGCTACGGCTCCTCCTCGGCGCTGGGTCTGCTGGTGACCCTCACGCTGGTGCGCGAACTCGGCCCGGTGGTCACGGCCTTGTTGTTTGCCGGGCGCGCCGGCACCTCGCTCACCGCCGAGATTGGTCTCATGAAAGCCGGCGAGCAAATTGCGGTCATGGAAATGATGGCGGTCGACCCGGTGCAGCGCATTCTGGCACCCCGGTTCTGGGCCGGCGTCATCACCATGCCCCTGTTGGCCGCTGTGTTCAGCGCCACCGGCATCATCGGTGGCTGGGCCGTCGGTGTGCTGATGATTGGCGTCGACGGTGGTTCGTTCTGGAGCCAGATCCAGAGTGGTGTCGATGTCTGGCAAGACGTCGGGAACGGCATTGTCAAGAGCATCGTGTTCGGCTTTACCGTCACATTCATCGCGCTGCTGCAAGGTTTTGAGGCGCAAGCCACGCCCGAAGGGGTCGCCAGCGCCACCACCCGCACCGTCGTGGTCGCGTCGCTGGCCGTTCTGGGCCTTGATTTCATCCTGACCGCCATGATGTTTACGATATGAAGACCTTGCGGGAAGGACTGCGTCCTGATTCTTTGCGGGACAGACCGCAGTTACGCGAAGCGAACCAGCTCTGTCCTCAACTGATCAAAGAACAAGCTCTGCCCCCAACTGATTAGAAAGAAGATTTATGCAACGCTCCAAAAATGACGTCTGGGTGGGCCTGTTTGTGCTAATCGGGGCGGCGGCCATCCTGTTTCTGGCTTTGCAGGCCGCCAACTTGCTGACCCTGAGTTTTCAAAAAACCTACCAAGTCAGCGCCAAATTTGACAACATTGGCGGACTCAAGCCCAAAGCCGCCATTCGCAGTGCCGGCGTGGTGGTCGGCCGGGTCGAGAAAATTGTGTTCGATGACAAATCGTTCCAAGCCCGCGTGACGCTGGCGCTGGAAAAACAGTATGTATTTCCCAAAGACAGCTCGCTGAAGATCCTCACCAGCGGCTTGCTCGGTGAGCAGTATCTGGGGTTAGAGCCTGGTGCCGACGAAAAGACGCTCGCCGCCGGTGACACCATTTCCAGCACCCAATCGGCGGTGGTGCTGGAAAATCTGATCAGTCAATTCTTGTTCAGCAAGGCGGCCGATGGCACTACGCCTGCCGCCGTTGGGGGTCAATAAATGACCAGGAGTCGCCAAATGCATCCAATGATTCGTCAAGCGGCGCGAGCCAAGTCGTGGGCAGGCTTGGTACTACTGGCGCTGGCCCTGACCGGCTGCGCCACTGGGCCCACCGCCAACCCGCAAGATCCGCTGGAGCCCTTCAATCGTGGCGTCTACCAGTTCAACGATGCGGTCGATGTCGCGGTCATCAAACCGGTTGCCACGGCTTATCAGGATGTCCTGCCCGCACCGATGCGCCGAGGGGTGCGCAATTTCTTTGCCAACTTGCAGGATCTCTGGTCGGGGGTGAACAACGCCATGCAATTCAAGGGCGAACCGGCGGCCAACAGTTTCGCGCGTTTTGGCGTCAATACCTTCATCGGCTTGGGCGGACTGGTGGACGTGGCGTCCGAGTTGAGACTTGAGCGTCACACCAAGGATTTTGGTCATACGCTGGGCTATTGGGGTGTCCCGCCCGGCCCCTATCTGGTACTGCCCCTGCTGGGACCGTCCACATTGCGCGACACGGCGGCCCTGCCGGTGGATGCGCAGGGCAACCTGGTATCCACCCTTGAACACATCCCAGCCCGCAACAGCCTGACCGTGCTGCGCCTGGTCGACACACGGGCCTCGTTATTGGGCGCTTCGGCCATGCTGGAAGCGGTGGCGCTGGACAAATACACTTTCACCCGCGACTCCTACCTGCAACGTCGTCGCAGCGGCATTTACGATGGCAACCCGCCCGATGATGGCGAAGTGGAAAAGTCACCCGTGAAGCAAGATCTTTCGGAGGTCCGAGACCGCACCCGGGCCTGGGTCAAAACCATCAAAGAATCCGGCAGCGCCGACGATGAGAAGGAAGAACCATGAAACGCCGTCTATTCAGTCATCTGCTCGTCGCGCTACTTGTCGGCACCTTCGGCTGGCTCGCTGGGCCCGCCAGCGCTGCCGATGAAGCCCCTGACGCGCTGATTGGACGCTTAACCACCGAGGCCTTGAACAGCATCAAGGCGGACAAAGCCGTTCAAAGCGGTGACGTCGCCCGGGTCATCGCCCTGGTGGACCGCCTGGTGATGCCCAACGTTGACTTCAAACGCATGACGGCCTCCGCCGTGGGTCCCAAATGGCGCCAGGCGACGCCGGAG
This sequence comes from Rhodoferax sp., assembly GCF_010365055.1. Lineage (GTDB taxonomy): Bacteria > Pseudomonadota > Gammaproteobacteria > Burkholderiales > Burkholderiaceae_C > Rhodoferax. The sequence goes on from NZ_JAAFHA010000036.1 coordinate 35,903, forward strand.
CAACAACAGCGCCTGCAGGAGGAGTTCAAGATCTTGCTGGTGCGCACCTATGCCGGCGCTTTGTCCCAAGTCAATGAGGTGACCTTCAAGATCAAGCCCATGCGCTCCGATCCCGCTGAAACGGAAGTCGTGGTGCGCACCGAAATCAAAGGGCGCGGCGACCCGATTCAACTCGACTACCGCCTGGAAAAGACACCTGGCCAGGGTGCGGGCTGGAAAATTTACAACCTCAATGTCCTCGGTGTTTGGTTGGTCGACACCTACCGCAGCCAGTTTGCGCAGGAAATCAATGCCAAAGGCATCGACGGCTTGATAACCACACTGGCCGAGCGCAACCAGGCCAACGCCAAAAAGGGATGACTGTGCTGGTGTTACCGCAAGAATTGACGCACGCCCAGGCCACAGCAATTTTGAAGGCTCTGGTGCAAGGTTTGCCGGCGCTCTCGGGCTCAGAGGCCGTGGTGGATGCCGGCCCTTTGACCCGATTTGACTCGTCAGCGCTGGCCGTGTTGCTTGAGTTCAGGCGTGCTGCCTTGACCCAGGGCAAGCGCTTCTCGACACAAAGGCTGCCCAAACGGCTGGCTGACCTGGCCGGGGTGTATGGTGTGCTCGAACTGCTGGCGGCCACGCCTTTGAGCCCG
>NZ_JAAFHA010000153.1 GCF_010365055.1 Rhodoferax sp.
AGGGACCGGCCCAGGTCTTTGCGCCGAACCCACCAAAGCCAACACCGGGCTCTGAATCTTGGAATCCGGTCAGCTTTGAAACCACAGGAGACAAGCGCATGCAGATACCAAAACCATGAACCGATACCCGAGTTTTCTTTTCTTCTTCCTTTTCGTTTTTAACGTCCCACCAAGGGACAGGAGCACTCACCATGAACACCATTACCCATCAAGAAGTCCAAGCCCTGCAAGCAGCAACCCCGGCGCAAAGCATGCTGCTGGTGCCGCTGTCGCAGCTTCGCCCGTCCAAGCGCAATGTGCGCAAGACTTTGGGCGCGTCCATCAATGCCCTCGCATCGAGTATCCAGCGCGTGGGATTGCTGCAAAACCTGACCGTGATTCTTGCCAGCAATCGCGAACATTACGAAGTGGTGGCCGGTGGCCGTCGCCTTGCTGCCTTGAAGTTGCTGGCGAAGAAACACCGCATTGCCAAAGATTTTGAGGTGCCTTGCCTGCTGGTGGCCGATGCGTCGGCGCGTACCGCCAGCCTGACCGAGAACGTACAACGCGAAACCATGCACGCCGCCGACCAGTTCGAGGCTTTCGCCGCCCTGATCGCGGAAGGCCGACCCATCGAAGACATTGCCGCAGACTTTGGTGTGACCCCGCTGGTGGTGCAGCGCCGTTTGAAGCTGGCGAACGTCTCGCCGCGCCTGATGGCCGACTACCGCGCTGATGAAGTCAATCTCGACCAGTTGATGGCATTGGCAATCACCGATGACCACGCCGCGCAGGAAGCCGCGTTCTACGATGCGCCGAACTGGCAGCGCAACCCGACCGCTTTGCGGGAGCGACTGACCGAGCGGGAGATTGACGCCCACCGGCACCCGCTGGTGCGCTTTGTCGGGCTGGATACCTACGAGGCCGCAGGCGGTGGTGTCCGCCGCGACCTGTTTGCCGATGCCGACCAAGGCATTTACCTGACCGATACCGGGCTGCTCGACCGGCTGGCACAGGACAAGCTGGCCGGTATGGCTGACACGGTACGCGCCGAGGGTTGGGCATGGGTGGAGGCTGTTCCGGCTACCACCTATGCCGACCTGCAAACCTTCCAGCGTGCGCCGAAGGAGCCGCGCAAGGCCAATGCCCGCGAAGCTAAGCGTATCGCCAAGCTGCAAGCGAAACTGCAGGAAATCGGGCAAGCCCTGGACACTGCGCTGGAGGCCGAGGACGAAGAGAAAGCCGAAGCCCTCGACGAGGAAGGCCGCAGCGTGGGCGACCAACTGGAAGCAATGGAGGCCGAGTTACTGGCCTACAGCCCGAGCATTCGCGCCGCCGCTGGTGTTGTCGTCACACTCGACCGCCAAGGCGAACCCGTCATCCACCGTGGTTTGCTGCGCGAGGCCGAAGCCAAGGCGCTGCGCACACTGGCGAGGGTGCAAGGTGGCATCGACCCCGAAGATACCGACGGCGACGGCGATGACATCCCGAAACCGAAGAAGACCGCAATCTCCGAGAAGCTGGCGCGGCGCATGAGCGCCCACCGCACGGCAGCACTGCAAATCGAACTGGCCCGTAATCCGCAGGTATCACTGGCCGCGCTGGTGCATGGCATGGTGCAGCGAGTTTTACAGAACGGCTATGCGGTGGAATTGCCCATCCGTATCAGCGTTCGCCCGCAGGACGGGTTGGAAGGCTACGCGCCGGATTGGCCGCAGTCGCCTGCCGCTGTCGCATTGAAAGAGTTGCAACAGCCTTGGGGCGAGAAGTTGCCAGAGGATGACGGCGATTTGTTCGCGATGCTGGTGGCGATGCCGCAGGATGAACTGGTGCTGCTGCTGGCGGTGTGCGTGGCCTCGACTGTGGACGTGGTTTCGTCGCGGGAACACGATGCACCGGGCACGATGCTGGCGCAGGCTGTCGGGCTGGATATGGCTGCATGGTGGACACCGACCGCCGAGGGGTATTTCTCGCATGTGTCCAAGGCCATGATTCTGGAAGCTGTGGGGCAATTTGCCCCCGGACAGGTCAGCCGACTGGCGAAGCTCAAAAAGGCCGATATTGCCAGCGAAGCCGAACGGCTGGCCGTGGGTACGGGGTGGATGCCTGCCATGTTCAAGAGCGATGACGGCACGGCGGACGCGCAAGGCAATGCGCAGGCTGACGTACCAACCGAGACGCTGGAAGAAGCCCCGGAGGATGCCGCCACCGAGGTGGAAGAAGTGGCCGAGGTGCTGGCCGCTTGAGGTAATAGCGTGAGCGGGCTCCGGCGCTGAACTGCGCCGGGGTCTTTTTTTGAAAAAAATCGGGCGCGGCATGTTTGCCGCGCCCGGTCTAACAGCCGAAATGCCACCCCAAAACCCCAAAGCGTCCCGCCGGGTGGCGGGGCGCTAAACCAACATGCACTCAGGCCCATGCCGGGCCTGCGCGTGCGATGCACTTGCCCAGGTAGAGATCCCACCAGTGTGGGCTGGCGCCGGGGCACTCCGCAACTCGCTGCGCTGGGTTGTGCAAATGTGTGCCATCCACGACGCTGACGGTTGGCCGTCAACACCATCACGAAGGGCGGTTCACCGACACGCGGCACAGCTCTATGATGAAATTCCCACGTCACGCCTCAACCCGTTTGCTGTCAAGTGAAGAGGAAGTTCTCGCCAGTCGTTTCAGGCCAGACCTTGTCAGCATCAGGGTGCATGCCGGAGCAGCCTTCTTGCGGAGACTCCGAGTTGGCCATCGCTCCATTCGGGCCGGTTCGCCCCCTGCGTCCTTGGCTTGTCGTGAATCCTGGTGGCGGCTCGGCTGCGCCTCGGGCTTCATGGCCGCAACCATCCAGCCCAAACAATTTCCCCGCTGCGGTGCAGCTTCCTCGCGCAACAAATTCTTTGGGCCTTCTGGTCCTTCACGTGCGTTGCGGCCGCTGCGCGGTGCAGCCAGCCCGGCCCCCACCGGGCGGATCACCGACAAGGACGCGATGGGCGCGATCTTGCAACCCCGAAAGGAAACTTCATCATGGCAAACATCGGCACTTTCACCGCAGACAAAGACGGATTCACCGGCACGCTGCGCACCCTGACGCTCAACATCAAGGTCAAATTGATCCTGAACGACAAGAGCAGCGAGAATGCTCCCGACTACCGCATCCAGGCCGCGAGCGGGCTGGAAGTCGGCGCAGCGTGGAAGAAAATCAGCCAGGCTGAGCGGCCCTACGTGTCGACGAGCCTGGACGATCCATCGTTTCCGGCCACCATTTACGCCCGTCTGATCGAGGGTGAGGACGGTACGCACAACCTGATCTGGTCGCGCAGCAAGGGCGACTGAGCGTCGCCCCCGGCGCCCCGCCGCTGCGGCGGGGCGTTCCCTAACGGCAGGGGTTACGACTCGGAAGCCGCAAGCCGGCTTTCCGTCTCCGCCATCAAGTCGGACGCACTGCACCCGAGCGCCCGTGCGATTTTCAGGATGATCGCCAGCGTGGGCATGTGCTCGCCACGCTCGATCTTGCCCATGTGCGAGCGCTCAATGTCGGCCAAGTGGGCCAGCGACTCCTGGGCGACGCCTTGCTCCGTTCTCAGCGCGCGCACCGCCGCGCCGAAGGCCTGCGCCGGTTCGGCCTCAAAGGTGGTGGCACCGGCCGGTCGGCCGCGCTGAATTGATCGCTTCTGCATACACAGAAGCGTTGATTAAAGGCATAATTAAAACCACGTTATCTTTAACTCATTTCTCGCTATTGACCTACTATGCAGGGTGGCGTTCTCTCATTCGTCTTTGTTCTTTGCCGCTTCCGCGTAAAGCCTGATTCGTGTTTCTGTGCATCCGTGGATTCGTTGACTTCCATCTGTACGCTTTTGCGATCTTCCGTAAATCCGCAATGGCACATTCGAGGTTTTCTGTGCATCCAGCAATGCGGTTTCGTGCATTGGCGTATTGGCACATCCGTGTATCGTCGACTTTGTGGACATCCAGGTCGCTCCCAGGTTCACCCCACAGCGGACAAGTACGCGAGCCTGGCGCACGCCGCTTGCCGTCAACCCCGGCCCGCACCGGACCGTGTTGGGGTATGACGGCGGCGCTGGGCGCGTGCCCCTTGTCGCCTCGCTCCGCCGTGGAGCGAAACTATCAAAGGAAGCGACCATGACCCACGCTCTCATCACTGGCGAACAACGCACCCAACTGCTAACCAATGGCCGGATTACCGCCGAAGGCGGCAACCATGACCCACTACCCGTGGTGCGGCTATTCACCCCGGACGCACACGCGACCTGGCTGCTGACCGAACTCGACCCCGAGGACGGCGATACCGCTTACGGCCTGTGCGATGTCGGCATCGGCATGCCCGAGCTGGGCAATGTGCGGATTTCCGATCTGGCATCCATCGTCGGGCCGCTGAAGCTGCGCATCGAGCGTGATCTGTATTTCGTTGCGGAGCGCACGCTGTCCGACTATGCGCGACTGGCCCGCATCAACGGTTCGATCATTGACTGATCGAACCCGATGGCCCGCTCTGGCGGACCATACAGGTACAGCCCGCTCCAGCGTATTGCGTCTATTTTGGTCTTGGTTCAGACCCTGTGAACATCAATCCGCACTCTGCACCACAGCGGCGCGAACGAGACGCAAACAGTCGTAATGCCCAGCGGACTTTGCCGCACCGTATTCGATGCTGTGCACCAATTCCGGTTGCGCAGTCGTCGCATTCGGACACCTTTTGCAACACTTCGGAGCCAGTCGGTCTTGACACGGCCAGATGATTGAACCACGACATGATGCCTGGGTGATAACAGCGTAGCCCCTCAAATCCGAGGTCCGTGGTGACGTTTCCTGCTGTTCGACAGGAGGTTGCACCATGGCACAGTCACTTCTCGATCGTGGCCCCGATCATTGGCATCCAATCGCCGCGTACCTTTACGTCCTGCACCTGGACGGCCCGTCATTGGCCTGGGAATATCTGCGCCGCAATGCAGACTACCGGCGCGACTGGCTGCGCAGTCGTCGTCAATCCGAGTTGGTACCGGACTGGGGCCTCCGGCTGCTGGAAGACCCCGGTGTGGATGCGCGGGACGCACACCCCACCTGGTTCCCCGACCACGATACCGTGCTGCAGCTCTACCCCGATGCCGATCCGCCGCCAGGTGCCGACCTCTTCGAGTTCTGGCGCATCCCTGGGCACAAACAACTGATCCACGATGGCCACCGCCTGATGCTGGTTGTCCGGTTGCCTGGCTGTTGCGTCCGGCTGGCTTTCACCCCCACTCTGGAAGATGGCATGGCCTACGTCTATGGTATCCGAGCCTGCCAGAAACCGTGCCAACGCCATCGCGCGCTGGCAGGCGAACTGAACAACCTGCAGACAGCCAGCGATGCCACGCTGACGGCGGTGGCCAAACCGCGTCCATCCCCGTCTTCGCTGCAGGAACTGCACACGCTGCAGGCACTCGACGGCACCCTCGCGGGTGCATCCCTGCGCACGATAGCCGAAGTGCTGTTCGGCGCCGATGCAGTGACCGACGGCTGGCACGCTGACGGCGACCTGCGCGCCCGTGTCCGGCGCCTGGTGCAGAGAGGGAAGAAG
>NZ_JAAFHA010000154.1 GCF_010365055.1 Rhodoferax sp.
TAAATGCCAAATTATTGGCTGTGCAGCTTCTCTTGGAGCCAAACCTTGATGAGCGACTGATAAGGCACGTCGCGGGCGTTGGCGGCTACTTTGAGCGCGTCCAGTAGGTGCTGCGGCAGCCGCAGCGAAATGGTCTTGGTCGTGGGCTTTAAGTTTGGCAGCGTGGCCTTCTTCGCCTTGGTCCAGTCCAGGTGATCGATGGAGTCGTGCGATTCCCAATAGGCGCGCTCTTGCGCCTCGGTGGCGAATTTCGGAATGGCTGGTTTCGGAATTGATTTAGTTGGCTTCTCAAGTTCGACACTTCCTGGACGTAACCCCATGATTTCATTGGAAACGTGGTCCAAAGCGCAGACTACAAAAGAGGTTTTACGAGGTCTGATGACGTCGGTGGTGTCAACTCTAGGGCAGCAAACAGCGACTTTTGTGCCGGCGTCATCTCGGTCAATCCGGTCAGAGTTTTGCCATCGCCGGTTTGAACGGTCTGCTGGTGAATGCGTTTGAGTTGCTCCAGCAGCGTGCTTGGTGATTCGGACCTTTTGGCAGCCTTGAGCCGCATGCGCATCACCCGGTACAGGATCAGGGCCATAAAGCACACCAGGGCGTGTGACCGAATCCGCTGAGGCAAGCGGTGATGCACCGGGCCAATCTCAATATCGGACTTCAGCACCCGAAAGCCCCGCTCAATGTCGGCCAGGCTTTTGTAGCGCTGCACCACCTCCTGTGGTGGGGCATCCGTATTGGTGACCAACAGCAGTTTGCCGTCAAGCAACTCCAGATACCGTTTTCGATCCTCATCAATCGTGTAACTGAACAACTCGGCCTTCAAGTCCACCTTGATCACATGCGCGAGGTGCGCATCCTTGACGGCATGATAGAAACGCGCCTTGGCACCCGAATCCGACAGCGGTCGGCCTTTGCGTTTTTTGCCGCCGTCTTGGGCATCAAGCGTGCCACACCATTCTTGACCCAGAGTGATCAAATCCTGGATGGCCTTATTGCGCGCGGCAGTGCGCCGCTGGGCTGCTTGTCGGTCATGCGCCACCACCAGACGCTTGTCCTGCCATGTGGTCTCTGCGCACCACTCCTGAGTTTGATCTTGGCGTTTCTCTTGCGCCTCATTCAAGCGTTTGAGGTCCTCCACAAAGTCACCGTAGCGCGCAGCCGGTACCGCCAAGATGTAGTCCAACGCGATGTCTCGGCCGTCCTTTTTTAGTTGCGCTTGCAGTTTGCCCAGTTCCTCGATGTTGCCCACACTGAGCAGGCCCCGGTCGGCCACCAGCACCACCCGTTTGAGCGGGTAGCGAGCCAGCAAGCCGCGAATCATCGGCAGCAGCGTTTTGGCCTCGGCCGTATTGCCCGCATGGACCTCGTGCGCAATGGGCAGTCCTTCTGCGGTTTGCACCAAGGACAGCACAAACTGACGCTCAACCATTCCGGATTTGCCGCGTCCATAGGCGCGCACGTCATCTTCCAACTCGGTCTGACCGGTGACCTCCACCGTGGTGAGGTCATAAAAAACGACCGAGAGGTCTTGATCAATCAGCGGGCGCATGAGCGTTGCCAGCCTGGTGCCCAGGGCATCGCTGTATTCATCGAGCACATCCATGGCGCGCAACAGGTGCTGGTGTTCTGGCAAGCCTTGGGAAAAGCCGAAATCCACCGGCAATGCCACTGTCTCCAGCCAGCGAAGCACGCCCAGTTTGCTGCTGGGGTCGCACAGTCTGTTGATAACCATGGCGCGAAGACAGGCCAGCACGTCGACCTCGGTTTTAGAGCGCCGCCACGAAGTAGCCAAGGCATCAAAGCCCAAGGAGCGCCAAAGCTCTGACAGCGCCCATACGTCACCGGCTTGGCGACTGTCGGTAAAGCGCAAACCATCCAGAGCAGCAACAGCGGGGACTACGCCACGGGCGCGTTGCAATGAGGAGATCAGGGTGTCGACTTCGCCACCGGCCTCCAGCCGACCGAGCGTGCAAACGGTGCGTTGGCGGGGTTTGCCTTCAGCATTGCGAAAGGACTCCACCAGTTGGGCGTAGCGCCGAGAGCCCGATTGGGTGACTTTGATGAACATGGCGCCAAGTGTAGCGCAACGTCGGCAAATTTGAACTACATATTACAGCAAACGTGCCACTACAAGCATTTTTGAATTCGAGCAACAAAACTGACGTAACTGCTTGATTTCATTGACTGGTTGGATCGGAAATCTGGAATAAAAACCGAAATGGTGTCGAATTTAAGATGCCAATGCCAGCGACAGCGAGCCCAACGCGCGCCGTTGCAATCGACAACCCGATACCGCCCAACTGCACTTTGCTACTGGCCGGTGGCATACGACTGGAGTTACCAACGCGCCCAGAACCCCACTGGCTCGCAGCCCTGAGCCACTACGCACAGGCAGCGCACTGATGCACCCGGGCTGCAGCATCGATCAGGTCTACCTGTGTCGTGAACCCATTGACTTCAGAAAAGCCATCAACGGCTTAAGCGCACTCGTTGAGCAGGAACTGGGCTTGTCCCCCTTTGCCAGCGCGCTGTACGTCTTCACCAACAGACGCCACACCCAGCTCAAAGCCCTGTACTGGCACCGCAATGGATTTTGCTTGTGGCAAAAGCGTTTGGAGGCCGATAAATTCGCCTGGCCGGTGGATGGGATGCAAAAGCGCCCACTGCGAGCTGCAGTTTGCATGAATTTGGCTGGCTCTTGGAAGGCTTTGATTTGACTAAAAATATACCCCATAAAACACTCAATTTTGCCCGTGTTTCATAGGAGAAACGGCTAAAATACAGCATGTCTTTTAGCTCTCTTGAAGCCACCTTTGTGCCACTGGAAATTGTCTTCCCGAAGCCGCAAAAAGTGTCGGGTTTGCCGACCACTTCAGACCAGCTTGAAGCCCTGCTGTCAGCCACTCAGGCGGCCTGTGAGAAAGCCGCACAAGAGACCTATCAAACCAGCCTGGCGGCCATGCGCCTGCAAGCCCATGAATACATCATCCGCATGCTTGAGCAGGCCACCTTGGCCAGGCACCGCATGTTTGGAGCCAGCTCCGAGCAACTCAGCGCCCAGAGTCGCTTGTTCGATGAAGCCGAAGTTCTGGCGCAACTCAATCCTGAGGCCCAAGACCAGGCAATCATTGCGCCAGCGCCACAGGCAAGCGCTGAAGATGGCGTTGCAACTCAACCAGCTCCACCCGTGACCCGCGGTAAACGCCGCCCACTGCCCGCAGGGTTGCCCCGTGTGGACGTGATTCATGATGTCCCGCAAGCTGATCGCATCTGCCCTTGTGGCACCGAGATGGTGGAGATTGGCCAAGACATCAGCGAGCAGATCGACATCGTGCCAATGCAAATCCGTGTGATCCGTAACATTCGCAAGCGCTACGGCTGCCCGGCCAGTGTGCATGCGCCGATCACGGCAGCACTGCCCCCGCAGCCACTGCCCAAGAGCAACGCCAGCGCCGACTTTCTGGCCATGCTGTTGGCAGTCAAGTTCGTTGATGGCTTGCCACTGGCGCGCTTCGAGCATGTTTTAAGTCGCCATGATGTGGTGGTGCCCCGGCAAACTCTGGCGCGCTGGGTCATTGGCTGCGCAGAGCTGTTGCAGCCGCTGCACAACCTGGCGCGCGACATCTTGCTGGACTGCAGCTTGCTGTACATGGATGAGACGGTGGTGCAGGTGCTTAAAGAAAAGGACAAGGCCCCCACGTCCAACAGTTATATGTGGGTGCAAACCGGGGGGCCGCCGGACAAGCCGGTGGTGCTTTATGACTACGACCGCAGTCGCAGTGCGGCGGTGCCGATTCGCCTACTTGAGGGCTACAAAGGTTATTTGATGACCGATGGCTATGACGGCTACAACGCGCTGGAGCGCGGCGGTGACATCATTCGCTTGGCATGCTGGGCACATGTGCGCAGGCGCTTTGTGGAGGCGGTGCGGGTGCAGCCCAAGGGTAAACGTGGTCTGGCCGATGAGGCCGTGGCCATGATCGGCAAGTTGTATGGCGTTGAGCGTGAGTTCAGGCAAGCCAGTGATGAGGCGCGTCATGCCGCGCGTCAGGGCCGCAGCGTGGGGATCCTGGCTGAGTTGCAGGCTTGGTTACAGAAAAACCAGTCATTGGTGACCCCCAAGAGCACATTGGGTACCGCTATGGCGTACATGGGCAATTTGTGGAGTCGGTTGACGCGCTATACCGAGCGTGGGGATTTGCCGATTGACAACAATCGCTGTGAAAACGCGATCCGCCCGTTTGTGATGGGTCGCAAGGCTTGGCTGTTCAGTGATACGCCGGCCGGCGCACATGCCAGTGCGGTGATTTACTCATTGGTGCAGACGGCCAAAGCCAATGGACTGGAGCCCTATGCCTGGCTGCGTCGGGTGCTGCGCGATTTGCCAGCAGCCAATTCGGTTGAGGCTGTGGAGGCGTTGTTGCCTTGGAATGTGCGTATAGCAGATTTGGCGGCCAGAACGATTCCTTGAGCTACTGGGGTTGATGGAGCGCTTACTCCTTAATAGCTGCTTGTGACCGTCCCATATAGGCCAGATGCACTTTTAACGCGCATAAACACATGGATTGCCGCGCTGCGCTCGCAATGACGGCCCTAAAGCCACGCCTCGGGCGGCGTTGCAAGAAACACATCCAGCGCCACGCCGCCCGTGCCCACCACCAGGCCCGGGCCCGTGCCAAAGCTTTTGGAAAACAGCTTCAGTCCCGTCAGCGCCCCCTTGGAGCGCCCACTTTTAACCTCGATCGGTACAGTCTTGCCGCCATGCTGCAGCACAAAATCTACCTCCTGGTTACGCTCGCGCCAGTAGGTTACCGCCAAGCCCGGCGGCGCGGCGTTAAGCAGGTGCGCACCCACGCTCGATTCCACCAGCCGGCCCCACAGTTCGCCATTGAGCCGAGCCGCCGCAAAGTTTTCGGCAAGCTGCGCAGAAATCAGCGCCGTGTTCAGCGCCTGCAGCTTGGGGCTTGCCGCACGGCTGCGCGCTGCGTCGCCGGCGAATTTATCCAGGCCCGTCAGCATCCACGCGCCCGCCAGCAGACGCAGGTAATGGGCCAGCGTCGTGGTGTTGCCCACATCTTGAAGCTGCCCCGTCATTTTTTGATACGACAACACCTGGCCCGAATACGTGCAACCCAGCACAAACAGGCGGCGCAGCAGCGCGGGCTTGTCAATGCGCGCCAGTTGCAGCACATCGCGCGAAATGGTCGGCTCGATGATCGCGTCCAGCACATAGCTGCGCCAGCGAAACTCGTCGTCCGCCAGTGCCGCAGCGCCTGGGTACCCGCCAAAATACACAAAGCGCTCAACGTCCCATCCAAACGCTTCGCGCATTTCGGCAAACGACCAATGCGGCACGCGAATCAGCTCAAATCGGCCCGCCAGGCTCTCAGACAAGCCCTGCTGCAGCAAAAACTGCGAAGACCCCAGTAACACCACCTGTAGCGCACAACCCGATGAGGCATCTTCATCCCAGAGCATTTTCACCACCTCTGACCAGCGCGGCACCTTGTGCACTTCGTCCAGCACCAGCAGCGCCGGGCCAAGCGCCGCCATCATCCGGGCCACGCGCCACTGCTGCTCGATCCAGTTCGCCTCAGGCGCAGCCGGCAAATCAGCCGTGGCGTAGTGCGCCTGGCCCACAAAAGCAGCCATTGCCTGGCGTGCCAGCGTCGTCTTGCCAACCTGCCTGGGCCCGGCAAGAATCTGCAAAAACCGACGCGGCTGCTGCAAGCGGGCGTTAAGGGTAGCGAGTTGTGAGCGGTAGAACATAACCTACAAATTACTCAGTGTTTTGAGTGATTTTACTCAAATAAATTTGCAATTTGACACTCATTTACAGCCACTCGGATTCTGGCTTTGCCAGCGCCAAGCGTCGGCGCACATTTCCGCCAGCGAGCGGCGGGCGGGCCAGCCCAGTTGCTCGTGCGCCAGCGCAGGGTCGGCATAGTACTGCGCCACATCGCCGGGGCGGCGCGGCATGACCTGGTAGGCGTCGGCACATTCAGGGTCGGTCTTGAGCATGTCCACCACGGCGGCACAAGCCACGCAATATCGGCCCCACGACTGAGGCTGAAGGCGCTGTCGGGGTTCAAAGGCGCTTTGATTAAATTGATAGCTGTTCACGCAAGTGTGACGGGGGCTACAGCCATATTTTGCACTTATTTATACCCGTTCAGGTTGCGACTAAAAAGAATTGGAATCTGACCCCCAACCAATGATGGTTCATGGACGCGGTGACAAGACTGGAATGACTTTTCTGCCATGGCGGCGATAGATGTGGAAATCACTGTCCAGCGTTAACACCCGACTGGGCTCATACAATTCCGACATGCGAACCAGGCAGGCATCTGCCAGTGACGCTGGCACATTGTCGTAGCGCTCGAACAGAGCGCGCACTGCAGATACTTCATCGGCCAGCGACATGGCCACCCAGGGGCCGGTATCGAGAATCAAATGGCTGCTCATACGCGGCCAAAATCATCAAGGTGACGGGGGTTTGAGGAAAGGTCGGAGGGTCCGCCGCTGAAGCAACCTACCAAATCACCGGCCTGCTCCAGCGCCGACAGGGTGGGCACAGCCGCATTGCGCTGGCTGATGTAAACCACCAAGGCGCGTCGTACCAGCTCTGACTTGCTGAGGTGCTCGCGCTCACTGGCCAGCACAATTTCTTGCTCAAGCTGCGGCGAGATTTTGATGGTCAGGGTCTTCATGCCTTGACACTACCGTACAGCAGATCGTAATACCAGCGGATTTTTTCGGTGTTTGCTCGACTGGGAGAAGGAGCAAAACGGGGAAGCACATCACGGATGCCAGCCAGCATCAGGGTGCTGAGTGGGTAGTAAATCATGGGCTTGTCGTACACCGGCAGCAACTGCTTGCTGATGGCCAGCGTGGCCGGGTGCAGCCGGCTGCCGGAGCCGCCTGCGAGGATGATGCCTTTGCGTCGGGTCTTGGAGAAAAGTGTTTCACAGGTTCCAGGGGTTGATGACTTCCAGGCCGGGCACATCAAAATCACGTTCGTTGCGTGTGACTAGGCGCAGGCCATGGTGTAGTGCAGTGGCGGCCAGCAGGCTGTCAATAGCCGGTAAAGGACGTCCGGCTTGGGCAACCAGGCGTCCCCATCGGTCAGCCACGGGCAGATCAACCGCAAGAATTCGCCCGGTAAAAAAGCTGGGGAGGTCAGACTCAAGCCAGTCCAGTAGCGCCAGGCGGCGTGAGGCGTCTGCAAGGGTTTCAATGCCCTTGCGCAATTCACCCAGCGTTAGCACGCTCAGGTAGAGGGTGGTGGCGGGCCGGTGCGAAAACCAGTCCACCACGCCAGGGTGTGGCGTCTTGCGGCGCAATTCAGACAATACGTTGGTGTCAAGTAGATAGCTCACAGTGCTATCTCTCGCGTCAGGCTCGTGTCACGGTCAAGGTTCACCTCCTCCATGCCATACAAGGGCGAACGTCGCATGAAATCTACCAGCGACTGGTCAGCACCGGCCAGGCGGTCAAAAGCTTCGCGCGACAACATCACGGCCACCGATCGGCCATGCACCGTGATCTCTTGCGGCCCCAACTGGCTCGCTCGCTGAATCAACTCCGACAGGTGCGCTTTGGCCTCTTGCATTTGCCAGGTTTGCATGCTTGACTCCTTATTCTGACCAGAAAGGTCATATTTTAATTCAAACATGGGTTCGCGCCTCAACTTCACAAGATTTCAGCCAGCATGCGGTCCACGCCCTGCTGCCAAGCGGGTAAGGCCCAGGTATTGGAGACAACAGCAATGCGCATTTATCGCTTTAAATTTTTATAAAAATTCTCGTGACTGCCGTGTGCGAGCAAAATTATTGCCGCTTCCCCGACCTCATAAGCCAGCAACCACTGCTGCGTGTTGTGCTTGTATTTCACAACCCTAACGCCAGCCAAGTCACCCTTTTTCATGTCCCCGGCTTTGGGTTGGTCCACAAGCGCGCGCAACTGCTCATCCAATGCATTCTTCTCTGCCGGATGCAAGCCCTTGATGTTGCGAGCGA
>NZ_JAAFHA010000001.1 GCF_010365055.1 Rhodoferax sp.
AAAAATCTATCTAACCATGAAGCCCTGAGCGCTGCAAATCACCAACACCCAAAACTAAATTTCGGAAATTTACAGAAAAGAAGTTGCTTTATCGCGGGCATGCCGATGAACTCCAATCCCGTGGCTGTAACGGTGGTCGCGGCATCGCTGCCACCGCTGGCACTCAGACCCAGACTCCCCAGTCCTAGCGTGGCAACGCCACCGAGCGCGCCCTTGAGCACTTGGCGGCGTTGCAGGTGAGTTGCTCCTGGCGCAATGCGTTCAGGCTTGCCGGATGCGGTGTTTGGGAATGAGAAATTTAATGACATGAAGACCCCTTGGGCTAAGAAGCCATCAGCATAGAAATCGATCATGACAGGTTGACGGCGGTTCGATGACAGTACTGTGAAACACCGCAAACCCATGCTGTGGGGGGTTGGTCTGGCTAAAGCACCTCGGGCGACTGCACCGTGACGACCACGGTTTGCGACTGCGCTTCTCGTTGACGATTGCGCAGCCACCAGACGGCCCCCTTTTTGACCGTGCATTCTGTCGCGCTCAAACCGAGCAACTGGGCAATGGTTTGGCCCAACGTGGGTTGATGGCCCACCACCAGCACGGTACCTTTTGCAAGCGGCCATTGAACCAGCTCCAGCAACTCCACAGCACTGGCGCCCGGCGCCAGTTCCTCTCGCAACTTGTATTTGCGTCCCAGTGCCTGCGCAGTCTGCTCACAACGGCGTGCCGGGCTCACAAAAATGCGGGTCCCTTCGGGCAACTGACGGTCCAGCCAGTTCGCCATGCGCACGGCTTGTTTTTCACCACGCGGGGTGAGTGGGCGGGCCATGTCGTCACAGCCGTCCAACCATTCCTGTGCCTCCGCGTGACGCCATAAAACGAGGTCCATCTCAGATACCGCGTCTTTCATCATGGCCGGCGTAGCGCGCCATCAGGGCCGCTTGCGCGCCATGAGCCTGGTGATGGGGCTCACCCTTAACGCGCGCATAGGTGCCGTCTGGCAACAACTCCCACGCGTCGACGCCATCATGCAAATAGGCCACCAACTCTTCATCCACAATGCGCTGGCGCTGGATCGGGTCGGTCACAGGCCAAGCCAATTCGACCCGGCGCAGCATGTTGCGGTTCATCCAGTCTGCGCTCGACAGGTACAACTCTTGCACCTCATCCTGGCGGAAGTAGAAGACCCGCGAGTGTTCCAGAAACCGGCCAATGATGGAGCGGACGCGGATATTGTCGGTGACGCCCGGCACCTGCGCCGGTAGCATGCAGGCGCCGCGCACGATCAGGTCGATCTTGACGCCCTTCTGCCCGGCCTGAATCAGCGCATGAATGAGGGCCTCATCGGTCAACGCATTCATCTTGGCCACAATGCGACCGACGCCACCCGATTCGGCCACGCTGCCCAACTTTTTGATCTTTTCAAGCAGCTTGCGTTGCAGATAGAACGGCGCCAGCAGCACGCGGTTGAGTTTGGGCAGCCGGCTGTGGCTGGCCAGATGGACGAACACATTTTCGACATCCATGGTGAGTGCGTTGTCCGCCGTAATGTGACCCCAATCGGTGTACAAACGCGCCGTGCGCGGGTTGTAGTTGCCGGTAGACAAGTGGGCGTATCGCACCAGACGCTTGCCTTCACGGCGGGTGATCAGCATCATCTTGGTGTGGGTCTTCAGGCCCACCACGCCGTACAAGACCTGCGCCCCGATGGATTCGAGCATCTCGGACCAGTTGATGTTGGCCTCTTCGTCAAACCGCGCCTTGAGTTCAACCACCACGGTCACTTCTTTGCCCCGGCGCACCGCCTCGCGCAGCAGGTCCATGAGCTCCGAGTCAGAGCCGGTGCGATAGATGGTCTGCTTGATCGCCAGCACCTGGGGGTCATTCACAGCTTCACGCAAAAAGGCCAAAACACCGCCAAAGCTCTCAAACGGTTGATGAATCAGGACGTCGCCGAGTTTGAGCTGCTCAAAAAACGAGACGCCCGGTGTCAACTGCGTTGGATAACAGGACTGATAGACGGGAAAGCACAAATTGGGCAAAGAAACCAGATCGATCAACTGCGTGAGGCGAACCAGATTGACCGGCCCGGGCACGCGGAATAGAGCCTGCTCCGGCAAATTAAACTGCTCGAGTAGAAACGCCGACAAGAAATCCGAGCAACTTGCCGACACTTCCAGTCGCACTGCCTGGCCAAACTGGCGCGACTCCAGGCCCTGACGCAAGGCCGTTCGCAAATTCCTGACATCGTCTTCATCCACCGCCAGATCAGAATGGCGCGTCACCCGGAACTGTGAAAATTGCCCGACGTCGCGCCCCGGGAACAACTCCGTGAGATGCGCCCGAATGACGCTCGACAGCGAGACAAAGTGGTAAGGCATACCTGATATCTTCTCTGGCATGCGGATCATGCGCGGCAACACGCGCGGCACCTTCACAATGGCAATCTCATTGGCACGGCCAAACGCGTCGTGGCCACCCAGGCGCACGATGAAATTAAGCGACTTGTTGGCCACCTGCGGAAACGGATGAGACGGGTCCAGACCGACCGGAATCAACAAGGGGCGCACTTCACGCTCAAAGAACTGCTTGACCCAGCGCCGCTGGGCCTCGTTGCGCTCACCATGAGACACAACCTTGATGCCCTGCGCCTCCAGTGTCGGCATCACGTGATTGTTGTACAAGGCATACTGGCTCGCGACCAGGGTGTGGGCCGTCCTGGCAAGCCGCTCGAACGAGTCCGCCGTATAGATCCCCTTGGCATCGTGGCGCTGATGCGCCACCAGATGAGGCTCCGCCCGAACTTCAAAGAACTCATCCAGGTTGGATGAGACGATGCACAGATAGCGCAGCCGCTCCAGCGGCGGAACGTCTTTGCGCCGGGCCCAGTCAAGCACCCGCTCGTTGAACGCAAAAATGCTGTGATCGCGATCAAGAAGCGTCACCGCTGCAGTGTTCGACATCAATTTGGGTTGACGAAGGTATGAAGACATGAAGCCCAAGGTTCGTTTGTTACAGAAAGATGACCGATTGTTGAATTTTTCTGTGTCAATCGTGTGACAGCAGCTTACTCCAGACCCGGACCAGAAGGCTGGCACAGAGCCGAGCTCCACGGGCGATCAGGGATGCTTGCATCAACCTGCTTTGTTGATAGACTCCGATCGACATGATGCATGCCACCCACCAGAACCGTACGCGCCAATGGCTCGTGGCGACGGTCGTCTTTTTTTTCAGTGCGGTGGCCGCAGTCTTTTTGATCTGGCGCTGGGAGCAACAAACACTTGTCGAAGCCCGCGCCCATGCCGCGGATATGGCCTCAGACCACGCGCAGACTTTGCAGCGCGATATCGAGCGCTCCTTGTCTGCCACCTACGCCATTGCCGCTCTGGTCCGCCAGGGTCAGGGCGATGTGCGGGATTTCGAGGCGGTTGCCACTGAAATGTTGCCGTTCTACCCAGGCATTGCCGCATTGGGGCTGTCACCCGGTGGGGTGATTCGAAGTGTGGTACCCCTGGCCGGCAATGAAAAGAGCATCGGCTTTGACCAGTTAAAGGACGTCGCCCAGAACAAAGAGGCGATCAAGGCCCGTGATACTGGCCGACTCACGCTGGCAGGCCCGCTCAAGCTGGCCCAAGGGGGAATGGGTATCGTGGGTCGCCTGCCCGTTTTTCTGACCAATGAGGCAGGACAGAAAACGTTTTGGGGTTTTACCAACGTGACCTTGCGGTTTCCTGAGGCACTGGCCTCGGCCCGGCTGCCTCTGTTGACGCAGCGCGGCTATTCCTACGAGCTTTGGCGAACCCTCCCCGACACCGGCGAGCGACAGAATATTGAAGCCTCTGGCACCACTGCGCTCGAATCGCCGGTAGAGCGCACCCTGGAACTGCCCAACGGCCAATGGACATTGAGTGTCACGCCGATCGGCGGCTGGGGCCAGTCAGGCAGTCGTGGGCTCACGATCGCCGCCGGATTGATGGTCAGCCTGCTGATGGCCTACCTCGCCTGGCTGTTGTATGAGATGAGGATGCGCGATCAAGGACTGGAAGTCCAGGTGAATGAGCGCACGGCTGAAATCCTGGCGACCCAGCGGCAACTCCAAGCCACGCTGGGTGCCATTCCGGACCCACTCTTTGAGTTGGGACTGAACGGCCATTGTTATGACGCGCACTCGTCTCGGACGCAATTGCTGGCATGGCCAGTCGATGATCTGATCGGCCAGACGGTCACGCAAGTGTTGCCACCGGAGGCGTGCCAAGTCGTCCTGGCGGCCTTGCAAGAGGCCAATGACAGCGATTGCTCAATTGGCAAACAAATCAAACTTCCGCTTGACAATGGCATGCACTGGTTTGAATTGTCGGTGGCGCGAAAGTCAGCATTGCCTGGCGAAGAGCCCCGCTTTCTGGTGCTATGCCGGGATATCACCGAAAGCAAACAGGCAGAGAGAAAAATCCGACTGCTGGCACACTTTGACTCACTCACGGGCCTGCCCAATCGGGTGTTATTGACTGATCGCTGTGGCCTGGCGCTGCACGCCGCGCAGCGCAACGACACACCGCTGGCGTTGATGTTTCTGGATCTGGATCATTTCAAGCACGTCAACGACTCGCTCGGACACCAAGTCGGCGACGCGTTGCTGACTATGATGGCGGGGCGGCTCAAAGGCGCCGTGCGTGAGCAAGACACAGTGTCTCGTCTGGGTGGTGACGAGTTTATTTTGGTGCTCCCCGATACGGATGCGGTGGGTGCGGCGCACATCGCCGAAAAACTACTGGAATCTGCATTGGTGGCGTTTGAGATTGCGCCGCATGAACTCACTGTGACGCCCAGCATCGGAATTGCCTTATTCCCCAGCGACGGTTCAGACTTTGACACGCTGTCGCGTTGTGCCGATGCGGCCATGTACCGCGCCAAGCAGGATGGGCGCAACAACTATCGATTCTTCACCACCGAAATGCAGACGCGCTCGGAACGCACATTGGCGCTTGAAAATGCACTGCGCCGGGCGCTGGAGCGCAATCAGTTGTCGCTGCACTACCAGCCGCAGGTGTCTCTCGCAACTGGCAACATCATCGGCGCAGAAGCCCTGCTGCGATGGAATCACCCGGACCTGGGTGCAGTGTCACCCGTTGAATTCATTCCCGTGGCCGAGAGCTGTGGCCTCATTTTGCCCATCGGAGAATGGGTATTGCGCACTGCCGTCCAGCAATTCAAGACCTGGCTGGAGGCCGGGATGGCACCCATCACCATCTCAGTCAACCTGTCGTCGGTGCAGTTCCGCCATGCCGATCTGCCGGAGCTGGTGAGCACCATTCTGGATGAAGCCCGGTTGCCTGCCCATTTTCTGGAACTTGAACTGACCGAGGGCGTCGCCATGACGGATCCGTTGGGGGCCATCTCCGTCATGAACGACTTGCACGAGCGCGGCGTGCGGATGTCAATTGATGATTTCGGCACGGGTTACTCATCGCTGAGCTACCTGAAAAAGTTTCGGATCTACAAAGTCAAGATCGATCAATCATTTGTTCGAGACATCACCGAAGACGCCGACGACAAGGCGATTGTGGGCGCCATCATCAGCATGGCAACGAGTCTGGGCATGCAGACCATTGCCGAAGGGGTGGAAACCGAGGGACAGCTTGAATTCTTGAAGGCCAAGGGTTGTACCGAAGTACAAGGCTACTATTTCAGCCGGCCGTTGCCGGTTGAACAGTTTGAGGCGTTTATGCAGACAAGATCGCCTTCAAACCTGGCGTTTGTTCCCGGTGCGTCCGATGTCGATATAAGGCTCTGAATCAACGACCTGGCGTGTCGCTGTGCGACACATCAAAGCCATCTGCCACGTAGGCGGGGCCTTTCATGAGCCAGACAATGACACAGCCGATGGTGATCGTCACCACCAGCGTCCAGACAAAGATCACCAAGCCGATCATCACAAAATCAAACAGTTGAATGCGTCGCGCCAGCTCTGCCGCGCTGCCGTCAACGATCAAAAAACGCGCTGCAAGCGACATCAATGCCGGCAGCAGCGTACCGGCCAGACACACGCTCGGCATCAGGCGCAGCAAACGCCACTCCAGGCCGTAGGGCGTTCGCTGGAATCCAGGTAATTTTTGAAGCCAGTTCATGCGACGGATTTTAAGTGGGTAGCGCCTATCTTGCTGCCTGCAGTTCGCACAGCGCCGTCATCCCCAGGGTCAGATGCTGGTAGCTAGCGAAGCCACTTTTGCAGAAATTGGGCCTGGCCCATCGCCGGGTCAAGCTGGTAGTTGGCAAATCCGACGCGGTGATAGAGTTTGATGGCACCTGCATTCCCCTGCAGCACTTCAAGCGTCAGTTTGCAGGCACCCCGCTCACGTGCCATTTGCTCAGCCAGAGCCAGCATCTTCTGGGCGACGCGCTGCCCGCGGTAGGCAGGCAAAACAGCCACATCATGCACATTGACCAAAGGCTGACAGGCAAAGGTTGAAAAGCCTTCAATGCAATTCACAAAGCCAACAGCAAGCCCGCCGCCGACCCCATCCACGTCGTCAAACGCCAGCACACTGAAGGCCTGCGGACGCGCGACGAGTGCCGCGATGAGGTTGACTTTGGTAAATTCACTCAAGGGCTCGCCGCCGCCCATCGGGTCTTGCGCATAGGCATTCAACAAGCTCACAAGTGCATCCGCATGCACAGGGTTGGCGTAGTCAGCGCGACAAACGCGCAGGGAATCGTTGGGCGCCATGGTCAGGCTACCAGGGTGTTGGCAATCCGCTCGGCGCACGCCTTAGCCTGGTGGGCGTCACGCGCCTCGACCATGACGCGCACCAAGGGCTCAGTGCCACTGGCCCGAATCAACAAGCGGCCAGCGGCTCCCAGTTCAGTCTCCACCGCCTGCGATTCACTGGCCAAGTTGGCGCTAACCTGCCAGTCCTGGCCGGGTTGCAGGCGAACATTGATCAGCGTCTGCGGAAATAGCGTCACGCCGGCGAGCAGTTCAGCCAACTTTTTGCCGCTGCGTACGCAGGCCTGCAACACCTGCAGCGCCGAGATTAGCCCGTCGCCGGTGGTATGTTTGTCCAGCGCCAGCAAGTGGCCTGAGCCTTCACCACCGAGCAGCCACTTGTGCTTTTCAAGTTCCTCCAACACATAACGGTCGCCGACCTTGGCGCGCACAAACTGCACCCCACGGGCTAGAAGCGCCACCTCCACGGCCATGTTGGTCATCAAAGTGCCCACGACGCCCGGTACCGGTTCATCGCGCCCCAGTCGCTCGTCCGCCAACAGATACAACAGCTCGTCGCCGTTGTACAGCCGCCCGGCCTGGTCCACCAGTTGCAGACGATCGGCGTCACCGTCAAGCGCCACGCCAAAATCAGCCTGGTGCGCCTTGACGGCTTCAATCAGTGCCTGCGGATGCGTGGCACCCACCTCGTGATTGATGTTTAAACCGTCGGGCGAACAACCAATGGCAACGACTTCTGCGCCTAGTTCGTGAAACACCTTGGGCGCCACCTGGTAGGCCGCACCATGTGCAGCATCGACCACAATCTTGACGCTCTTGAGCGTGAGATCGCTGGCAAAGGTGCTCTTGCAGAATTCAATGTAACGGCCTGCGGCATCATCGAGTCGCCGCGTCTTGCCCAGGTTGGCGGAATCAGCCCATACCGGTGATTGTTCCAGCGCAGCCTCCACATCACGCTCCCAAGCGTCTGGCAGTTTGCTGCCTTGAGCACTGAAAAACTTGATGCCATTGTCGGCAAAGTTGTTGTGGCTGGCGCTAATGACCACGCCCAGCGAAGCACGCTGAGCGCGCGTGAGGTAGGCCACGCCTGGCGTCGGCAAGGGGCCCAGCAGCACGACATCGACACCGGCAGAATTGAAACCGCTCTCTAGCGCGCTCTCCAGCATATACCCCGAAATTCGGGTGTCTTTGCCAATCAGCACCGTGGGGCGCGCCTCTGTTCTTTTCAGCACACGACCCACCGCATGGGCCAGACGCAACACAAAATCAGGGGTGATGGGCGCTTGCCCTACCGTGCCGCGAATACCATCCGTGCCAAAATATTTTCTACTCATTGATCTACCCTTGTCTGTTTATCAAATGGACTTGAAGCCAGCTATCTCTATCTTATAGCGCCGAGCACGTCGAGAGCCTGCACGGTTTCCCGCACGTCATGCACACGGACAATGGCTGCGCCACGCTCCACCGCCAATAACGCAGCGGCCACGCTAGGCACCAGGCGCTCATGAACATCCAGCGCTGTCACAGAACCCGGTGAGCTGGATTTGACCGCTGCCAACGATGATTTTCGCGACCAGCCAACCAGCAGTGGATAGCCGGCACCGAGCAGTGCTTCCTGCCGGGCCAACAGCGCAAAATTCTGCGCCACGGTCTTGCCAAAACCAATGCCAGGGTCAATCACGATGCGATTCTTTTCCACCCCTAGCCCATGCAACGCCTGCGCTGCATGCTTCAAAAACAATAGCACCTGCGGCACCACGTCGCCCTCCATCGGTGCCACTTGCATCGTCAGGGGTTCACGGTGCATGTGCATCAGGCAGACGCCACAACGGGGGTGCTGTGCCACGACTTGCCTGGCGTTCAAGGCAGCGGGCGCAGTACTGACGCCGGGCTCAGTCCAACGCAAAGCCCAGATGTCGTTGATGATGTCAGCGCCGACGTCCAGCACGGCTTGCATGACTTGTGGCTTGTAGGTATCGACCGACACCGGCACCCCCAGGCGCACAGCTTCACGCACCACGGGCAGCACCCGCGCCAGCTCTTCGTCCAGCGGCAAGGGCAAAGCACCGGGACGGGTCGACTCACCTCCGATGTCCAAGATATCAGCCCCCTCTTTGAGCAGCGTCTCACAGTGTCGCAGAGCCGCTGCCGTGGTGGCATGCTGACCGCCATCCGAGAACGAGTCGGGTGTGATGTTGACAATGCCCATCACCTTGGGGCGATTGAGGTCAATCAGGAATCGGGCCGTGTTCCATTGCATGGTCATAAAGCGCGCCAAATATTTGAAATGAACCAGTGCTAACTGTCGGCTCAGGCAGGGGGAAACAGAAACGGGGCTTGTCGCCCCGTTTCTTTTAATACATACCGTTTTCAGGCAGCCGTAGGCGCCACATCCGGCTTCACTGCGGGCGTACCACCACTGCTACTGCTGTCACTACCGGCGGGCGGGATGCGTGGCGTCCAGTCTTTCGGCGGACGGGGCTCTTTACCGGCCATGATGTCGTCAAGCTGTTCGCTATCGATGGTTTCCCATTCCAGCAAGGCTTTAGCCATCGCATGCATCTTGTCCCGGTTGTCTTCAATGAGTTTTCGCGCCAGGCCGTACTGCTGGTCAATGATGCGACGCACCTCGGCGTCCACCTTCTGCATGGTCTCTTCACTCATGGTCGTGGTCTTGGTGACTGAACGACCCAAAAACACCTCACCCTCGTTTTCAGCGTAGACCATCGGGCCCAGGGCATCGGTCATGCCATAACGCGTCACCATGTCGCGCGCAATGTGGGTCGCACGCTCAAAGTCGTTGCTGGCGCCGGTGGTCATTTGGTTCATGAACACTTCTTCAGCAATCCGGCCACCAAACAGCATGCTGATCTGGTGCAGCATGTATTCGCTGTCGTAGCTGTAGCGGTCTTGCGCGGGCAAACTCATGGTGACCCCCAGGGCACGACCGCGTGGAATGATGGTGACCTTGTGCACCGGATCGCACTTGGACAACAACTTGCCAATCAGCGCGTGGCCCGACTCGTGATACGCCGTGTTCTTGCGCTCGCTCTCGGGCATGACCATGCTCTTGCGCTCAGGACCCATGAGGATTTTGTCCTTGGCTTTTTCAAAGTCCACCATCTCGACCGTGCGGGCATTGCGTCGTGCCGCCATCAGGGCCGCTTCATTGCACAGGTTGGCGAGGTCCGCACCCGACATGCCCGGCGTACCGCGCGCGATTACGCCGGCATTGACGTCCTGACCCAAGGGAACCTTGCGCATGTGCACATTGAGGATTTGCTCACGGCCCCGTATGTCGGGCAGCGTGACATACACCTGCCGGTCAAAACGACCCGGACGCAACAACGCGGAATCCAGAATGTCGGGGCGGTTGGTAGCGGCCA
This sequence comes from Rhodoferax sp., assembly GCF_010365055.1. GTDB lineage: Bacteria > Pseudomonadota > Gammaproteobacteria > Burkholderiales > Burkholderiaceae_C > Rhodoferax. The sequence goes on from NZ_JAAFHA010000001.1 coordinate 10,108, forward strand.
CCACGATCACGCCAACATTGGTCTCAAAACCATCCATCTCCACCAGCATCTGGTTCAGGGTCTGCTCACGCTCATCATTGCCACCGCCCAAGCCGGCGCCCCGTTGCCGACCGACTGCATCAATTTCATCGATAAAAATAATGCAAGGCGCATTCTTCTTGGCGTTCTCGAACATGTCGCGCACGCGGGACGCGCCGACACCGACGAACATCTCAACGAAGTCAGAGCCCGAGATTGAAAAGAACGGCACCTTGGCCTCACCGGCAATGCCCTTGGCCAGCAGCGTCTTGCCGGTGCCGGGTGGGCCGACCAACAACAGGCCGCGCGGAATACGCCCCCCCAGTTTTTGGAATTTGGCAGGATCTTTCAGGAAGTCCACCACTTCCTTGACTTCTTCCTTGGCCTCGTCACAACCAGCCACATCCGCAAACGTGACCGTGTTCGTGTTTTCGTCAAGCAAGCGCGCCTTGGATTTGCCAAAACTGAAAGCACCGCCCTTGCCGCCGCCCTGCATCTGACGCATAAAGTAAACCCACACACCGATCAACAAGAGCATCGGTCCCCAGCTGACCAGCAGCGTCATGAGCAACGAGCCTTCTTCGCGGGGTTTGACATCAAATTTGACATCATTGGCGATCAGGTCACCTACCAGACCACGGTCCAAGTAAGTGGCGGTTGTGCGGACCCTGCGGTCGTCGGTCGTGACAGCCACAATTTCAGTACCGCCCTGCCCCTCCTGAATCACGGCACTCTTGATGCGATTGTTGCGAACTTCCTCCAGGAAGTCAGAGTAGCCCAGATACCCGGCGCTCGCAGGTCCCCGCGCATCAAACTGTTTGAATACGGTGAACAGCACAAGGGCTATAACAAGCCAGACGGCAATTTTTGAAAACCACTGATTATTCAAGCGAGGCTCCAAAGGGTGAGCAAATAAGAAGACAGAGATAACTTGGGTGGCATTTTAGGCGTTTCAAGATGCGCCCGGCATGGTTTTATGCCGTTCAGCCTCAGACAAAGCATGGGATTCAAGGGGCTTTCAATCCCAGCCCGACCAGGAAGGTTTCCGAGGACTTGTCCCGGGATGCCTTGGGTTTGATCCGCTTGACCAGCACAAAGGTCTCCTTGAATCGTTTGACCAGTGGCTCGTAGGAAGCGCCATGAAACACTTTGGCCACCAGCGCGCCCTGCGGCTTCATGTGATTCTGGACGAATTCAAGCGCCAACTCAACCAGATTCTCAATGCGGGCAGCGTCGGCCGAGTCAATGCCCGACAAGTTGGGCGCCATATCGGAAACCACCACATCAGCTTGGCGCCCCTGCATTTCAGCCTCCAACTGCAGCAAGATATCGGACTCGCGAAAATCCCCCTGCAAGAAGACGACGCCTTCGACCGGCTCCATCGGCAGGATATCGAGCGCAATGATGGTGCCGTTGAGTGCCCCGACCGCCGCTCCGCCACCCGTGGCGGTCTTGGGTGACATTTTGCGGCGCACGTACTGGCTCCACGCGCCGGGGGTTGAGCCCAGGTCCACCACCAGTTGACCCGGCTTGATCAAACCCAGTGTTTCATCAATTTCCTTGAGCTTGTACGCGGCCCGCGCGCGGTAACCTTCAAGTTTTGCCAATTTGACGTAGGTGTCATTGACATGGTCGTTTAACCAGGCCCGATTGACCTTGCTGCTTTTAGTTTGGGATTTCATTTTTGCCTTCCTCGCCGATAATATAGATATGTCTCAAATTCAACTGACCCCCGCCCAACGCAAAGAGCACCGCGCAGAAGCGCATCACCTTGACCCTGTGGTCATGATTGGTGGTGACGGGCTCACCGCCGCGGTAAAAAAAGAAGCCGATGCCGCGTTGAACGCGCACGGACTCATCAAGATTCGTGTCTTCTCGGATGATCGGGCCGCCCGCGAAGCCATGTTTCAAACCCTGTCCGACGAACTGAACGCCGCACCAATTCAGCATATCGGCAAGCTGCTGGTGCTCTGGCGACCGATACCGGAGAAGGAAAAAACGGTCGATGAAGATCGCATGCCCGGCCCGCGTGACTTCAAGGTTCTCAAATACAGCAAACGCGGCGGCCAGCGTCCCGAAGTCAAGACCCTGCGCGTGCTGGGCAACCAGCGCCTCACCCCAGGGGGTCAGGTCAAACGTGCCAAACCCAAGCAAATCAGCATCAAGAAGCGCAGCCAAACTTGAAATTCTGAGCTCTTGCGGGACAGACCGCCATATGCGCTGCTACAAGCCCTGTCCCGAACATTTCAAGAACGCTGCGGCGTCAACTTCCAGAAGGTCACGCCGGCGCACAGCCATTGCAGTAGATACATGGCGCTGCCTACGCTGTGCCACAGGCGCAAGTTCTCGCGCGCCACAATGCGAGGCGCCACGGCAAATTCAGCCAGCGCCGCCAGCAACATCCCTGAAACTATATAAATAATAGCTGCATGCGCAGCAGGGACGGGGGTTAGAGCCTGATTTTGTCTTGAACTCATCAGCAGCAGCAAGGCACAGACACAAGACACCCAAGTCTGAGCGCTGAACAAGCGCGCCGCCATCTGGCCTGCCAGCGTTGGGCTTGGCAGCGTCGCAAACAATAAGGGCACGACCAGAAAACCGATCGTGCTCAGGCTGCCCCACCACAGCGCAGCCGCCCAAAACGGCAACCGTGACAGCAGCTTAGACGTAACTCACCGCCACCACTTCGTAGTGCTTGACGCCACCCGGCGCTTGCACTTCGGCGGTGTCGCCTTTTTCTTTTCCGATCAGCGCGCGGGCGATCGGGCTGCCAATGTTGATCAACCCCAGCTTGATATCAGCCTCATCTTCACCCACAATTTGATAGGTGACTGACGCACCCGACGCTTCGTCTTCCAGCTGAACCGTGGCGCCAAACACGACCCGGCCATCCGCATGCAGGTCAGCCGGATCAATCACCTGGCACACGGAGAGCTTGCCTTCAATCTCCTGAATGCGCCCTTCGATAAAGCCCTGTTTGTCCTTGGCGACTTCGTACTCGGCGTTTTCGCTCAGGTCACCCTGGGCACGTGCCTCGGCAATGGCATTGATGACCCAGGGGCGCTCAACCGTTTTCAGTTTGTGCAACTCGGCCTTGAGCTTTTCAGCGCCGCGTTTGGTAATAGGAAGGGTAGCCACGTGCTGCTCCGATGTGGGATATAAAAACAAAACCGCCCGTTCGGCGGCATTGACAAAAATCAGGTTCGATTATGCCGTGATTGTCAGCGCACCTCTGGCGAGCGCCAACTGGGCATGCATTTCCTGGATCGAGATGACACTCAGATCGTCCATATAACGCATCCCCTGCACGGCCGCCTCGGCGCCGGCAATGGTCGTGAAGGTGGTGACCCGCCCGAACAAAGCCGAGGTGCGGATATGCCGCGAGTCCGCAATCGCATTGCGCCGCTCTTCCACCGTGTTGATGACCAGCGCAATTTCCTGGTTCTTGATCATGTCCACAATGTTGGGGCGCCCTTCGGTCACCTTGTTGACCGTGGCACAACTCACCCCGGCCGCGTTGATTGCCAAGGCCGTTCCCTTGGTGGCCAGCACGGTGAACCCCAACTCCACTAAATCACGGGCGACCTCAATGACACGGGGCTTGTCGTTGTTTTTGACCGAGATGAACACCTTGCCGGCGGGCTCGCCAGAGGGAGTGCGCGGTCTGGGCAATTTGGTTCCGGCGCCAATTTGAGACTTCACAAAGGCCTCGCCAAAAGTTTTGCCCACGCCCATCACCTCGCCGGTCGACTTCATCTCGGGGCCCAGTATCGTGTCCACACCGGGGAATTTGACGAACGGAAACACCGCTTCTTTCACGCTGAAATAGGGTGGCGTGACTTCCGTCCCGATGCCCTGCGAGGCGAGCGACTGCCCCACCATGCAGCGCGCCGCCACTTTTGCCAACTGAACGCCGGTGGCTTTGGACACAAAGGGCACGGTGCGGGATGCCCGTGGATTGACTTCCAGCACAAAAATCACATCAGCACCGTCCAGGCTCTGGATGGCGAACTGCACGTTCATCAAGCCGACGACATGCAAGGCCTCGGCCATGGCGGCGGTCTGGCGCTTGATCTCGGTCACGGTTTCCGCACTCAAACTGTAGGGCGGCAGCGAGCAAGCCGAGTCACCGCTGTGCACACCGGCTTGTTCAATGTGCTCCATGACGCCGCCGATGAAGGTTTGGCCCTGCGCATCGCGTACGCAGTCCACATCGCACTCAATGGCGTCATTCAAAAAGCGGTCCAGCAGCACCGGCGAATCGTGGCTGACCTTGACCGCCTCGCGCATGTAGCGCTCCAGATCGCGCTGCTCATGCACGATTTCCATGGCGCGGCCACCCAGCACATAGCTCGGTCGCACCACCAGCGGGTAGCCCAGTGCGGCCGCCTTTTCAAGCGCCTCGGGCTCGGTGCGGGCAGTCGCGTTGGCGGGTTGGCGCAGCCCAAGTTCATGCAGCAACTTCTGAAAGCGCTCACGGTCTTCGGCGGCGTCGATCATGTCGGGCGAGGTGCCAATGATGGGCACGCCGTTGGCTTCCAGCGCCAGCGCCAGCTTGAGGGGTGTCTGGCCGCCGTACTGCACGATCACGCCATAGGGCTTTTCCTTGTCCACAATCTCCAGCACGTCTTCCAGCGTGACCGGCTCGAAATAGAGACGATCCGAGGTGTCATAGTCGGTCGACACGGTCTCGGGATTGCAGTTGACCATGATGGTCTCGTAGCCATCTTCGCGCATGGCGAGCGCAGCATGCACGCAACAGTAGTCAAACTCAATACCCTGGCCAATGCGGTTCGGTCCGCCGCCGAGCACCATGATTTTTTTCCGATCCGTGGGCTCGGCCTCGCATTCGCTGCCGGTATCGAAGGGACTGGAGGACTCATAGGTCGAATAGAGATAGGCTGTGTTGGTGGCGAACTCGGCTGCGCAGGTGTCAACGCGCTTGTAGACCGGGCGCACACCCAGGGCGTGTCGTTTCTCACGCACCGCCGTGTCGGTGGTCTTGAACTGTTTGGCCAGGCGCCGATCGGAAAATCCTTTTTGCTTCAAGGCGCGCAAGGTCGCGCCGTCCATCGCATCCAGCGTGGAGCCCCGTTCCGGCGCGGGCAAGCGCTCAATCTCCAGCTCAATCTTGACGATCTGCTCAATCTGCACCAGAAACCAGCGGTCAATTTTGGTCAGCGCAAACACCTCGTCCACGCTCCAGCCAGCGGCAAAGGCGTCGCCGACGTACCAAATCCGATCGGGGCCAGGCTCGCCCAGCTCCTTTTCGAGGATTTCACGGTCCTGGGTCTTCTCGTTCATGCCGTCGACGCCCACTTCCAGGCCGCGCAGGGCTTTCTGGAACGACTCCTGAAAAGTACGCCCCATCGCCATCACCTCGCCGACCGATTTCATCTGCGTCGTCAAGCGGCAATCGGCCGCCGGGAACTTCTCGAACGCGAAACGCGGGATCTTCGTCACCACATAGTCAATGCTCGGCTCAAAGCTGGCCGGTGTGGCGCCGCCCGTGATGTCGTTGCGCAATTCGTCCAGCGTGTAACCCACCGCGAGTTTGGCGGCGATCTTGGCAATCGGGAAGCCCGTGGCCTTGGAGGCCAATGCCGAGGAACGCGAAACGCGCGGATTCATCTCGATCACCACCATGCGTCCGTCATCGGGGTTGATCGAAAACTGCACGTTGGAGCCACCGGTATCGACGCCAATTTCGCGGAGAACGGCCAGACTGGCGTTGCGCAAAATCTGATATTCCTTGTCGGAGAGCGTCTGCGCCGGCGCGACTGTGATCGAGTCGCCGGTGTGCACGCCCATCGGGTCCAAATTCTCGATGGAACAAACAATGATGCAGTTGTCCGCTTGGTCGCGCACCACCTCCATCTCGTACTCTTTCCAACCCAGCAGCGACTCTTCAATCAGCAATTCATTGGTCGGTGACGCTTCCAGACCGCGCTTGCAGATGACTTCGAACTCTTCCGGGTTGTAGGCAATGCCGCCGCCGGTGCCCCCAAGCGTGAAACTGGGCCGGATCACGGTCGGGAAACCCACCGTCTTTTGCACGCCCCAGGCCTCCTCCATGCTGTGGGCAATGCCCGAGCGCGCCGAGCCCAGGCCAATCTTGGTCATCGCATCCTTGAACTTCAGCCGGTCTTCGGCCTTGTCTATCGCCTCGGGCTTGGCGCCAATCAACTCAACGTTGTACTTTTCGAGCACGCCGTGGTGCCACAGGTCGAGCGCACAGTTCAGCGCAGTCTGGCCGCCCATGGTCGGCAGGATCGCATCGGGGCGCTCCTTGGCGATGATCTTCTCGACCGTCTGCCAGGTGATCGGCTCGATGTAAGTCACATCCGCCGTGGCCGGGTCGGTCATGATGGTGGCCGGGTTGCTGTTGATCAGAATGACTTTGAAGCCCTCCTCGCGCAACGCCTTGCAGGCTTGCACGCCAGAGTAGTCAAACTCGCAGGCCTGGCCGATGATGATCGGGCCCGCGCCAATGATGAGGATGCTTTTGATGTCGGTACGTTTTGGCATGTTGAAGAACTGCTCTCTTGTAGTCACGCGCAACCGAGGGGCTGCAATTTCAAATAACGAATTTCAGACGATGAACGACGAATTCAAGTCAGATTGGCGGTGGCCAACTTGGCGCCGAACCACAAAAAAAGGCCACCGACCATGCTCGACAGTCCGGCTGACAGCCTTTTGCGCTGGGCAAATCCTTGCGCCAGCCTGGCCCCCGCGACGATCAGCACGGACAGATAGAGGGCGCTGAAGGTCATCAGGATAGCGCTCAGAATCAAGAACGGCACTTCGGGTTGGGCGTAGGCGGGGTCAATGAACTGCACAAAGAACGACAGCAAGAACAAAATCGCCTTCGGATTGAGCAGGCTGATGACCAAAGCGCGGCGAAACGGGCGCTGCAGATGGGCCGCCGTGATGGAGGCAGTCGCCACAGCGGCCGGCGCCTGAGGCGCGGTGCGCAAACTCATCAGCGCCGCGCGCAGCAGGTTGAAGCCTACCCAGGTCAGGTAACCGGCCCCCGCATACTTGACCACCATGAACATCGCCGGGTAAGTGCGCAAGATGCCGGCGGCACCCAACGCGGTGCAGACCAGCAAGATCGTGTCACCCACAAACACGCCATAAGCCCCCTGGAAACCCGCCCGCACACCTCGCGCGGTCGCCACCGACAGGACATACAGCGAGTTGGGCCCGGGCAGCAAAATGATGCCGAAAGCGCCAATCACATACGTCCACAGGTCGGTGACGCCGTAAAAACTCATGCCCGCTGCTCCATTGCCCGCAGGAACCGGTCAAAAAGGCAGCCAATGTCATGGGGACCGGGCGAAGCCTCGGGATGGCCTTGAAAACAGAACGCCGGTTGGTCGGTGCGCTCGAGCCCCTGCAGGGTGCCGTCGAACAGGCTGATGTGGGTTGCACGCAAATTAGTCGGCAGCATGTTTTCATCCACCGCAAAACCGTGGTTTTGACTGGTGATCGAGACACGGCCGGTGTTCAGGTCTTTGACCGGGTGGTTGGCACCATGGTGGCCAAACTTCATCTTGAAGGTGCTGGCACCACTGGCCAGCGCCATGATCTGATGCCCCAGGCAAATGCCAAAGGTTGGAATGCCGGATTCGATCAACTCAGCAGCGGCGGCAATGGCGTAGTCGCACGGCTGCGGGTCGCCGGGCCCGTTGCTCAAGAAGATGCCATCGGGCTGGTACTTGAGCGCATCAAACGCAGAGGTCTGTGCCGGCACCACGGTCACCCGGCAACCGCGTTCGGCCAACATGCGCAAAATGTTCTTCTTGACGCCAAAGTCGTAGGCGACGACATGAAATCTTGGCGCGGTCAGTTCACCGTAACCGGGCTTGCCGCCCAGGGGCGGCTGGGACAAGCGCCATTCGGTCTGGGTCCAGGCATAGGGCGCTTGAACCGTAACGACCTGGGCCAGATCCAGTCCCGCCATGGGAGACGCCGCCTGGGCCAGCGCAATGGCCTGGTCAATCAGCAGTTGGGTCACCGCCTCGCCCGGCGCCAGGGCCATGATGCAGCCGTTTTGCGCGCCCTGACTGCGCAACTGGCGTGTCAACCGGCGGGTATCAATATTGGCAATCGCCACCGTGCCCTCGCGTACCAGATAGTCGCCCAAGGACATGGTTTGACGGAAATTGGACGCCAGCAGCGGCAAATCCTTGATGACCAGACCGGCCACGTGCACCTTGTCCGCCTCCACATCTTCGTCATTGACACCATAGTTGCCAATGTGCGGATACGTGAGGGTGACGATTTGCTGGCAGTAGCTCGGATCGGTGAGGATTTCCTGGTAGCCGGTCATGGCGGTGTTGAACACCAGCTCGCCGACGGTGGAACCCGTGGCGCCAATGGAATGACCAACATAGACGGTGCCGTCTGCGAGCGCCAGGATGGCGGGGGGGGCATTTCCCTGTAAGGACAAAAGCACTGGGTTCTCCGGAAAGGGTTTTCGGGTACGCCCACGCCCGCTCAAGATGAAACTCTTGGCTTGCTGCTTGAAGGGAATTGGCTTGGGAGGGCGCTAGGCGTACAGGGTGCGATGAGGCGCCCGAGTATACCCTAGGGTAAGCCCTGAACCGAGTCGCTACAGGCCTGCTGCCGCGCTGGCGTGCAGGCAAATGGCGGCGGCGGCGGCCACGTTGAGCGACTCTTCACCGCCGGGCTGGGCAATGCGCACGTGCAGGCGGGCCAATGCTTCCAGCTCCGCGCTGACGCCCTGCCCTTCGTGCCCCAGCGCCCAGGCGCAGGGCAGCGGCAGCGCCTGATTTTTGATCGCCTCGTGCAAATTGGCGCCCCGGTGCGAACTGGTCACCACGATCGGCACGGCCAGCAGTGCCAAATCAGCCAGCGCCACGCCCTCAATCAATTGCAGGCCCCAGTGCGCCCCCATGCCGGCGCGCAGCACCTTAGGGCTCCACAGCGCGGCCGTGCCTTTGAGGGCGATGATCTGTTTGAAACCGAAGGCCGAGGCACTGCGCAGGATCGAACCGACATTGCCGGCATCCTGCACCCGGTCCAGAATGACCGACGCCAGCTGCGGCTGCAAAGCGGCCAGCAGCGGCAAGTCGAACACAAAACCCATCTGGGACGGCGATTCCAGGCCACTGATCGTGGCGAATAATGCATCTGGAATGACTATATTTTTAATAGCTGCTACAGCATATTCCACGCGGGCTAGAGGCCAATAAGACTCTGAAAATACGCCGAGCGTGGGTGTCACATGCCGGGCCAGTGCCGCGGACCCCAAGTGCTCACCTTCGGCCCAGAAGCGGCCCTGCTTGCGATAGCCGGTGTTGTCTTGCGCGAGACGGCGCAGGTCTTTGAGCAAAGCATTGTCACGCGAGCTGATGTGCTGAACCTGCAAATCGGTCATCGCGCCACCTCAATCAACACCTCGGCCACGGGTCGAAAGGTTTTGCGGTGCTGCGGACAGGCGCCATGCGCGGTCAAGGCCGCCAGATGTTGTGCCGTGCCATAGCCTTTGTGCTGGGCAAAACCGTACTGCGGGTACTGCAGATCGATGTCGACGCACCAGCGGTCGCGGTGCACCTTGGCCAGAATAGAGGCAGCCGAAATGGCGGCGACCAGCGCGTCGCCCTTGACAATGGCCTCAGCCCGCACGGTCAACACCGGCAGTCGGTTGCCATCGACCAGCACCAGCGCCGGTTTGAGACGCAAGCCCTCGACCGCCCGGCGCATCGCGAGCAACGTGGCCTGCAAAATGTTGAGTCGCTCAATCTCTTCGACGCTGGCCTGGGCAATGCAGCAGCACAGCGCTTTGGCGCGAATCTCGTCAAACAACTGTTCGCGTCGGCGCGCGCTGAGCATTTTGGAGTCCGCCAGCCCCTTGATCGGCTGCAGGTCGTCCAGAATCACGGCGGCGGCCACGACCGGGCCAGCCAGCGGGCCGCGCCCGGCCTCGTCCACGCCGGCGACCAGGCCCGCAACATCCCACAAGAGCGAAGCCTGTTTGACGGCCCGCCTGTGCAGAATTTCTTTTTCAGCCTTGGAGAACTTGCTGGATCGCATGGGCGGCCAATCGGGGGGTGTCGCGCTGCAACTGCGTGTGCAATGCGGCAAATTTCTGTTGCAGGGAGGGTATTTTCGCAGGATGCGATGTGCGGGCCTCCAACCATTGCAGCACTTCACGCGCCAGCGCCTGGGGTGTGGCTGCGTCTTGCAGCAGTTCGGGCACGACAAATTCGCCGCACAGGATGTTGGGCAAGCCGACCCAAGGCTGCAGTTGCTTGCGCCGCATGATCTGCCACGACAACCAGCCCATACGGTACGCGATCACCATCGGGCGCTTGAACAGGGCCGCTTCCAACGTGGCGGTGCCACTGGCGATCAGCGTCACATCGCAGGCCGCCAGCGCCGTGTGCGACTGCCCCTCCATAATCTGCAACTGGGCCTGCAGGCCGCTGGCCCGGGCCGCCTGCTCGATGCTGGCGCGCAAGGCGGGAATCGCAGGTACTATGAACTTGATAGCTGGATGCGCTTTATTGATAAGGGCTGCAGCCTGAAAGAACCTCAAGGCCAAATGATTGACCTCAGATTGACGGCTGCCAGGCAAGATGGCGACGACTTGATCGGTATCAAGCAGTCCCAAGGCCGCGCGCGCTGCCGGCCGGTCCGCCTCCATCGGGATCACGTTGGCCAGCGGGTGCCCCACATAGGTCGCGGCGATGCCGTGCTGGGCCAGCAGAGCGGGCTCGAACGGGAAAATGCACAGCACATGGTCGACACTGCGACGGATTTTCTCCACCCGCTCAGGGCGCCAGGCCCAGATGGACGGCGACACAAAATGCACGGTCTTGATGCCCTGCGCTTTCAGATCTCGTTCCAGATCCAGGTTGAAGTCGGGCGCATCCACGCCAATGAAGATATCGGGGCGACCCTGCAGCAGGCGCGCTTTGAGTTGCTGGCGAATACCCACAATCTCGCGGTAACGGCGCAGCACCTCCCAACCAAAGCCATGCACCGAGAGTTTGTCGTGCCGCCACCAGGCGACAAAGCCGCGGCGCGCCATCTGGGGGCCCCCGATGCCGACGGCGCTCATGAGAGGCCATTGCTCGCGCAAACCATCGAGCAGCAAACCCGCGAGCAGATCGCCCGAGGCCTCGCCGGCCACCAGCGCCACCCTGAGTTCATGGCTCATGTCATCTGCCATCTCGGCTGCAGTGCGCTTTATGTTCAGCGCACGATGCCGCGCTGGGGCGATGTCTGATCCAAAAATGAGAGCATCATCTGCACGTCTGGTGTGGACTCAGGACTATTTGTTGCCAAATCTGCAATGCGCTCACGCGCCGCCTGCAGCGTCAGACCCTCGCGGTACAGCGCCTTGTGCATGGCTTTGACAGCAGCAATCCGATCTGGCGAAAAACCGCGACGGCGCAGTCCTTCATAGTTCATGGAGCGGGCCTGCGCTGGCTGGCCCTGGCACATGACGAAAGGCGGCACGTCGGCAACCAACACCGTGCACAGGGCCGTCATGCTGTGCGCACCTATCTTCACAAACTGATGCACCACGGTAAAGCCGCCGAGAATCGCCCAGTCGCCCACATGGACGTGGCCCGCCAACTGGGAATTGTTGGCAAATATGGTCTTATTGCCGACGACGCAATCGTGCGCCAGGTGCACATAGGCCATCAGCCAGTTGTCATCGCCGACGCGGGTGACACCCGCATCCCCGGGAGAGCCAATGTTGAAGGTGCAAAACTCACGAATGGTGTTGCGGTCGCCAATAATGAGTTCGCAGGGTTCTCCCGCGTACTTCTTATCCTGCGGAATGGCACCCAAGGAGTTGAATTGGAAGATGCGGTTGTCTCGTCCGATCGTGGTGTGGCCTTCGATCACGCAATGCGGACCAATCGTCGTTCCGGCGCCCACTTTCACATGAGGACCAATCAGGGTGTAGGCACCCACTGTCACCGAGCCGTCAAGCTCGGCCTGGGAATCGACAATCGCCGTGGCATGGATGGCTGTCAAATGAGCACCTTCAAGCAATCTTGCGCACCGCGCAGGTTAATTCGGCTTCCACAGCAAGTTCATCATCGACCAGGGCACGCGCCTTGAACTTGAAAACACCGGCCTTCATGCGCACCAACTCAACCTCAAGAATCAGTTGATCGCCTGGTTCCACCGGACGCTTGAAGCGCACGCCGTCCATGCCGGCAAAATAGTAAACAGAGTCTTCGTTGGGCGTCGTATCGATCGCGTCAAACGCCAGCAACGCGGCGGCCTGCGCCAGCGCCTCCAGCATCAACACGCCCGGCATCACCGGCCGATGGGGAAAGTGGCCTTGAAAAAATGGCTCATTGATGGTGACATTTTTCAGTGCCCGGATACTCTTACCCTTGTCAAGCGCCAGCACCCGATCCACCAACAGGAATGGGTAACGGTGCGGCAATTGCTTGAGAATCTTATAAATATCCATCATCTTTTCACTCACTTCGTGTCGCTACGGCTTGGGCCGCGAGGTTTGATTTTTCGAATTCACCTATTTTTTCCTCCAGCACCCGAATGCGATCACGCAAGCTGTGCAGTTGCTTCAGTGATGCGGCATTTTTTTCCCAGGCGGCGTTGTCGTCAATCGGGAATATTCCAGTGTAGTGACCGGGCTTGCGCAGCGAGCGGGTGACCACGCTAGCGGCTGAGATGTTGACCTCATCGGCCAGCGCCAGATGGCCCAACACAATCGCACCCCCGCCCAGGGTGCAGTGCGCGCCAATGGTGGCACTGCCCGCCACACCGACGCAGCCGGCCATGGCAGTATGTTGGCCAACCTTCACGTTGTGACCGATCTGTATCAGGTTGTCGAGCTTGACGCCGTCCTCAATCACCGTGTCTTGCAGGGCGCCACGGTCAATGCAGGTGTTGGCGCCAATTTCAACATCGTTGCCGATACGAACCGCACCCAGTTGCTCAATTTTTTCCCAAGCGCCGCCATTGGGCGCAAAACCGAATCCATCGGCACCGATGACAACGCCCGAATGCAGCAGACAGCGCTCGCCGATGACGCAGTTCTCACCCACCGTAACGCGCGACTTGAGCACGGTGTCGGCGCCGATGCTGGCGCCACACTCGATCACACACAGGGCGCCAATGCTGGCGCGCGGGTGCACAAAAGCGTCAGGGTCAATGACGGCACTAGGGTGAATTTGCGCCCGCACGGCGTTTGGCAAACTCTTCTTCCAGAGTTGAGTGACACGGGCAAAGTACAGATAAGGCTGCTCGGTCACGATGCAGGCGCCACGTGCCATGGCGGCATCTCGCATCTTCGGACTGACGATGACGCACGCGGCACGCGAGGCCGCCAGTTGGTTCTGGTACTTGGGGTGGCTGAGAAAACTCAGCTGTTGGGGCGTTGCGCTTTCAAGCGGCGCCAGGCCTTCGATGCTGAGGCTGGCGTCACCGTGCAACTCACCGCCCAGCGACTCAACAATCAAACCTAAAAGCAGCGTCACACGTCACTTGCCGGAGGCATCGTCATTTGGCGCCGTTCGAATTCAGAACCTTTAGGACTTTGTCGGTGATATCGAGTCTTGGATTGACATACACCGCATCCTGCAGAATCAGGTCATACTTTTCAGCCTCAGCCACTTGCTTGACGACTTTGTTGGCGCGCTCAATCACCTGCTGCAACTCTTCATTTTTGCGTGCGTTCAGGTCTTCCTGAAACTCACGACTCTTGCGCTGTACGTCACGATCCTGCTCCAGCAACTGCTTCTGCCGCGTCGTGCGCTGTGTTGCTGACAGAGTGGGTGCTTCGCGCTCAAAGTTGTCAGCCAGCGTCTTCAGCGCAGCCCTCGAATCCATGATTTCTTTTTCGCGCTTGGAAAATTCCTGCTCAAGCTTGAGCTGCGCCGACTTGGCCGTACTTGCCTCCTTGAAAATCCGGTCGGTACTGACAAACCCGATCCGGGACTCCTGGGCCTGGGCCTGCATGTGTGCTGACACCAGTAAACCGCCCAGCGCGATGCTGGCAAGACTGTGACGTAGTAAATAATTCATCAGAAACTCGTTCCAATTTGAAATTGCATGGTCTGTATTTTATCGCCGTCATATTTCTTGATCGGCTTGGCGAAGGCCAGACGCAAGGGTCCGACTGGCGAAATCCAGCTGATGCCCACCCCGACCGATGCGCGCAGACTGCCCGCGTTGGCATTGACGCCACCGGAGCCGCCGACACTGCCGGCATCAGCAAAAGCATACATCCGCAAGGTCCGGTCATTGCCGGCGCCCGGGAAGGGAGACAGTATTTCGGCGTTCAAATTCAATTTTCGGGTGCCCCCCAAGACGGCCTCTTGGCTATCACGTGGCCCCAGGCTGCCCTGCTCAAACCCGCGTACCGATCCCAAACCACCACCGTAAAAATTCTTGAACACGGGGTAGGATTTATCGCCGGCGGATGCGCCCACGCCCACCTCAGCGTTAAATGCCGCCGTGAATTGCTTGCTGAGCGGGATAAATTCCTGGAACTGGTAAGTGGCCCGCACGTAACGCACGTCGCCCGCGGGCGACCATTCCGCGTTGGCGCGCTGATAGCGGCCCGAGTTCGGCGCCAGTGCACTGTCGCGACGATCGCGCGACCACCCCACCGTCAACGGAATGGCCAGACTGGAAAGTCCATATTCCTTAATGTGGGCGTCGTAAGTTGTTGGCAACAGATCACCGGGGACAATGGTCGTATTCTCGACACCCGCCCCAAAATAGACCGTGTCCGTCTCGGTGAACGGCACGCCAAAACGCAGACTGCCACCCGAGGTCTTGAGCTTGTAATAGCTGTCGTCCTGGTAGGGGCTGCTGGTCCGGTAGTACACGTCAATGGTTCTGGAAACGCCGTCGGGCGTGAAGTAAGGATCGGTGGTGTTGAAAACAACCATCCGGTTGTATTTGCTGGTGTTGACCTGCACACCCAAAGAGTTGCCCGAACCAAAGGCATTTTCCTGTTTCAGACCAAATGAGAGTCCAAGCCCGTCGCCACTGGAGTAGCCGGCACCCAGACTCAGACTACCGGTGGGCTTTTCAACCACGTTGATGCTCAGATCGACCTGATCGGGTGAACCGGGCACTTCTTGGGTCTCGATACCGACCTCCTTGAAGTACCCGAGCCGATCGACGCGGTCGCGAGACAACTTGATCTTGTCAGCGTCATACCAGGAAGCTTCAAACTGGCGAAACTCCCGGCGCACCACCACATCACGCGTGCGGCTGTTGCCGGTGACGTTGATTTTGCGCACATAGGCCCGCCGGGATGGCTCTGCCTGCAGCACCAAGGCGACACGGTTGTTGGCGCGATCAATGTCAGGGCGCGCCTGCACCCGTGCAAACGCGTAACCAAAATTACCGAAATAGTCGGTGAACGCCTTGGTGGTCTTGGCCACTTCATCGGCGTTATAGGCCTCGCCGGGACGGATGGTCACCAGCGACTTGAACTCATCGTCCTTGCCCAGGAAATTTCCTTCAAGCTTGACGCCGCTGACAATGAAGCGCTCACCTTCAGAAATGTTGATGGTGATGGAAATATCCGTCTTGTTGGGCAAGATCGCCACTTGCGTGGAGTCGACCTTGAACTCCAGATACCCCCGCGTGAGGTAATACGAACGCAAAGTTTCAATGTCGGCATTGAGCTTGGCGCGTGAATAGCGATCCGCCTTGGTGTACCAGCTCAACCAGCCCCCCGTGTCCAGGTCAAACAGGCCACGCAAGGTCGACTCGCCGAAGACTTTGTTGCCCACGATCCGTATTTCGCTAATTTTTGCCGTCTCACCCTCGGTCACTGTAAACGTCAGATTGACCCGGTTGCGTTCAATCGGCGTCACTGTTGTGACCACTTCGGCGGCATACAGGCTGCGATTGATGTACTGCCGCTTGAGCTCCTGCTCGGCGCGATCAAGTTGGGCTTTGTCAAACGGGCGGCCATCGGTCAGACCGACATCACGCAAGGCTTTCTTGAGAACGTCCTTGTCAAACTCCTTGGTGCCGACAAACTCAACCTCGGCAATCGTCGGGCGCTCCTCAACCACAATCACCAGCACATCGCCATTGACCTCAATGCGCACGTCCTTGAACAAACCCAGCGCAAACAGCGTGCGAATGGCCGAAGTGCCCACTTCATCGTTGTAGACGTCGCCGACCCGAACCGGCAGCGACACGAAAACCGTGCCCGGTTCCACGCGCTGCAAGCCCTCAATACGAATATCGCGCACCGTAAACGGGCTGACCGCCCAGGCCGTGCCGGCCACAAAGACCAGAGAAGCGACGGCGGAAACGGTGCGCAGAGCAAAGCGATTAAATTGCATTTTGAATATTAAAAAGTCAAGCCGGTGTTGAATGTCAACGCCAGACATTTAGCCAAATAAGCGGGTGATATCGTTAAAGAGGGCAATCGACATCAAAAGGAACAGGATCGCAACGCCACCGCGTTGCAGAGTTTCCATCCAGGCATCCGAGACCGGTTTGCCCGTCACACCCTCCCAAAGATAATACATCAGGTGACCACCATCCAGAACCGGCAATGGCAGCAAATTCAAAACGCCCAGGCTGACACTGATCAGAGCGAGAAACAGCAAGTACTGCGTCAGTCCCATTGCGGCAGACTTGCCGGCGAAATCCGCAATCGTCAAAGGACCGCTGAGGTTTTTGACCGACGCCTCGCCAATCAGCATCTTGCCCATCATTTTGAGCGTCAAGAGCGAGACATCCCAGGTGCGCGTCACACCGCGCCACAATCCGTCGATTGCGCCGTAGCGCACCGTCACCAGCTCTGGTATGGCGCCCACGTAGGCGCCGATTCGTCCCACCGCCAACTCGCCCTCTTGCCGAACCTCAGGAGTGACGATGATTTCAAGCTCCGTTCCGGCCCGGTCAATCTTCCAGGCAGCCGGCACGGCCTTCCCATTCACCACCGACGCGCGAATCAGCTGGCGCAACTGTTGGCCGTCCAGAACCGGCCTTGATCCGACCTGGCGCACCAGATCGCCGTCACGCAAGCCGGCCTTGTCGGCCGCAGAGCCCGCCATGACCTCGCCAATGACCGGCCGGGTGTGCGGGCCTACGACCCCAATCTTGTGGAACAAATCAGCATTGGCCTCGCTGGCATCCATGCCGGCCAGCTTGAGCAGCACTTCGCTGGTGTCGGTGCGGCCCGGCGTCGTCAGCTCCAGACGCACGTCCTGCCCTTCCAGCGCGCCCCGGGTCAAGAGCCAGCGCAGGTCTTCAAACGAGGCCACGCTTTGCAGTTCTTCGTCGGCAAAGCCGGCGCGCTGCACCCGCTCGCCGCCGACCACGCCGGCTTGTTGCGCCACCGAGCCCGCCTCGGGGCTGGCCAGAATGGCTGCCGGATACTCCACGCCGCTCCAGTTCACTGCCGCATATAACAGCGCCGCCAGCAGCAAATTGGCCACCGGGCCCGCCGCCACGATCAGCACGCGCGATCGCAAGGGTTGGTTGTTGAAGGCGAGATGCCGCTCACCCTCGGGTACCGGCGATTCGCGCTCGTCGAGCATCTTGACGTAGCCGCCCACCGGAAAAGCGCACAGCGCAAATTCGGTCGATGAACCCTTGGGCTGCCAGCGATACAGCGTTTTACCAAAACCAATGGAAAATCGCAGCACTTTGACACCACAAGCCACGGCCACGCGGTAATGTCCATACTCATGGATCGCTATCAACAGGCCGAGTGCCAATACAAAGGACGCAAGGGTCAGCATGGTTCTTTAAAACGGGCTTGATCAGCGAGCGACACGGCGTACCGCTTGCTGCGCGGCAGCACGCGACGCGGCATCCAATGCCAGCAGATCGTCCAGCGATTGCGGACTGGCCGGCACCACCGACTCGAGCGTTTCCAGATTGACGCCATGAATCTGGTCAAAGCGTATTTGGCCGTCAAGAAACGCAGCAACCGCCACTTCATTGGCGGCGTTCAACACGGCGGTTGAACCGGAAGGCGCATTCAGAACTTGCCACGCCAGCTTCAAACCCGGAAAACGTTGTTCGTGGCCGTTCGAGTCCAGCGACTCGAAGGTCATATCTGCCATCACCCGAAAATCCAGCGCGCCAGCACCCGAGGCCATCCGGTCGGGCCAGGCCAGGCCATAGGCAATCGGCACTTTCATGTCGGGCGTGCCGAGTTGGGCCAGCACGGAATTGTCTTTGTACTGCACCATGGAATGAATGACGCTCTGCGGGTGAATCACGACCTCGATCTGTTCTGGCGTGACACCAAACAGGAAGCGCGCCTCAATGACTTCCAGGGCTTTGTTCATCATGGTGGCGGAATCGACTGAAATCTTCCGCCCCATGACCCAATTGGGGTGGGCACAGGCCTGCGCAGGTGTTACGTCCCGCAGCGTATGGGGCGCGCGCTGCCGAAAGGGTCCACCCGACGCCGTGAGAATAATTTTGTCAATCTGGCTCGACCAGACCGCAGCATCATCGGGCAGTGACTGAAAAATGGCCGAATGCTCGCTGTCAATCGGCAGCAGCTTGGCGCCCCCTGTGGTGACCGCCTGCATGAAATAAGCGCCCCCCACCACCAAGGCTTCCTTGTTCGCCAGCAACAGACGTTTGCCGGCGTGGGCCGCAGCCAGACAGGAGGCCAGGCCGGCGGCACCCACAATCGCCGCCATCACCGCATCCGCCTCTTCGTGCGAGGCAATCATGGCCAAGGCCGACGCACCCCAAAGAACCCGAGTCGTCAGACCAAGGTCGCGGCATTGACGCTCCAGCACACGACCGTGCGGCTCGCTGACCATGACGGCAAACACGGGTTTGAACTGCACACACTGCTGCAGTAATAATTCGTTCTGCGTCGACGCGCTCAGGGCGAACACCTCGAACCGGTCGGGATGGCGCGCAATCACGTCAAGCGTGCTGACCCCAATGGAACCGGTTGAGCCCAGAATAGCGACCCGCTGTTTAACCATGCTCGTCACACCCTTCATCAAAGCTGTGCCACCGAGTAAAGCATCATCGCCAGTGGCAAGGTGGGCAACAAGGCGTCCACCCGGTCGAGCACGCCGCCATGACCTGGCAGCAAGCCACTGCTGTCCTTGACACCCGCACTGCGCTTCACCAGTGACTCAAACAAGTCACCCACCACACTCATCGCCGCCAAAAATAGGGCAACAATCAGCAGCAACCAGCCGCCGTGTCGGCCCAGGTGGGTAAAAAAACTGGGTACGGTGCTGGTCCAGGCGGAATCCAACCAGCGCCAGGTAAAGGCCAGCGCGATGACGCCTGCCATGCCGCCCCACACACCTTCCCAGCTTTTGCCGGGGCTGATGCTGGGTGCAAGTTTGCTGCGGCTGAAACGCCCGCCGAAGGTGCGGCCCGCAAAATAGGCACCAATGTCTGCCACCCACACCAGCACGAGGATAGACAATAAAAAATTGATGCCAATCACCCGGGCCTGCGCCACCGCCAGCCAGGCCAGGCACAGAGCCAGCAGGCCTGCGAGCAGCCGCAGCGCGCGCGGATGAACCGCCCAGGCGGACACACCGCGGTGCAACACCCAGGCGCCAGCCAGCACCCAGACAGCGCCCGCGGCCAGCCAGAGCCCGGACAACGATCGCTCCAGCAAGCCTGACCACCAAGCCACGGCGCAAAGCAGTCCACAAACCGCGCCCACAGCCAGCGAAACCGATTGGCCATAGCCGTTCAGGCGAGCCCACTCCCATGCACCGGCAGCAATCAGCAACAGGGCGATGGCGCAAAACGGCTCGGGCGAACGGTAGAACATGGCCGGCAGCAAGATAAGCAGCAGGACCAGGGCAGTGATAACGCGTTGCTTCAACATTTAGTCGCTCTCAGGCAAAGCCAGGCACCAAGGTCGACACTACGCTCGCCACGACACGCTGGCCTGCCAAGTGCTGGGCACATAAGGCGAGAGGCAAGGTTGCTGCCAATCAAACCGCCATGATCTCTTGCTCTTTGGCAGCCACCAGTTGGTCGATCACGATGATGTGCCGGTCCGTCACTTTCTGAATGTCGGTCTCGCAGCGTTTTTGCTCATCTTCCGAGGCCAGTTTGTCCTTGACGGCTTTTTTGATCGCCTCATTGGCATCACGGCGCAAATTGCGGACCGCAATCTTGGCGCCCTCGCCCTCATTGCGGACCACTTTGGTCAGTTCCTTGCGCCGCTCCTCCGACATGGCGGGCATCGGGACCCGGATCAAGTCGCCCATGGACGATGGATTGAGTCCCAGGTCGCTGTCACGAATGGCCTTTTCAATCTTGGCGCCCATGCCCTTTTCCCAGGGTTGCACACTGATGGTGCGAGCATCCAGCAAGGACACATTGGCCACCTGGCTGATCGGCAGCATGGCGCCGTAATAGTCAACGTGCACAGAGTCCAGCAACGCTGGGTTGGCGCGGCCGGTCCGAATCTTGGTCAGGTTGTGTTTAAACGCTTCGATGGATTGGTCCATCTTGCCTTCAACCGTGTTTTTTATATCGGCAATCGTCATGGTTTTTCCTCACTCGACTATTCAAAGGGCACTGTTCAAAAGGATGCGATTTTGACACGGTCAGGCATAAACCAGCGTGCCCTCGTCTTCGCCCATCACCACACGCTTGAGCGCGCCGTGTTTCAAGATAGAAAACACCTTGATCGGCAGCTTTTGATCACGGCACAGAGCAAAGGCGGTAGCGTCCATGATGCCCAGGTTTTGCGCCATCGCGTCATCGAAGGAGATTTTGCTGTAGCGGGTGGCCTTCGGGTCTAACTTTGGGTCGGCGGTGTAAACGCCATCGACCTTGGTCGCCTTGAGCACCACCTCGGCACCGATTTCAGCGCCGCGCAAGGCCGCGGCGGTATCGGTGGTGAAAAACGGGTTGCCGGTGCCAGCGGCAAAAATCACCACTTTTCCTTCTTCCAGGTATTGCAGTGCCTTGGGGCGAACATAGGGCTCCACCACCTGCTCAATCGCAATCGCCGACATGACGCGCGCCGTCAACCCCGCCTTGTTCATGGTGTCACCCAGGGCCAGGGCATTCATGACGGTAGCCAACATGCCCATGTAATCGGCCGTGGCCCGGTCCATCCCGACCGAGCCGCCCGCCACACCCCGAAAGATATTGCCCCCGCCAATGACCACCGCCAACTGCACACCCAGACGGGTCACCTCGGCGATCTCGTCGACCATGCGCACGATCGTGTCACGGTTAATACCAAATGGGTCATCGCCCATCAGGGCTTCGCCTGACAGCTTGAGCAAAATACGCTTGTGGGCTGGTTTGGCGACGGACATGATGAACTCCTGATGTGATGACGTTTGAGCGGGTAAGTCCAAATTCAGACCGATGATCGTGCGCTGAATTTGTCTATTGAGAAAGCCCGTTTTGCGGCGGGTTGAATGGCAATCAGCCGGCCTGTTTGACAGCGGCCAGTTGGGCGGCCACTTCAGCGGCAAAATCCTCGACCTTTTTCTCAATGCCTTCGCCCACGACATACAGCGTGAACGCCTTCACGGTCGTGCCAGTGGCCTTGAGCATCTGCTCGACCGTCTGTTTGTCATTTTTCACAAACGACTGGTTAAACAGAGACACTTCCTTGAGGTATTTCTGCACACCGCCTTCGATCCGCTTGGCGACGATCTCGCTTGATTGAACCGGCTTGCCAGCCGCTGTTGCCACTGACGCATCTTCAGCCGCTTTGGCAGCTGCCACGGAACGCTCCCTGGCGACCAGATCAGCGGGGACATCGGCAGCGGACAAAGCCACTGGTTTCATCGCGGCGATGTGCATGGCCACGTCCTTGGCAGCAGTGGCGTCACCTTCAAACTCAACCACGACACCAATGCGGGTACCGTGCAAATAAGTGGCCAGCTTGGCGCCTGAGGCAAAGCACTTGAAGCGGCGAAAGCTCATGTTCTCGCCGATCTTGCCGATCAGGCCCTTGCGCACGTCTTCCAGTGTTGGCCCAAAGCCATCCTGGCTATACGGCAAGGCAGCCAGCGCCGCCAAGTCAGCAGGATTGTTCTGCGCGATCAGCTTCGCCGCCGCATTGGCCAGGGCCAAGAAGCTATCGTTCTTGGTGACAAAATCGGTTTCGCAGTTAACTTCAAGCAACGCGCCCACATCACCGTCCATGTAACTGGTGATCACGCCTTCGGCAGTGATACGACCAGCGGCCTTGCCGGCTTTGCTGCCCAATTTGACGCGCAGCAATTCTTCGGCCTTGGCCATGTCGCCTTGCGCCTCGGTCAAGGCACGTTTGCACTCCATCATGGGCGCGTCCGTTTTGCCACGCAGTTCAGCCACCATGCTCGCGGTAATTGCAACCATTTTTTTCTCCGTCATCAGTTCAACTATTTAAAGGGGGACTCAAAAAAGGGGCCGACAAGCCCCCTTTTTAAGGGCGACAGACAGCTCAGGCAGCTGCTTCGTTCACTTCAACAAACTCATCAGCGCTCTCGGCGGCGGCGACGGCCTTGACCACATCGTCCACCGCGTTGGAGCGGCCTTCAATGATGGCATCGGCAATGCCGCGCGCATACAAAATGACCGCCTTGGAGGAGTCATCGTTACCCGGAATGATGTAATCAATGCCTTCGGGTGAGTGATTGGTATCGACCACGGCAATCAGCGGAATGCCAAGCTTCTTGGCTTCGGCAATCGCAATTTTGTGAAAACCGACGTCAATCACAAAAATCGCGTCCGGCAAGGTCGTCATATCCTGAATGCCGCCAATGTCGCGTTCCAGCTTGGCCAGTTCGCGCGCGAACATGAGTTGCTCTTTCTTGCTCAAGCTGTCCAGACCCGCTTCTTGCTGGATCTTCATGTCTTTGAGGCGCTTGATCGAGGTCTTGACCGTCTTGAAGTTGGTCAACATGCCGCCGAGCCAACGCTGGTCGACGTAAGGCACGCCGGCGCGCTGGGCTTCCAGGGCGACGGTCTCACGGGCCTGGCGCTTGGTGCCGACCATCAGCACGGTGCCGCGGCGGGCGGAAACCTGGCTGGCAAACTTGGCAGCCTCCTGGAACATCGGCAGCGATTTTTCCAGGTTGATAATGTGAATCTTGTTGCGATGGCCGAAGATGAACGGGGCCATTTTGGGGTTCCAGAAGCGAGTTTGATGGCCAAAATGGACACCGGCTTCCAGCATTTCGCGCATGGTAATTGCCATAATTAATTCCAAAGGTTAGGTCTAAAATCCAGTTCGTTTTTGCCACTCTTGAAGACGCTTCTGATGCGTCAGCCAGAATTGCAACACCTTGATGAAACTGGTTTGCTGATTTGCTCACCAAATAGCCACTTAGGCCACCCAGCAAAGCCCGATGATTATAGCCTGCGATTCCATGCTTTCCGACCTCCACACAACACGCCAGCGCTTGCGCTGCGGCCAAACCCAGGCCAGCAGCGAAATTGAGCGCGCCATCGATGCCGCGCAATCGACCCGCTGCCAACATGCTTTCGTGCAAACCACCTTTGACGCGGCTCGCACCACCGCCAACGCCCCTGACATTGAGCACTTGCCGCTGGCGGGCCTGGCCGTTTCCATCAAGGACCTGTTTGATGTGGCCGGACAGCGCACCTGCGCTGGCTCGGTGGTCCTGAGAGATTCCCCGCCCGCCTTGCGAGACAGCCCCGCCGTCGCGCGCTTGCGCCGCTCCGGTGCTGCCCTCATGGGGCGCACCCACATGGTGGAGTTTGCCTTCTCGGGCGTCGGCACCAACCCGCACTTCGCCACACCGGCAAACCCGCACAGCATCGACCTGCCGCTCATTCCCGGCGGTTCATCCTCGGGCGCTGCCGTGTCAGTGGCCAGCGGCGCAGCCTTTATTGGTTTGGGAAGCGACACCGGCGGCTCGATCCGCATCCCGGCGGCTCTGAACGGCATTGTTGGCTTCAAAAGCACCGCCCGCCTGGTGCCAACCGACGGCGCCCTGCCGCTGTCAACCACGCTTGACACAGTCTGCGCCATGACCCGCAGCGTGCGTGACGCGATCCTGGCGCACGAACTGCTGGCCCAGCGCCAAGTTACGCGCAGCGCCGCACCCTTAGGCGCCTACCGTCTGGCCGTCGCCAGCACCCTGATGCAGGACGACCTTGACGCCACCGTAGCAACCGCCTGGCAGCGCACCCTGGCCACCCTGCGTCGGGCCGGGGCCCGGATTGAAGAAGTCAACCTGACCGAGATCAGCCAACTGCAGTCCATGCAGGCCACCGGCAGCTTCGCGGCGGCGGAGAGTTACGCTTGGCATCGCTCCTTGCTCGAACAAAAAGGCGATGCCTACGACCCGCGCGTGGCAAGCCGCATCCGGCGCGGCGCCAGCATGAGCGCCTACGATTACCTCACGCTGCTGCGCGAGCGGCAACGCTGGATCAGCCGGATGACCGCCGCCCTGCAAGGCTTTGACGCGGTGTTGTCGCCCACCGTGCCCATCGTGGCACCGCCGATCGCAGAGCTGGCACCAGGCACGCAGCGCGACGCTGCTTTTTTGCGCGTCAACGCCCTGCTGCTGCGCAACCCCAGCGTGGTCAACATGTTCGATGGCTGCGCGCTGTCGCTCCCATGCCAGGGTCCCGACGAGTTACCGGTGGGTCTCATGATCTGGGCCGGGGCGCTGCGCGACGATACCGTGCTCAACCTGGCGATCCAGATCGAACAAATACTATAAAAATAGTAGCTACTCGCGTTTATTACACGGGGGCTAGAGGCCAATTACATAGGCAGTTGAGGACAGAGCGCCGCGTCGCTGCGGTCTGTCCCGCAAGGTTAATTAGAAATAAGGGCTTCATGAAAATTGCAGTTATTGGCGCCGGCATCATCGGCATCACCACGGCCTATGAGCTTAGCTGTGATGGGCACGAAGTGACCGTGCTGGAGCGTTGCGGTGCCGCGGCCGAAGAAGCCAGCTTTGCCAATGCCGGCATCGTGGCGCCCGGTATGCCGACCCGGGATCGCAGCCATTTTTTCAGCCGCCCTGCCCCCATCCGCCTGGGCTGGCCCATTGCCCCGCACGAACTGGCCTGGTTCTGGAACTGGCATCGCGCGCGCCGCAGTGACCGCGCTCAGGTCAATCGAGCCCAGATGCAGACCCTGGCCAGCTATAGCCAGGAGCGCTTGCACCAGATCACGGCGGATTTAAAACTGGACTATGAACGCAGTGACGGCCTGCTGCTGTTGCTGCGCACCGAGCAGGACAGCAAGATGATGCAAGCGGGCCTGCAACGGCTGCGTGAGACGGGCCGGGAATTCAAGGAACTGAGCGCACTCGAGGCCCGCAAGAGCGAGCCCGCCTTGAGTCCTGACACGCCATTTTTTGGTGCCATTGCGCTCGTCAATGCCGAAGTCGCCAACTGCCGCCAGTTTGCCTTGCTGCTCAAGAACGAGTCCCAGCGCCGTGGCGTTGAATTCGCATTCAACACCGAGGTGACGCACATCGAAAGCGCCAGCGGTGTCACACTCACGGTCGCCGGCGACTCGAACGCCTACCCCTTTGACGCCGCCGTGATTTGCGCTGGGGCGAATTCGGCGCGCCTGCTTGTGCGCCTGGGCATCAAGCTGGCGCTGGCCGCCCTGCATGGCTATTCGATCAGCGCCCCGATTCGCGAGCCGCTCAATGCACCACGCAGTGCTGTGGTCGATCAACGCCACCAGGTGGCTATTTCACGCCTGGGCAACCGGGTGCGCGTGTCAGGCCTGGCCGAACTCGGCGGGGTGCCTGGGCACAAGCGCGCCGACGCGCTGCAAACGCTGTACCAGGCCTTGCACGACTGGTTCCCTGGCGCCGCCAAGCTGTCAGGCGGCGTGCAGGAATGGAAGGGCGCACGCCCGACGCTGCCCGACGGCGCGCCGATGTTGGGTGCCAGCGGTATACCGGGCCTGTGGCTGAACCTGGGCCAGGGTGCCAGCGGTTGGGCCATGAGTTGCGGTTGCGCCCGAGCCTTGGCCGACCTGATGGCAGGCAAGGCGCCTGAGTTCGACCTCAACGGACTCGGCATCGAGCGCCTGGGTCGCTAAAACAGGACAGTCATCGGGCCTGCTACATTGACACCCTACCCGGTCACGGAAAATTCCCGCATGAGCCCTGAACTCTCTTTAAAACTGGCCGCTGCTGTCGACGGCATGCCCGCGTTTCCCAAAAGCGTGCAGAAAATCCTGGAGCTCACGCGCGACGTCAACTGCTCACCCAAGGATCTGGTGCAAGTCATTGACAAAGACCCGGTGGTCACGGTCAAAGTGCTGCGCGTGGTCAACTCGGCTTACTACAGCCTGCCCAAGCAGATCACCTCGATCAACCATGCGGTGGTTTACCTGGGCTTTAACACCATCAAAAACCTGGCCTTGAGCATCGCGGCCATCGGCATGTTGCCCGCCAGCAATGCGGCCGGTTTCGACGGCGCGCAGTACCTGATTCACTCGCTGTCCACGGCAGCGATTGCCAAGCAACTGGCCTTGCGTCTGGATGACGCCGACCCGATGGACTGCTTCATTGCCGGCCTGCTGCACGATTTTGGCAAGGTGGTGTTCGCGCAGTTCATGCCGAGCGAATTTCGCCAGGCGCTCGAAACCAGCCAATGGAACGAGAGCTCACTGCACCTGGCGCTGCGGGACGTGATCGGTGCTGATCACGCGGTCGTCGGCGCCATGCTGGTCGAAAAGTGGCGTTTCCCGGCTGAGCTGGTGGAAACCATCCGCTGTCAGTTTGGCCCCGAGGTCAAAGACACACCGATGATTGCTTGTGTCTTTGCCGCCAACCAGATCAGCAAGAGGCTCGAATTTGGCTTTGCCGGCAACCGCTGCGTCGAACAATTGCCACCCGCTGTTGCGCAAAGGCTGGGTGGCACCTTGGATGAACTGATTGTCTCCTTGGGCGATTTGGCACCCCTGCTGGAAGAAGCCAAAATATTTTCAAAAGTTTGAGGTCACTGCATGAAAGTCAGATTTTGGGGGGTGCGCGGCTCCATTGCTTCACCCGGCCCGAGCACGGTGCGCTATGGCGGCAACACCACCTGCATCGAGATTCGCACCGACGACAACGAGTTGATCATCCTGGACGCCGGCACCGGCATTTTTCCACTCTCGCAGACCCTGCTGGCCGAGTTGCCGGTCACGGCCAACGTGTTCATCAGCCACTCGCACTGGGACCACATTCAGGGCCTGCCGTTTTTCATCCCCAACTTCATTCCTGGCAACACCTTGCGCCTGCATGGCGCCTTTGACCCGGTGTCGGGCAAGGGCGTGGAACAGGTGATGGCGGTGCAACTGCAGTACAGCTATTTCCCGGTGCGCGAGGCCGAGATGAAGGCTCGCATGGAATACATCACGCTCACGCCCGAGCAGAGTATCCAGATTGGCTCCGCCACGGTTACACCTTTTCTCATGAACCACCCCGTGATTGACTTCGGTTACCGCATTGAGGCCAACGGCAAGTCGGTGTTTTTTACCGGGGACCACGAGCCGCCGCTCAACATCTACGAACCAGGCGACGAGAGCTACGCCGACTATCAAGGGTTTGTTGATGAAAAAAACGACAGCATCCTGCGCGCCATGCAGGGCGTCGATGTCTTGATTGCCGACAGCTCCTACACTGAAGCGGAATATCCGGCCAAAAAAGGCTGGGGCCACGGCACCTTCAACTCCAGCATGGCGTACGCCAAGGCGGCTGGCGCCAAGATGCTGTTTTGCACGCACCATGAACCGACCCGCAGCGACGATGCTCTCGAAGCCGCTTTCCGCCAAGTGCTGCTTGACAACCCGTCGCCAGCCGGTGGCCCCGAGGTTCGACTCGCGCGCGAGGGCGAAACCTACGAGTTTTAGAACCGATGCAAAAAATAGACTTCCGAACCCGCCACGCCTTGTTCGGCCTGGATGCCACCCGCCGAATTGAGCAGACGGCTCAGGCCGCCCTGCCCGCTCACACCCTGATGCAGCGCGCCGGGCTGGCCGTGGCGCAACTGGCGCTCGCCATTGCGCCGAACGCCCAGCGCATCTGGATCGCTTGCGGCCCCGGCAACAACGGCGGCGACGGGCTGGAAGCGGCCCTGCACTTGCAGCGCTGGGGCAAGCAGCCGGTGCTCACCTGGCTCGGCAGCCCCGAGCAGGCGCCACCGGACGCTGCGGCGTCTTACCAGCGCGCGGTGGCGGCCGGCGTCACGTTCTCGCAGACGCCGCCCAGCGAGTTTGATCTGTGCATCGATGCCTTGCTGAGCATCGGCAGCCAGCTGCGGGAACCTGATGGCCGCATGGCCGCATGGATCCAAATGATCAACGCCAGCCAGCAAGCGGTGCTGGCGGTGGACGTGCCCACCGGCCTGCACGCCGACACCGGCGCCGTGACGAAGCTGAGCGTCCAAGCCACCCACACCTTGAGCCTGCTCACGCTCAAACCTGGCCTGTTCACCGCGCATGGGCGCGACGCCGCTGGCAGCGTCTGGCTGGCCGACCTCGACGTGAACCAACTCAACGCCCTGGCGCAACAACCGGTTGCGCCCACGGCCTGGCTGGCAGGCGCGCCACCCACAGCCATGCGCCTGCATGCCTCGCACAAAGGAAGCTACGGCGATGTCGCTGTGATTGGCGGCGCAGCGGGCATGACAGGTGCGGCCCTGCTGGCGGCCTCAAGCGCGCTGCACGCGGGCGCCGGCCGGGTTTTTGTCGGCTTGCTCGACGGCGGCACGCTGAGCGTGGACACCAGCCAACCCGAGCTGATGTTCCGACCGGTCGATGCACTTGACCTGTGCGCAATGACGGTGGTCTGCGGCTGTGGTGGCGGCGACGCTGTGCGCGCCCAACTTCCCAAGGTTTTATCGAGCACAGCCCCCGTCGTTATCGATGCAGATGCTTTAAATACAATAGCTATTGACACCCAGCTACAGGCCTTGCTAGCCGAGCGCAGCCTGCGCAACGCCGCCACGGTGTTAACGCCGCACCCACTGGAAGCCGCACGCCTGCTGGGCAGCAGCGCCGCACGGGTACAGGCTGATCGCCTCGCCGCTTGCGGGCAACTGGCCGAGCGCTTTGCCTGCACCGTGGTACTCAAAGGCTCGGGCACCGTGATTGCCGCGCCCGGTCAGACGCCTGTCATCAACCCCACCGGCAACGCCCGTCTGGCCACCGCCGGCACGGGCGATGTATTGGCGGGTCTGATTGGCGCGCGCCTGGCCGCTGGCCTGGATGTTTTCGATGCCGCCTGCCAGGCGGTCTACCAGCATGGTCTGGCAGCCGATCAGTGGCCAGGCGCGCAGCCCCTGACGGCTGGCGCTTTGTCGCAGTTACTATTCAAATAGTAGCTACAAGTGCAAGCAACACAAGGGCTAGAGGCCTATTTTATATAACAAATAGTCCGAATGATCTCGATCAATATTCAGCAAAGGTGTTGACTCAGTGCGAATGCCGCTCCGAATCTGGTGCGAACACGCCCAGTCGAACTTGGCAAATGCGCTATTCTTGCGCTGTCCGAAATCGTTGAAGCCGCATCAACCCCGATGGAACAAAGCCATCGCCAAGCGAACCTGTATGAACTTGAATCTCTTTCAACCGCGCTCGCTCGTTGGCATCGGCCAACGTGGAGCAACGCACGGCTTGACGCAATCCCATACTGCAGAGTCTGGTGGCGTTGGCGCCCCGTGTGGCCTCGATGTCGCGCAAGAACTCGCGCCAAGTGAGTTGCGCATAGGCCATGACGCGTGCAAAACTGGTCCGGGGCACAAACGCCATCAACTGGGTAAAAAGCGTCTTGCCAAGATTCATGAGCAATCCCAAAAATTGTCAATTAGTTTCGACTTGGTAGATGGCTGATGGTTTTAGCTGGACGGAGTAAGGCGGCTATGACTTCATCTGGCTGCACCCACTGCAACCCGCCAGTAGGAACAAGTCATGCTGACAGCTACATTCCCCCTGTGTACGAGCCTTGCTGCGGCCTTTTGCCATCCCTTCGACCGCATTCAGAACATGGCTTGGATGCCTGCCTCGTCGCCGGCGAACGACCTGAATTGGGGCGCTCAATATGAAAAGCTTGACCCTGTTTTTGAAGACCCCTACGAGGGTGGTCATCGCGGTCGGTTTGATCATACTGGTGGTGGAACTTTTGATCATGCTGCTGATCTCAGCCGTCACAGAGGGATCGTCTCTGAACGCATGGCATTTCGTCGATCCCATCCTGCTCACCGCGCTCGTTTCCCCCGCCCTCTATATCCTGATCTTCAGGCCGATGCGCAACCAGCAAGTCGAACTCGAACGGCAACTCGTCGAGTGGCGCCGCAATGAGCAACTGACTGCATTAATTGGAGCCATCCCTGATTCAGTTTTCCTAAAGGATGGCGAAGGGCGCTGGCTGGTAACGAATGAACCCGCCAAACAGCTTTTCCACTTGCACGACATTCCCTGGCAGGGTAAAAGCGACATGGAATTGGCGGATCTGCATCCGGCATTGCGCGCCGTGCACGAGGGATGCCTGGCGAGCGATGAGAAGGCCTGGCAGGCAGGCAAGCTGCTGGTAGGCGAAGAAATCGTGGCAGGGGAAGATGGTCGACGCGCGATCATAGAGATGCGCAAGGTACCGCTGTTCGGCAACGAGGGGCAGCGCAAGGGATTGGCAATCATCGGGCGCGACATCACCGCGCGCAAGCAGGCAGAGCAGACGCTCAGAGTAAGCGAAGAGCGCTTCAAAACCATGTTTGTGCAGGCGCCTTTGGGCATTGCCTTGATCGATTCGCTTGCAGGACATATCTACGAAGTCAATCCGCGCTTCGCTGAGATTGCCGGAAGGTCAATGGAAGAGTTGGCGGATATTGATTGGTTACAAATCACACACCCCGATGATGTGCAGGCAGACCTGGAAAATATGGCTCTGTTGAATGCCGGAAAGATAAACCGATTCCAGATGGAAAAACGCTATCTTCACCCGGATGCCACGGTCGTTTGGATCAACATGACGATTGCAGCCTTGAAAGTCGGCGATAAGGCTCGCCCACACCATCTCTGCATGATTCAAGACATCACCGAGCGCAAGCAGACCGAAGCCTTGCTCAAAGAGCAACAAACGCAGATCAAACTCGCCGCTCAGGTATTCGCGCAGGGCCGCGAAGGCATCACGATTTCCGATGCGCGGGGCAATATCGTCTTGGCAAACAAGTCCTTTGCCGCAATCAGCGGCTACACCGAGGCTGAGCTGCTCGGCAAGAACTCGCGCACCTTGTCTTCCACACGGCACAGCCCGGGGTTCTACCGTGCCATGTGGGATAGCATCAACACCAAAGACTACTGGGCCGGCGAAATATGGGATCGCCGCAAAGATGGCACTGAATACCCCGCGTGGCTGGCGATCTCCACCATGCGCGACGAGCAAGGGCAGATCACGCATTACCTCGGCAGCTTCAGTGACCTGAGCGATGCCAAGGTCGCAGAAAACCGCATCCAGTGGCTGTCTTATTTCGACGCCCTCACCGGCCTGCCCAACCGCGTTCTGCTGAAGGACCGTACCACGCACTCCATCAATGTGGTGCAGCGCGCCAGCGCGCCCCTGACCATGATGTTGGTGGGTATTGACCACTTCAAGAGAGTCACCGACACCCTGGGACACCACATCGGCGACGAGCTGCTGGTGGAAGTAGCCAAACGGCTCGGTAACTCGGTACGCGCCCAGGACACCGTGGCCCGCTTGGGTGGAAATGAGTTTGTTCTGGTGCTACCGGACACGCCAGCGGCAGGCGCCGCACACCTAGCCACCGAACTGCTGTGGACAATGGCCCAGCCCTACCAACTGGGAGGCCACGAGCTAACCCTGACCGCCTCCATCGGCATCGCCAGGTACCCCGACAACGGAAGCGACTTCGACGCGCTGCTCAAGGCCGTGGAACTTGCCCTGCACCGCGCCCAAGCCAATGGGCGCGACACCTTTGAGTTCTACAGCGACGACATGTACCAGCAGCTGCTCGCCCGCGATCACATGACCAAGGCCTTGCGCCATGCCGCCGCGCTCGACCAACTGCAACTGCTCTATCAGCCACTGGTAGACCTGCAGACCGGACAGATCAGCGGCCTGGAGGCGCTGCTGCGCTGGCACCACCCCGAGTTGGGTTCGGTCTCGCCTGTCCAGTTCATTCCACTGGCCGAGGAATCGGGCTTGATCAAGGGCATTGGCGAGTGGGTTTTACGGCGCGCCTGTAGCGACATTCGCGCTTGGCTGGACAAGGGCATCAAGGTCCCGCCCGTAGCGGTCAACGTCTCGCCCCTGCAGTTTCGTGATCCCGATTTGATTGCCCAGGTGAAAAGTGCCATGTCCGAGTCGCAGGTCGATCCCCTGCTTATTTACCTCGAAGTGACCGAGGGTGCGCTGATGGATGATGTTCCTCGCAGCGAGGCCACGCTCAGGGAATTCAAGAGCTTGGGCGTGAAACTCTCGCTGGACGATTTTGGCACGGGTTACTCATCACTGAGCTACCTCAAGCGCTTCCCCTTTGACAAGGTCAAGATCGACCAGTCTTTTGTGCGCGACATCACCACCAACCAAAGCGACGCAGTGATCGCGAAGGTGATCATCTCCATGGCCCATGGTCTGGGCTTGAAGGTCATTGCCGAGGGCGTGGAAACCGAAGCCCAGTGCGAGATGCTGCGCACCCATGTCTGTGACGAAATTCAGGGTTATTTCTTCTCCAAGCCGATTTCCACCCAGGCTATCGAAGAGCTTTTCGCTGAAGGCCGACAATTACCGCCCCATCTGCTGCGCCTGCAAAAGCCGCAACGCACACTGCTGCTGGTGGACGACGAGCCCAACATCCTGGCCTCGCTCAAGCGCCTGTTCAGGCGCGATGGCCATGTCATTCTGACCGCCAACAGTGGCGCGCAGGGGCTGGAGTTGTTGTCCAAACAAAAGGTTGATCTGATCATCTCGGACCAGCGCATGCCGGGCATGACCGGGGTGGAGTTCTTGCGCGCCGCCAAAGCGCTGTACCCTGACACGATTCGCATCGTGCTGTCAGGCTACACCGAGTTGCAGTCGGTGACGGATGCCATCAATGAAGGCGCCGTCTACCGCTTTTTGACCAAGCCGTGGGAGGATGAGCCGCTGCGCGAGCACATCAACAAGGCCTTTGAATACAAGGAGTTGCTGGAGGAAAACCGCCAGCTCGACATCAAGATTCGCACCACCAACCAGGAGTTGATTGCTGCCAATCGGCAACTCGGCGACATCCTGCAAAACAAGCGCCACCAGATTGAACGCGACGAAACCAGCCTGGCGATTGCGCGTGAGGCCTTGCAGCACATGCCGCTGCCAGTGATTGGGGTGGACGACGAAGGCTTGATTGCATTTGTAAATGTTGCCGCCGAGCACCGGTTCGCAGACGCTGGCGCGTTGCTCGGCGTTGAACTTGCGCAAGCACTACCCACCGTTGATGCAGCCATCGCCGCTACCGCTGAAGGCATGCCCTGCGAGCTGCTGATTGACGACACCCGCTACCTGGTCAAGTGGAACCCCATGGGCCTCCGCTCGCGCTCCAGGGGCAAAATAGTCACCTTGATTCATACCGGGCCTGTTGCATGAGCGATTTGCAGCGACAAGACCGGTTGAAACGATTATTTCGGCTGGCTGGCAACAACGCAGAGGGGCGCTACCTGCTTGCGCTCATGGCGCGCTACCGGGGGGTTGCCTTGCCATGAACCACATCGTGATGGACGACGTGCTGGGAAGAATCCACAACCTGCCATCGCTGCCGGTGGTGGTGATGGAGTTGTTGGCGAGCATGGGCCAGGACGACGCCAACATTGAGGCGCTGGCGGAAAAGATCGCAATGGATCAGGCGTTGACTGCCAAAATATTGCGCCTTGCGAATTCATCCTTTTATGGCATGACGCGCCAGGTCACCACCATCCAGGAGGCCATTGCCATGCTGGGTTTCAGAACGGTACGCAGCCTGGCCACCACCTCCGCCCTGATTGGCAACTTCTCCGCCAACCCGGGCAACAGCTTCAATTTCGCCCCGTTCTGGCGTCACGCCATTGCGGTTGCCGTGTGCGCCCGGGAACTGGCTCCCCATCTCAATCTCAACCCGGACCAGGCCTACACCGCAGGCCTGCTGCACGACATTGGACGCTTGGTGTTGGTAACGCAGTTTCAACCGCAGTACCAGGCCACCATGAGGTACCGGGCTGAGCATGATTGCCATCTGCTGGATGCCGAACACGCCGTACTGGGCCTTGACCACGCGCAGGTGGGCCACGCGCTGACGCAACACTGGAAATTCCCGCTGACCATGCAACAAGCGCTGGCCGAGCACCATGCGCCCAGCAGCCTTGGCATGCAAGCCCTCTCGCTGGTGGTGATGGCCGCTGACGCCATTGCCCATGCGCTGGACTTGTCGATGGACGCCGACGATCTGGTTGCACCTGTGCCGCTGGGTCTGTGGGAACAATTGGGTCTGGATGAAGCGACCCTGCTGCAGGTGTTTGCAAGCGTCGAGCAACAATTCAACGCCACCAGTCTGCTTTTAAACGGCTGAGGACTCAAGCTGATGAATAGTCCAATCCCAGCAAATGCGACGGCAGCAAAAGGCCTTGCCGACGTCGATCAAGCCATTTTTTTTAATGCCAGTCCGGTCCCGACCTTCGTGATCGACTCGAACCATGTAGTCACCCATTTCAATCACGCCTGCGCCATGACCCTGGGGGTCACCGCGGACCAAGTGGTAGGACGCAAAGGCATTGGTCGTGTTTTTCATGGGCATGACCGGCCCATGATGGCCGACCTGATCGTCGATGGCGTCATGCAAAAGGCCGTCGACGATCTGTACCAGAGTACCTATCGCGGTTCACTGGCAGTCGTCGATGCCTACGAGGCCGAGGCCTTTTTTTCCAGCTTGAGCAGCACCGGGCGATGGTTGTTCTTCACCGCGGCGCCGATTCGAAACCAGCAGGGCGAACTGGTGGGCGCAATTGAAACCTTGCAAGACATTACCGAGCGAAAAGTGGCGGAAGCCGCGTTGATGAAGGCGCAGCTCGAAGTCGAACAGATGGTCGAGCAGCGCACCGCGCAGTTGGCGCAGGTTAATCGCACCCTGCGCGATGATGTCAAACGTCGCGAAACTGCAGAACGCGGACTGCTGGACCGCAATGACGAACTCAACGCCCTCAATGTCAAGTTGTCAGCCGTCAAGGAACATCTGATTCAATCTGAAAAGCTGGCCTCCATTGGCCAACTGGCCGCTGGTATTGCGCGTGAAATCAATAACCCGATTGGCTACATTTTTTCCAACTTTGGCACGCTGGAGAACTACCTGACACAACTGTTCGCCATGCTGGACGCTTATGAAAAAGCAGAAGCTTCATGCCACACACCACAAACCCTGCAAGAGCTTCAGGCCAAGCGCGAAGAAATTGAACTGGCGTTTCTGAAAGAAGATATTCCGGTATTAATGCAGGAGTCCAAAGAAGGCATCGTGCGGGTGCGAAAAATCGTGCAGGACCTGAAAGATTTTTCGCACGTGGACAGCAACCCCGATTGGCAATTTTCCGACATGAACCAGGGTATTGACTCAACGCTCAATGTGATCAATAACGAGATCAAGTACAAGGCCGATTTGGTCAAAGACTATGCCGACCTGCCCGAGGTGCAATGCATGCCCTCGCAGATCAACCAGGTGGTAATGAATCTGGTGCTTAATGCGGCGCAAGCCATGGGCACTGAGCGCGGCAAGATCACAGTGCGCACCGGTGTGGCCGATGACAAGGTCTGGCTGGAGGTGATTGATGACGGCAGTGGCATCCAGAAGGATGTTTTGCCGCGCATCTTTGACCCGTTCTACACCACCAAACCGGTCGGCAAAGGCACCGGCCTGGGGTTATCGTTGTCATATGGCGTTGTGCAAAAACATCATGGCAGCATCGAAGTTCAAACTGAAATGGGCAAAGGCAGCACCATTCGCGTCACGCTACCACTCAAGCAGCCCGCCACGCCAGCAGCCAATGGAGCCAACGCAACATGACGGACAACAGCACCACGGCACCCGGCGCCCGTGCAGCGCTGCTGCCCACAATTTTGTGCGTCGACGATGAGCCCAACATTCTGTCGGCGCTCAAACGGCTGTTTCGTGGCAAAGGATGGCAGGTATTGTCCGCCGAAGGGGGCCAGGCCGCCCTGGCGCTGCTGGAGACGCAGACCGTTGACCTGGTCATCTCTGACATGCGCATGCCAGAGATGGATGGTGCCCAATTTTTGGCACGGGTGCGCGTACGCTGGCCCGACACGGTACGCCTGCTGCTGACTGGTCATTCCGACATCGACGCCATCATCGAGGCCATCAATCGGGGTGAGATTTACCGCTACATCACCAAACCGTGGGACGACAACGACATCGTACTGATCGTGCGCCAGGCGCTGGAACGTCAAGCACTGGAGCACGAGAAGAAGCGCCTGGAAGCGCTGACCACCCGCCAGAACGAAGAACTCAAGACCATCAACGCGAGCCTGGAAGCCAAGGTTGAAGCGCGCACCACTGAACTCAGGGTCGCCAACGAGTCACTGCAAAGCGCCAATGAAAGACTGAAAAGCAGTTTCGTCACGTCGATCAAAGTGTTCTCCACCTTGATGGAAATGCGTGGCGGTAACCTGGCCGGGCACTCGCGTCGGGTGGCTGATCTGGCGCGGCGCATGGCCACCAAACTCCAACTCGATGGCAAGCTGGTGCAAGACATTTTTGTCGCTGGCTTGCTGCACGAAATTGGAAAAGTGGGGTTTGCCGACGAACTGCTCAACACGCCGGTGGCAATGATGAAACCAGAACAGTTGGACGCCTACCGCAAGCACACGGTGCAAGCCGAGCAGTTGCTGCTGCCGCTGACCGAATTGCGCGCTGCCTCCGACATCATCACAGCACAGTTTGAACGCTTTGATGGCACCGGCTTCCCGACCCGGCTCGTCGGGCCAAACATACCCATTGGAACCCGGATTTTGTCGCTGGCCAGTGACTACGACAACATGCAAATCGGCACGCTGACGCACAGCCGTCTGAAACCGGAAGAAGCCAAAATTCTGATTGTCCGTAGCAGCGGGCAGCGCTATGACCCGGAGGTGGTGAGCGCCTTCCTGGAAGTGCTCAGTGGCGTGTCACGGCAAGCCGCTGGCAAGGAAAACTTTGCTGAAATGATGGTCAAAGCGTGTAACCTGAAAGCAGGCATGGTGCTGGCACGCGATCTCATCGCACCGAGCGGCTTGTTGATGTTGTCGGCAGAGCATGTGTTCGATCAACGCATGATCGGCAAGATCATCACTTTTGAAAAGTCAGGCGGCATGGAACTGACCGCCTACATTCGCGTGGACAGAGCATCCTGAGCAGGAATTTTCTGAATGAACATCCGGTACACAAACAAGCGTCAGATTTTTGGACCAGCCCGTCAATGCCTGGTTTTTACCCGTGGCTTGGGTTGTGACAAAGCGATCAGGAGCCTGGTTTGAACGCCACGGCCAACCGCAATATCTCCGTGGACCAGCTTCGCGTGGGGCTGTACGTCCATCTCGACTTGAAGTGGTTTGAGCATCCGTTCGCGTTTAGCCATTTCAAGATCAAGTCCGAAGAACAAATCACGCTGATCCGCAGCCTGGGTCTGAAAACGGTGCGCTTTAGCTCGGAGCTGAGCGAGGGCAGTGCCCCTGCCCAGATGGTCGAGCCGCTCGCGCCCGACCTCAACGCCCCTGCGCTAACCCCCGCCAGCACTGCGCCAGAGCTATCCCCGATCATGCTGGCCAAGCGGGCCATGATGGCGCAGATGCGGCTGCGAAGGCAGGACACCGAGCGCATAGAAAAAGCTTTCATCGACACGGCCAGGACCATTCGCGACATCGAGAAGAACCTGTACAGCCGACCGCTTGAGGCCGCGCAGCAGGCCACCTTGCTCATCGGTCAGATGACCGATTCGATCCTCAGTGCTCCTGAACTCGCGATTCAGGTCATGGGCGACAAGTTGGGGGGCGACGAGCTGTACCTGCATTCGCTCAACGTCACCATGCTGTCGATCATGATGGCGCGCGATATCAAACTGCCGGTGGCGGTCGTGGGCGTGCTCGGCGTCGGGGCGCTGCTGCATGATATTGGGCGCAAAGAAGTGCCTGACAAGATTCTGCGAAAAACCGAAGCGCTGACGCAAGCCGAGCGTAGTTTCTATGAAATGCACTGCCAGTTTGGCGTGGAGATGGGTCAGCGCATGGGTCTGGCACCGGCGGCGCTGGCGACCATCCGGGAGCATCACGAGTTGTTTGACGGCGCCGGCTATCCGGCCAAACTCAAAGGCGAATCGACCAGCTTGCTGTCGCGCATTGTGGTCATTGCCAATTACTACGATGAGTTGTGCAACCCGTCGGCCATCGCCGACGCGCTGACGCCGCATGAAGCACTGTCCCTCATGTTTGCCAAATTACGCAGCAAGTTCGACCCCAAGCTGCTGCAGGTTTTCATTCGCTGTCTGGGTGTGTATCCGCCAGGTACGATCGTGCAGCTGTCCAACGGCGCCATTGGCATGGTGGTAACCGTGAACACGGCACGCCCCATGAAGCCCACGCTGATGGTGTATGACGCCGAGGTAGCCAAGGATGACGCGATTTTGCTTGACATGGAGCGTGAGACCGAGGTCAACATTGCGAAAGCCATCCGGCCGGCCCAAGTGCCGCAAGAGGTGTACAACTACTTGAGCCCGCGCAAACGGGTCAGCTACTACTTTGATGCATCGTCCACACGGCCACAGGCGGGCACGCCATGAATTCGCTGGCCAGACTGATGCTTGACAACAGCCCCGAGATGGCGCTTTTGGTCAACCCGGTCACACTGCAGATCATGATGGCCAACGCGTCGGTGGTCAAGACACTGAACTACTCGCTGGCACAGTTGCAGGGCTTGGCGATCACCGAGGTCGAGAGTGCGCTACAGGATGTGTTTTATTGGGAAGATGTTCGAGCTGGCCAGTATCTTGAAGTACAGAGTCAGGAGGGGCTGTATCGCCGCGCGGATGGCGAGCTGCTTCCGGTCAGCAAGTCAATTCGGCTGCTCAACTATCAGGGGGCACCCCTGTTGCTGGTGCAGGCCGTGCAGACAAGAGATGAGCGCAAGGCGCAGGACGCGCTGGCGCACACCTTGTCGCAGTTGCGTGCCACGCTGGAGTCCACCGGCAATGGCATCCTGGTCATTGGCTGGCAGGGACAGATCGAGAGCATGAACCGGCTGTTTGGCAGGATGTGGGAGGTTTCTGACGATCTGCTCGACTCGCATGACGATGCGCGCATTCTCGGTTTTGTGGCCGGGCGTGTGATCGAGTCCGAGTTGCTTCACACCCGATTGAGTGCAATCGTGGACCAGCGTGAGACCGAAGACCTGCTGCACCACCAGGACGGTCGCGTGTTCGAGGTCAGCTCGCGTCCACAGTACCTGGGTGAGCAGATCATAGGGCGCGTGTTTGGTTTTCAGGACATCACCCAGCGCACGCTGGCCGAAGCCGCCTTGCGTGAATCGCGCGACCTGCTGGAACAAAGAGTGCAATCCCGAACAGCCGACTTGAATACCGTCAATGAGACGCTGCAGCAAGAAAAGGAGCGCCAGGCCATTTTGATCAAGCGACTGGAAGAGGCGCAAAACCAGCTGCTGCAATCGGAGCGCATGGCGTCTATCGGTCAACTGGCGGCCGGGGTAGCGCATGAAATCAACAATCCGGTGGGCTTTGTCAACTCCAATCTGGGCTCCTTACAGCGCTATGTCACCGACATGCTCAGGCTGCTGTCGGTCTACGAGAAGGCCGAGGGAGCCCTCCCTGGGGCAGCAATGCAAGAGATAAGCCAGGTAAAAGCGGACATTGATGCCGAGTTCCTGCGCGAAGACGTGGCCAACTTGCTCGTCGAATCGCTGGACGGGCTCAAGCGCGTCACGCGCATCGTGCAGGACTTGAAAGATTTTTCTCATGTGGATGAATCGGAGCGCCAGTGGGCCGACCTGGAGGCCGGGCTGGAGAGCACCTTGCGCGTGGTCTGGAATGAGCTCAAGTACAAGGCCGAGGTGATCAAGGAGTTTGCAGGTATTCCGCAAGTCGAATGCTTTGCTTTTCAGCTTAACCAGGTGTTCATGAACCTGTTGATCAACGCCTCGCACGCCATTGAAGGGCGTGGCACCATTGCCGTCCGCACCGGGCACGACGACGCCTGTGTGTGGGTGGAAGTGCAAGACAGCGGCCGCGGCATCAAGCCGGAGCATCTGTCCCGGATTTTTGAGCCGTTTTTCACGACCAAACCGGTCGGCCAAGGCACCGGGCTGGGGCTTTCACTGGCTTAC
Organism: Rhodoferax sp.; assembly: GCF_010365055.1. Taxonomy (GTDB): domain Bacteria; phylum Pseudomonadota; class Gammaproteobacteria; order Burkholderiales; family Burkholderiaceae_C; genus Rhodoferax. The sequence goes on from NZ_JAAFHA010000001.1 coordinate 50,416, forward strand.
GGTATTGTCAAAAAACACGACGGACGCATTGAAGTCAAGAGCGAATTGGGACTGGGGACGGTGTTCCGGGTGATCCTGCCAAAGAAAACTAGAATACTATAAAAACAGTAGCTACTGACACAGTCCACATGCGGGCTAGAGACCGATTTCCTATATAAAACCTAGCCGCGCCCGGCAAACGGCATTTTGGTCGCCATCACGGTGTGGAACATCACATTGGCTTCCAGCGGCAAATTGGCCATGTACAGCACCGACTGGCCGACGATGGCCACATCCATCAAGGGTTCAATCGCCATCTCACCATTGGCCTGCACAATGCCGGTCGCCATGCGCTGCGCCATCTCGGTGGCGGCGTTGCCAATGTCAATCTGACCGACGGCAATGTCGTATTTCCGGCCATCGAGTGACGCCGCCTTGGTCAGGCCGGTGACGGCGTGCTTGGTCGCGGTGTAGGCAATTGAATTGGGGCGCGGCGTCGTGGCAGAAATCGACCCGTTGTTGATGATGCGCCCGCCGCGTGGCGTCTGTGCTTTCATCACGCGAAACGCCTGCTGAATGCACAAAAACATGCCGGTGAGGTTGATATCGACCACATTTTTCCACTGCGCCAGTGTCAGGTCTTCCAGGGCAATACCGGGTGCATTGACGCCGGCATTGTTGAACAGCACATCGACCCGCCCGAATGCGCTCACTGCGGCGTCAAACAGCGCCTTCACAGAATCAGCGTCCGAGACATCGGTCGGAACCGCCAGCGAGCGCTGTGGCGCCGCACCCAATGCAATCACGTCGGCCAGTGGCTCGGGGCGCCGTCCTGCCAGCACCACACGGTGTCCGTCCTTGAGAAGCGCCAGCACCACTGCTTTGCCAATGCCGCTGCCTGCGCCGGTGACGATGGCTATTTTTGAATTTGAAGTCATATCGGTTGCTTGTGTGAAAAAAAAAGTGAACGCAGATCAGGAGCGTCGACGTGGCTTGCGGCCTGGGTCCTTGCTCGTGCTCTTGCTTTTGCTGGCGGTTTTTGGCGAGCGCGCATCGGGCTCTGATATTTTCCGCGAGGAGCGCTTGCCTGTTGCGCTTGCTGACTCGCCAGCGGTCGCGTCACGGCTGCCAGCGGCGCGCGACAACTCTTTGTCTTTGCCGCCCCGTGAAACCGTGCCTTCCCCCTCGTGAATCAGCCGGAAATCAATGCGGCGCCCATCCAGGTCGACCCGGCTGACCTGCACCTGCAGCCGGGTGCCAATGGCGTAGCGCATACCGGTGCGCTCGCCGCGCAACTCCTGGCGCATCTCATCGAACTTGAAGTAGTCGCCCCCGAGTTCGGTGATGTGCACCAGTCCTTCGACATACATGGCGTCCAGTGTGACAAAAATACCGAAACTGGTCACGGAACTGACCACCCCCCAGTATTCCTCGCCCAGGTGCTCGCGCATGTACTTGCACTTGAGCCAGGCTTCGACGTCGCGGCTGGCCTCGTCGGCGCGGCGCTCGTTGGCGCTGCAATGCAGGCCAGCGGCTTGCCAAGCCTGGGTATCAATACTCAATTTTTTCGGCTTTTGCCCCGGCTCGGCCACGCGGGCGGCGAGGCCTTTTTCGAGCCGCCGTGACAGCTTGGCGTGCGCCTCACCCGGCAGCGGCAGCACCGGCAACTGGTATTTGGTCTTGGCCAAGATCGCCTTGATGACCCGGTGCACCAGCAAATCAGGGTAACGTCGGATCGGGCTGGTGAAATGGGTGTAGGCATCAAAGGCCAAGCCGAAATGCCCCTCGTTGACCGGCGTGTAAATCGCCTGCTGCATCGAGCGCAGCAACATGGAGTGAATCTGCTGGGCGTCGGGCCGGTCTTTGGTGGCGTTGGCAATGGCCTGGAACTCGCCCGGCGAGGGATTGTCACTGATGGACAAACCCACGCCCGTGACTTTGAGGTAGTTGCGCAGAATTTCTTTTTTCTCGGGGGTCGGGCCTTCATGCACCCGAAACAAGCCTGCATGCTTGCTCTGCGCTATGAAATCAGCGCTGCAAACGTTAGCGGCCAGCATCGCTTCTTCGACAATCTTGTGGGCATCGTTGCGTGTGCGCGGGATGATTTTCTCAATGCGTCCGCTCTCGTCGCACACGATCTGCGTCTCAACCGTTTCAAAATCGACCGCGCCGCGGCGTGCGCGCGCCTGCAGCAAAGCCCGATAAACGTCGTGCAGATTGATCAGATCGGGCACCCGCTCCTGGCGCTTGAGGGCCTCGGGCCCGCGCGTGTTGGCCAGGATCGCGGCCACCTCGGTGTAGGTAAAGCGGGCGTGGCTCCACATCACCGCCGGGTAAAACTGGTAAGCCGTGACCTCGCCGTCCGCGCTGACCATCATGTCACACACCATGCACAGGCGTTCGACCTCCGGGTTGAGCGAACACAGTCCGTTGGACAATTTCTCCGGCAGCATCGGGATCACACGACGCGGGAAATACACGCTGGTGGCGCGTTCATAGGCGTCAATATCAATGGCCGAGCCGTTCTCCACGTAATGACTCACGTCCGCAATGGCGACGAGCAAACGCCAGCCCTCTACAGCTGTTTTGCCTTTGCCGATTTTCACCGGCTCGCAGTAGACCGCATCGTCAAAATCACGCGCATCTTCGCCGTCGATCGTGACCAAGGGCACGTCGGTCAGATCCACCCGGTGCTTCTTGTCCTGCGGACGCACCTGGTCCGGCAGGGTGCGCGCCAACGCAATACAGGCGTCGGAGAATTCATGCGGCACACTGTATTTGCGCACCGCAATTTCTATCTCCATGCCAGGGTCATCGACCTCACCGAGCACCTCCTTGATGCGTCCGACCGGCTGGCCGTACAAGGACGGTGGCTCAGTCAACTCAACCACCACCACTTGGCCGGTCTTGGCCAGGCCAGTCGCCGCTTTTGGAATCAAGACATCCTGCCCGTAGCATTTGTCTTCCGGCACCACAATCCAGATGCCGCTTTCCTGCAGCAAGCGCCCGATGATCGTCTTACTGGTTCTCTCGATGATCTCAAGCACGCGACCTTCGGGGCGACCCTTGCGGTCACTGCGCACAATGCGCACCTTGACCCGGTCCTTGTGCAACACGGCACGCATCTCGTTGGGGGGCAGATAGATGTCGGGTTGGCCGTCAGCACGGGTCACAAACCCATGACCGTCACGGTGACCCAGCACAGTTCCTTCAATTTCGTCCAGCAAGCCGCTGGGTTGGCTAATATTCTTGATACAATAACTCTCTTTCCTGAAATGCCCGGATGGCGGAATTGGTAGACGCGCACGGTTCAGGTCCGTGTGCCGAAAGGTGTGGAGGTTCGAGTCCTCTTCCGGGCACCAATATTAATGAAATCCAGAAATCTTTTAACAAGGTTTCTGGTTTTTTTTTGACCAAAAGCCGCCACGTGGGCAGTGGCGCCTGGTTTGTCCTGAAATGTTCCAAGCGTTGAATCTTAAAACGGCTGGGCCACGAGATCGTGCCCCTGGGCGCCGACAATGCGCGCTTTGGTAAATTCACCAACTCGCAAAGTCTTGCTGATTTTCTCCGGTGGCAGCAGTTTCACCACACCATCAATCTCAGGCGCATCGGCATAGGAGCGACCCACGCCGCCTTTTTTGCCCAAACCCGGCGCCGAATCGATGAGAATCTGCATCGTGCTGCCAATGCGCTGCCGCAGTTTGGCGCTTGACACCGCCTCCGCCACTGCCATGAAGCGTGCGCGCCGCTCTTCACGCAGTTCAATCGGCAACATACCGCCAAGCTCATTGGCAACAGCGCCCTGCACCGGGCTGTAGGCGAAACAACCGGCCCGGTCAATTTGCGCCTCACGCATGAAATCGAGCAGATGCGAGAATTCTTCTTCCGTTTCACCGGGAAAGCCCACGATGAAGGTACTGCGAACCACAATGTCGGGACAGAGTTCACGCCAGCGCTGGATGCGTTCCAGATTTTTCTCACCGCTGGCCGGGCGTTTCATGCGCTTGAGCACATCCGGATGGCTGTGTTGCAGCGGCACATCCAGGTAGGGCAACACTTTGCCTGTGGCCATCAAGGGCAACAGATCATCGACGCTCGGGTACGGGTAGACATAGTGCAAACGTACCCAGGCACCATACGGCTGCGCCATCTCGCCCAGCGCGGTAGCGAGTTCCAGCAGACGGGTCTTGATCGGTTTGCCGTCCCAGAAGCCGGTACGGTATTTGACATCCACGCCATACGCCGACGTGTCCTGACTGATCACCAGCAACTCTTTCACACCGCCTTCAAACAGGGCGCGTGCTTCTTTCAGCACGTCACCAATCGGGCGCGACACCAGATCACCACGCATGGACGGAATGATGCAAAACGTGCAGCGGTGGTTGCAGCCTTCACTGATCTTGATGTAGGCGTAATGGCGCGGTGTGAGCTTGATGCCCGCCACCCCAAACGCATTGGGCACCAGGTCAACAAACGGGTCGTGCGGCTTGGGCAGGTTGGCGTGCACGGCGTCCATCACCTCCTGCGTGGCCTGGGGGCCGGTCACGGCCAGCACGCTGGGGTGCATTTGGCGCACCAGGTTGCCACCGCCCTCAGTGGATTTGGCGCCCAGGCAACCGGTGACAATCACCCGGCCGTTTGCGGCGAGTGCCTCACCAATGGTGTCCAGGCTCTCCTTGACCGCATCGTCGATGAAACCACAGGTGTTGACGATCACCAGATCGGCCCCCTGAAATGTCTTGGAGGTTTGATAACCCTCGGCACTCAACTGCGTGAGGATCAGTTCGGAATCGGTCAGCGCCTTGGCGCAACCCAGGCTGACGAAACCGACTTTGGGTGCCGTATTGCTTTTTGTAATAACTTCGCTCATAAATAAATAGTTAGTCCCAACAATCGCAGGTAGCTCAGCGTTTTATACCAAAAGCGCCCAGCATCTGGCCGGTCTGCTTTTGCATCTGTTCCTGCATTTGTTCGAACAGGTTCTTGGATTGCTCCAGTTTTCCGCCCAACATGCCCTGCAGCACCGGCGACTGCAAGGCCATGAATTGTGTCCACATTTCTGGTGACAACCCTTTGCTTTGCTCTGCAAATTTGGCCTGGACGTCCATCAGCTGCTGCATGTTTTTTTCCAGGTAGCCGCCCATAAAACCCTGCATCGCATGGCCATAAAAACGGATCACACTGGCCAGCACCGGCGCGGTGAACATGGGAGAGTCATTGGACTCCTCTTCCAGAATGATTTGCAGCAGAATGCTGCGCGTCAGGTCTTCGCCGGTTTTCACATCGATCACGACAAAGGGCTCACTCTCCATCACCAGGCGTTTGACTTGGGCCAGGGTGATGTAACTTGACGTGTCGGTGTCGTAGAGGCGCCGGTTCGGGTATTTCTTAATAATGCGCTGGGCGACATTGGTCTCAGCGGCTTTTTTGGATGGCATGTGGTTCCCTTTGGCTCAGATCTAAGCTGAAATAGCTTTATTGCGCTGCAGCACATTTCAGGGATCAGGCCAACACCCAAACCCCGCGGTTTCCCCTGAGGCCAAGTGCAGTCAAGGGCGTTTACCTGGCGCAATGGGGCCGGAAGCAATCAAAACAATAGCGCGGATTTTACCCTCTCCGGAAACAACACGGTCCAACAGGCGCCCCATACCCGGAAAGCGTCAAAGAATCCAGACCTACAACCTTGAGCCCGTCACACGTCAAGCAACAGAAGGGTCAACCCAACGCCTGGCGCTTGGCAACCCGATCGCCCACAAATCCAAAAGCAAAATTCAGCCCTTCGGCCATGGATTGTTCGATGGCATGGCGTTCATGCTCAGTCAGATAGAACATCATGTCCACATCGTGCCTGACATAACGCGCGGGCAAACGGTTCAATGCGACACAGGCCACATCAGCCAGCATGTCGGACGTGAAATCCGGGTGCGCCTCGGCCTGCTGGGCGACTGCCTCAAACACCAGCCGTTCGTAATAGTTGTGCACCTGTTCAAAATTGATAACCATAAATCCTCCCAAAAAATGCCAGACATCAACCGTTCAACAGAATCACCTTAGCAGTTCCCCTTGCCCCTGACAAGAAAAAGCCACGGGAAAATGAGGAGGAAACGCGCTGTGACCGGGGCACCAAAGCGGATGACAGCTATGAAACATGTAGCAGACTTCAATCTGCGCTATAGTTTCGACTCGCGCCGGGTAACCAAGGCCATCAAATGACGATGACTTTCGCCAGTTTAAGACGCCCGTCAATTAATTAATGCCAACAGGAGAGCTGTCTCATGAGTACCAAAGAAAATGCCGCAATCGGTCAACTGCTTGAACTTCTCGAGTCGCGTTATGCCATTCGGGTTCTGTGGGCCTTGCGGGATGGTCATGCGCAGACTTTTCGATTGCTGCAAGACAGCGTCGGCACCATTACCCCCAACACACTGAACACCCGTATCAAGAATATGCGCGCGGCCGGGCTGCTCGATCATGGCAATGACGGCTACGTCGTCACAGCCCTGGGAGCCGATCTACTCAAGCGCCTGGCCGACCTGCCGGCCTTTGCCACCAAATGGGCGGCCACCCAAGCCAAGAAAGACATTTGAATATTCTGATCTGCTAAATTTATTTAGAGATTAATGGCTGTAGCCCCCGTCGCACGGGCGCATACAGCTATCTTTTTTGCATCTAACAAGGACTCCATCATGACAACAACCTCCTCCGGGCTTCAATACGAAGACACTGTGATCGGCTCTGGCGCGCAGGCAACCAAGGGCCAAAGCGTCACCGTTCACTACACGGGTTGGCTTTATAACGACGGCGTCCAAGGTGCCAAGTTCGACTCCAGCAAAGACCGCAACGACCCGTTTGTGTTTTCGCTCGGCGCCGGTATGGTCATTCGCGGTTGGGACGAAGGCGTGGCCGGCATGCAGGTGGGCGGCGCACGCACCCTGATCATCCCGGCGGCGCTGGGCTACGGCGCACGCGGTGCCGGTGGTGTCATTCCGCCCAACGCCACCTTGAAGTTCGACGTCGAACTGCTCGGCCTGTCGGGCTGACCTGCTGCGCCACCAAGCGCTGACCCCGCGGCCCGAACCGGCCGCCAGTTGCCGGATCTACGCCCGAGCGAGCTTGCCGTCGGCGCGTCGTGCACTAATGCGCTCTTGAATTGTTCGTGTTCGGCCCCACGTCAGGGGTTTAGCATTTCACATTTGCCTTATCCGTATGTCTGAAACCAATCCAAACCCAAACACCCCACCCGCTTCCGATTACCGGAGCACTGAAGAAATGGTCGCCGCACAGGCCGCCTATGAGGGCGATGCGTTGGCAAAAGCGCAAGCCGACCTGGCTGAGCTGCAAGCCAAAAGCGCCGAACTCGCCGACCAGTACCTGCGTGCCAAGGCCGAGGCCGACAACGCCCGGCGCCGTGCCGATGACGAAATCTCAAAGTCGCGCAAGTTCGCGGTCGAGGCTTTTGCTGAAAGTTTGCTTCCGGTGGCAGACAGCCTGGAGGCGGGCCTGATCATCAAGGACGCCACCAACGAGCAGATTCGCGAAGGCGCCCAGGCGACCCTGCGCCAACTGCTCGCTGCACTGGAGCGCAACAAAGTGATGCCCATCAACCCCCAGCCTGGGACGACCAAATTTGATCCGCATCAGCATCAGGCCATCAGCGTGGTCCCTTCTGAATTTGAGGCCAACACCGTGGTCACGGTGCTGCAAAAGGGCTACGCCATCGCGGATCGTGTGCTACGGCCTGCACTGGTCACCGTCGCCGCACCAAAATAATTGACAACCAGGTGGTCACGGCGGCTTGAAAATTTTCTGCTTGGCCACACGTTAAAAACATCTGAATTTCACTGAAGGAAAAATCATGGGAAGAATCATCGGCATCGACTTGGGCACCACCAACAGCTGCGTCGCCATCATGGAGGGCAACACGCCCAAGGTGATCGAGAACTCTGAAGGCGCGCGCACCACACCGTCCATCATTGCTTATCAGGAAGACGGCGAAGTGCTGGTCGGCGCCTCGGCCAAACGCCAGGCCGTGACCAACCCGAAGAACACGCTGTACGCCGTCAAGCGCCTGATTGGCCGCAAGTTCGCCGAAAAAGAAGTCCAGAAAGACATCGACTTGATGCCCTTCAAGATTGCCGCTGCTGACAACGGTGACGCCTGGGTGGAAGTGCGCGGCAACCGCATGGCGCCGCAACAGGTCAGCGCCGACATCCTGCGCAAGATGAAAAAGACCGCCGAAGATTACCTGGGTGAAGCCGTGACCGATGCCGTCATCACGGTGCCGGCCTATTTCAATGACGCCCAGCGTCAAGCCACCAAAGATGCGGGTCGCATTGCCGGCTTGGACGTCAAGCGCATCATCAATGAGCCGACCGCAGCCGCACTGGCTTACGGCTTGGACAAGAACGAAAAGGGTGACCGCAAGATCGCCGTCTATGATTTGGGTGGCGGCACTTTTGACGTATCGATCATTGAAATTGCCGATGTCGATGGCGAAAAGCAGTTTGAAGTGCTGTCGACCAATGGCGACACCTTCCTGGGTGGTGAAGACTTTGACCAACGCATCATCGACTTCGTGATTGCAGAATTCAAAAAAGACCAGGGTGTTGACCTGGGCAAGGATGTGCTGGCCCTGCAGCGCCTGAAAGAAGCCGCCGAGAAGGCCAAGATTGAACTCTCCAGCAGTGCCCAGACCGACATCAACCTGCCTTACGTGACGGCCGACGCCTCCGGCCCAAAGCACCTGAGCATCAAGCTCACCCGTGCCAAACTTGAGTCGCTGGTCGAAGACCTGATTGAACGCACGATTGCGCCTTGCCGCACCGCGATCAAAGACGCTGGCGTCAACGTGGCCGACATTCACGATGTGATTCTGGTCGGCGGCATGACGCGCATGCCCAAGGTGCAGGAAAAGGTCAAGGAATTGTTCGGCCGCGAGCCGCGCAAGGACGTGAACCCGGACGAAGCCGTGGCCGTCGGCGCTGCCATTCAAGGCCAGGTGCTTTCGGGCGACCGCAAGGACGTGCTGCTGCTTGACGTGACACCCTTGAGCCTGGGCATTGAAACGCTGGGCGGTGTCATGACCAAGATGATCACCAAGAACACCACCATCCCGACCAAGTTTGCGCAGACGTTTTCGACCGCTGATGACAACCAGCCGGCTGTGACCATCAAGGTGTTCCAGGGTGAACGCGAAATCGCCGCTGGCAACAAGATGCTGGGCGAATTCAACCTCGAAGGCATTCCACCGTCAGCGCGTGGCACGCCGCAAATTGAAGTGTCTTTTGACATCGACGCCAACGGCATTCTGCATGTGGGCGCCAAGGACAAAGGAACGGGCAAAGAAAACAAGATCACCATCAAGGCCAATTCCGGCCTGACGGAAGCCGAGATTCAGCAAATGGTGAAAGACGCTGAACTGAACGCGGCCGACGACAAGAAGAAGCTTGAACTGGTGCAAGCCAAGAACCAGGCCGATGCCAGCCTGCACAGCGTGAAGAAGAGCTTGACCGACTACGGTGACAAGCTCGAGGGCGGCGAAAAGGAAAAAATCGAAGAAGCCATCAAGCACCTTGAAGAAGCCCTCAAGAGCGACGACAAGGCATCGATTGACGAGAAGAGCACCGCCTTGATGACTGTCAGCCAGAAGCTCGGTGAAAAGATGTATGCCGACCAGCAAGCCAAACAAGCAGCTGAGGCGGGTGCTGCCGGCGCAAGCGGACAAGCGCCCGACGGTGCGCAAGACACTTCAACCCAAGCAGCTGACGACAATGTGGTCGATGCGGATGTGAAAGAAGTCAAAAAGGGTTGAGCGCTTGCGCTGGACATTGTTGTAAACACTGAAAAGGGGCGCCGCGTTGAATATCGATTCAACGCGGCGTTTGCGTTGAAACCAGGCACTCAAAGACATGGCTAAAAGAGACTACTACGAAGTCCTGGGCGTTCCCAAGAACGCCTCTGACGAAGAAATCAAAAAGGCTTATCGCAAACATGCGATGAAGCACCACCCGGACCGCAATCAGGGCGACACGTCCAAAGCCGCCGAGGAAAAATTCAAAGAGTCCAAGGAAGCCTATGAAATGCTGTCGGATCCGCAAAAGCGTGCGGCCTACGACCAGCACGGCCATGCCGGTGTCGATCCGAATATGCGCGGCGGACCCGGTGCGGAAGGCTATGGCGGCTTCGCCGAAGCCTTTGGCGACATTTTTGGCGACATGTTTGGTCAGCAGCGCGGACGCGCTGGCGCGGGCGGCGGGCGCCAGGTCTTCCGTGGCAGCGACCTGAGCTATGCCATGGAAGTGACGCTGGAAGAAGCGGCGCGGGGCAAGGATGCCCAGATCCGGATTCCGAGCTGGGAATCGTGCGACGTCTGCCATGGCAGCGGCGCCAAGCCCGGCACCCAGGCCAAGACCTGCGGCACCTGCAGTGGCTCGGGCGCCGTGCAAATGCGCCAGGGCTTTTTCAGCGTGCAGCAAACCTGCCCGACCTGCCGCGGCACGGGCAAGGTCATTCCCGAACCTTGCACCGCCTGCCACGGACAGGGCAAGATCAAGAAGCAGAAAACGCTGGAAGTCAAGATTCCGGCCGGTATCGACGGCGGCATGCGCATTCGCAGTGCCGGCAACGGTGAGCCCGGCACCAATGGCGGCCCCGCCGGCGACCTCTACATCGAAATCCGGCTGAAAAAGCATGACATTTTCGAGCGTGATGGCGATGACATCCATTGCTCGGTGCCGATCAGCATCGTCACGGCTTCGCTGGGTGGTGAAATTGATGTCCCGACGCTGGCCGGCAAGGCCGCCATTGATATCCCCGAAGGTACCCAGACCGGCAAGCAGTTCCGCCTGCGTGGCAAAGGCATCAAAGGCGTGCGCGCCAGCTACCCTGGCGATCTGTACTGCCACATTCTGGTGGAGACACCGGTCAAGCTGAGCGAACACCAGCGCAAGCTGCTGCGCGAGCTTGACGAGTCGCTGAAAAAAGGCGGCAGCAAACATTCGCCCAGCGGCGACAGCTGGACGGACCGGCTGAAAAGTTTTTTCAGTTGATGAAAATCACGTAGCGTCCAAAAAACTGACGCCTCAGAAAATGCCACGAAGGATTTTGATGTCCTCGTGGCATTTTTTTGTGCATAGTGTGGGCGTGACATCACTTGAGCGGGACATTTCCACATGAGCGTCAACATTACTTTTCTGGGAGGTGCTGGCACCGTCACCGGTTCCAAGTATCTGGTGCGCCACGGCGCCGAGAGTCTGCTGGTGGACTGCGGTCTGTTTCAGGGCTACAAGCCGCTGCGCCTGCGCAACTGGACCCGTTTGCCCGTCGCACCGAACCAGATTGATGTGGTACTGCTCACCCATGCCCACCTGGACCACAGCGGCTACCTGCCGCTGCTGGTGAAGCAAGGCTTCTCGGGCCATGTGCACGCCACCAGCGGCACGCGCGACCTGTGCCGCATCCTGCTGCCCGACAGCGGTCACATCCAAGAAGAAGATGCCGCATTTGCCAACCGCCACGGTTTCTCCAAGCACGCGCCCGCCCTGCCCTTGTACACCCGGCAAGACGCACTCGATTGCCTGCCCCGGTTGAAGGCGGTCGACTTTGGCAAGACCTTCCAGCCGATCCCCGGCTGGCGCGCCACCTTCTCCTCGGCCGGGCATATTCTGGGTGCCGCCAGTGTGTTGCTAGAAGTGGCCGGACGGCGGATTTTGTTCTCCGGCGACCTGGGCCGCCCCGACGACCTCATCATGAATCCCCCGGCCAATGCGCCAAACGCCGACACGGTCTTGATCGAGTCCACCTATGGCGACCGCGAACACCCCAAAGAAGACGTGCTGGACGAACTGGCGCCTGCGCTGCAGCGGTTAGCCAAACGTGGCGGTGTGGCCGTGATTCCGGTGTTTGCAGTGGGACGGGCCCAAGCCCTGCTGCACGCAATTCATCAACTCAAGCTGCGCGGCGACCTGCCCACCTCACTGCCGATTTTTCTGGACAGCCCGATGGCCGTCCACAGCACCCATTTGTTTGAGCAGCATCTGGGTGAACACCGGCTCAGCAGCAAGGAAAGCCACGCCCTGACGCGCTCGGCCACCATGGTCAGCAGCACCGATGAGTCACGTGCCTTGGCCAGTCGGCACGGCCCGATGGTGATTCTGTCGGCCAGCGGCATGGCCACCGGCGGGCGGGTGCTGCATCATTTGGCCCACCACGCAAGCGATCATCGCAACATGATCATCCTGACCGGGTACCAAGCACCCGGGACCCGTGGCGCGACCATTGCCAGTGGCGCCAAGTCGGTGCGCTTGCACGGTCGCGAGGTTGAGATCAATGCCGAAGTTGTGCAATTGCAGTCAGCCTCCGCCCACGCCGATGCCAACCAGCTGTTGGCCTGGCTGCGCACCATGCCCCAAGCGCCTAACCAAGTCTACGTGGTGCACGGCGAACTGGGCGCATCTGATGCACTTCGCCTGCGCATCAAGCATGAGTTGGGCTGGCGGGCCAGCATGCCCGAACACGGTTCGACTTGGCCGACTTGAGCCATCGCCCAAGTTATTGGCCGGGCGTCACCATGATGCTTTTGCGCAGGACCCCACCAGCCTCGACACCGCTTTGGACATTGCCCTCACCGAGAATGCGCGCCTGGCAAGCAATGCGATCGTCACCCTGGTGGGCATCACAGCGCCGCAGCGCATTCTGTTGGTACTGATCAGGGGCCCCGGCGAGGGCACCGCGGCGGGCGGCGGCCAAAGCGTTTTTTGCCTCCAGGCGGCAGGTCGCGCGATCCTGGTTTGATTGTCCGCTGGCGCACGCGGCCATGTCCTGGCGGTAGCGCGCCTGTGCGTCGCTTGGGGCACTGGGGCTGGCCGCCAGTGCGGCTGTGGCGCCCAGCACGGTGGCCGTTGCGGCAAGAACGAGATTGCGAATTGAAAGGCGAATGCGGGTCATGATGAAATCCTTTGTTGGACGGGTTGACAAATGCGGCGGTCTCAAGCGTGGAGCGCTTATGAATACCGATGGGCGCATCAAGCGGCGGATCGGGTGGCTCCACGGGTACGGCTCAAGATTAAGACCAGAATCCTGCGCTGTCTGTGCGCTCGCGTACCGAAGCGGAAATCATCCCAAGTCGATCATCGCTGACGCCACTGGAAAAGGCACCGGATTGAAGACGTCAGCCAGAACCCGTCACGGCCGCATTTTCGATTTTTTGCGTGCAGCGGGCTTGGGCAACACGGCGCGAAGCAGGGCCTCACAGCTTTCCACTGACATATAACGTGGCACCGGGTAATTGATGTCCGCTTCACGGCAGGCGGCTCTCGCCAACGCGGGAATGTCCGCTTTGCGCAGCTGGTTCAGTTGGCGGGGAATATCAAGGTCGCGGCTCAACGCGTCGATCGACGCCAGAAACTTCTGCGCCAGCACGTCCTCTTGCTCCCCCGAGGTCCCCACTTCGGCCTGCAGCGCCAGAACCGCGAGTTTATCGTTGACGGCAGGGCTGGAGAACCTCAGAACATGCGGCAGCATGATGGCATTGGCCAGACCATGCGGCGTGTGGTATTTGCCGCCGAGTTGATGGGCAATGGCGTGGACATTGCCAACATTGGCTCGTGTGAATGCCAGGCCGGCATAGGTCGCCGCCAGCGCCATTTGTTCGCGCGCTGCGAGGTTGTTGCCATCCCTGTAAACAGTACGCAAATTGTGATAGATCATGCGCACCGCGGCCAGCGCCATGCGATCGGAGTCGTCGGTGGACCAGTGGCCGATGAAGGCTTCAATTGCATGGGTCAGCGCATCCATTCCGGTGGCGGCAGTGACATCGCGTGGCAGCCCGGTCATCAAGACGGGGTCCAGGGCCGCCATCTTTGGCACGATGCGGGTATCCGCAATCACCAATTTCTTCTTGTTTTCAAGGTCGGAAATGACAGCGGCCACGGTCACTTCAGAACCGGTGCCGGCGGTGGTTGGCACAGCATAGATGGGGACGGGTGCGTGCAAGCCCCGGAAATACCCGGCCAGGCTGCGCGGCGACTTGTGGTTGGCCGCCGACAGCCCGATGGCCTTGGCGGCATCCATCGCCGAGCCGCCGCCAAAGGCCACGATGGCGTCACAGCCCTCGGTCTTGAAGACTGCAATCCCCTTCTCGATCAGCGGGATGGGCGCGTCCTGGGTGATTTCATCAAACACCACAAAGGCCGTTCCGCCTTCGGTCAAGGCCTGGGTCAATCGATTCAGCAAGCCCAGACCGGAGACGATGGGGTCGGTGACGATCAGAACCTTGCGATGACCAAAGCCGCACACAGCCTGTCCCAGCCGCGCACTTGCGCCGGGTCCCACCAGCAGGGTGGGCTGCGGTATGGGCATTAGTCGCGTCACCAGACCCGCCGCCCGCATGACGGCCGAAAGCCCGACCGAGCGCCCCAGGTCCGCGATCAGATTCATGGTCAACATCGTTCTCCTGGTTGCGCCTGGTGGCCCCGGCGCTCAGAACTTGCCGCAAAACCAGCCAGTTGCGTCTGCCGAGGATTCAGTGAAATATGTCCAATTGAATGACAAGGAAGAAGGTAGCGGGTTGATCATGATCAACCCGCGAATCCGTGGCCCGCGGCAAAGTGGAAATACCTTCACCGGACGGAGACATGAAAAGAGTCGTCAGCATCAGCCTGGGCGCGCGTGCCCAGGATTTTGAGTTTGTTGCGCCCTTCATGGGGCAGCAAATCAGTGTTCAGCGCCTGGGCACCGACGGCAGTACGAGCAAGGCCGTGAAACTGCTGAAACACTGGGAGAAAAGAGCCGACGTGCTGGGCTTGGGGGTCGCGAAAGACAGCTACAACGTCGGCTCCCGCCACTACATTGACAAAGACAGCGCCCGCATGGCAGGCGTCGTCAAGCGCATCCCGGTGACCACCGGGGGTCCCTTGAACGACATCCTGCAGGAATGGGCCTTGCGCCATGTGCAGATCAAGCTGGGCAATTATTTCGACAACGCCCGAACCTTGTTTTTTTCCGGCATGCGCAACTACAAGCTGGCGACGTGCATGGCGGAGTACAGCCAGAACCTGCAGTTTGCCGATCCGCTGCTGCAGTTCGGGGTGCCCAAGCTCCTGACCTCGCTGAAGACCCTGGAGCTGTATGCCGCTGGTGCGCACTACGTATCCGACTGGGCGTTACCCCATGTGATGACCTGCGCCCCCGTCAAGCAGTGGAGCCGCTTCGTGCTGGGCAAGGCGATGCAAGAGGCGACCGTGATCGTGGCACCGGTGCATGAACTGGACGATTTCAGGGCGGAAGAACTGGCTGGCAAGACCCTCATCACCACGTCGGTCAATGAGGAGCGGTTGGCTCAATTCAAGGAGAAAGGCGTCCACTTGGTGATTGATGGCGCGCCCAGAATGTTCGAGCACGTACTGGGACCCAATATCCTGGATGCCATGATCATCGCCGCCAGCGGCAAGGACCCACAAGATCTGCTGGAGGACGATTACCTGGAAATCATCACCGACCTTCAGATGGAACCACGCCTTCTCTACCCGGGCGGATTCAAGCGCATCAACCGTTTTGCCTTCGTCATCCATCCCCTGTCGCAGGAGTATTTCAAGGTGGTCAAGCCCATCGAGTTGCTGTCGCAGGTGTCGCCTCCCCTGTTCATGGACTCCCTGGAAAAGGTGCTGGCCTATGCCCCGCCCTTTGTTTATTCAAGGGTGACGGGGATCAAGTCGCCCACGGGTGTGGAAGCTGAGGGGTGGCTGATTTCTGTCGGAGGAACACCCAGGGAGATCATGGCCCACAGCCCCGAATTTACCTACCGCCGCTTGCTGGCCGCCGCCGATATGGCCAAAAAGCTGGGCGCGCAGATCATGGGCCTGGGCGCTTTCACCAAGGTGGTGGGCGATGCGGGGCTGACCGTCGCCAAACGCGCGCCACTGCCCATCACGACGGGCAACAGCTACAGCGCCTCCGGGGCGCTGTGGGCCGCACATGATGCCCTGCTGCGCTTGCGGTTGCTGTCTGTGCCCCCGAGAGGACAGAAAGTGCAGTTCAAGGCGATGGTGGTCGGTGCCACCGGGGCTATTGGCTCGGTCTGCGCCCGCCTGCTGGCCACGTTCGCCGAGGAGCTTTACCTCGTCTCCCCCGAGACCGCCAAACTGCTCTCGCTCAAGGACTCCATCCTGAAAGAGACACCGGACGCGCGGCTGTTTCTGTCAGCCCGGACCGACAAGGACATTGCCGGCATGGACATGATCGTGACCGCCACCTCCGGCGCCGGCAAGAAGGTGCTCGACATCATGAAGGTCAAGCCCGGCTGCGTCATCACCGATGTGGCGCGCCCGCTGGACCTGCCGCCCGAGGAGGTCGTTAAGCGCCCGGATGTGCTGGTGATCGAATCCGGTGAAATCCAGCTGCCAGGGGATGTCCAGATGAAGAACATCGGCCTGCCCAAAAACTTGGCCTATGCCTGCCTGGCCGAGACCATCGTGCTGGCGCTGGAGGGGCGGTTCGAGAACTACACGGTCGGCCGTGCCATCGAATGGGAAAAGGTGCGCGAGATCTACCGCCTGGGCCTGAAGCATGGCATGAAGCTGGCGGCAATCTCCGGCGTCAATGGGGTGTTTTCCGATGCCGACATTGAGCGTGTGCGCGAGCTGGCCTTGGCGGCGCGTGCCAGAAAAGCGCGGACAGCCCGAAAAGCGGGGGCCGTCAAACCGGTGGCCCCAGCGCGGAAAAAACCGGTAACCGCCGTGAAAAGAAAACCGAGGCTGCAAGCCGGATAGATGCCGGCCTGCCATCCACAGCGGCTTCGCCGTGGCCGCCGATGCCCCACCAGCCCAAGACCGAGACCGGAATCCTGCGCTGTCGCTACGGTTTCGTGCCAAGCACGGAAATGGTCACCGATCGATAATCCAGGACAATGTCGAATCCACCTTGACCGCGACAACGCCTACCCCATGAAGCTAAACCACCGCCACACTGAACGTCACCGCACCGACCGCATTGGCTGGCTGCGCGCGACCGTGCTGGGTGCCAACGACGGTATTGTTTCGACCGCCAGTCTGGTGGTCGGCGTGGCGGCGGCCAGTGCCAGCCATGGCAGTATTTTGCTGACTGGCATCGCCGGGCTGGTCGCGGGCGCCATGTCAATGGCCGCCGGTGAATATGTCTCGGTCCATTCGCAGGCCGACACCGAAAAGGCCGACCTGTCGCGTGAACGCGCCGAGCTCGAACTGGACCCCGCCTCGGAGCGACGTGAACTGGCAGCCATTTATGTCGCCCGGGGGCTGGAGCCCAGCCTGGCGCAGCAGGTGGCTGAGCAATTGATGCAGCACGATGCGCTGGGCGCCCATGCCCGCGACGAGCTCGGCATCTCCGAGACGCTGAGCGCCCGGCCCATTCAGGCCGCGCTGGCGTCGGCGGCCAGCTTCGCCGTTGGTGCGGTGCTGCCGCTGGCCGTCACCGCGCTGGCGCCCGAGACCGGCCTGATTGCCTGGGTGTCCGCGACGTCGCTGGTCTTCCTGGCCTTGTTGGGTGCTGTCGCCGCCCGGGTTGGCGGCGCTGGCATTCTGGTGGGCGCCTGGCGCGTCACCTTCTGGGGCGCCCTGGCGATGGCGATCACGGCGGGTGTGGGGGCCCTGTTCGGTGCGGTCGTTTGATTCTTGAGCCTTGACCCGTACGGCGGATATTCTGCTCAAGCAACTTGAGCAGAGCGCATCCACGCGGAGTCGTTGATAAGCCATTCGGGGTGTTCTCCCGCAAAAAGGCTATCAAGCCCTGTTCAACAATCTCCGGTGCGCTCAGGCACACTGAAAAGGCATCAGCGTCCGATCTCACCTGGACTGGCACCAGGCTTTGCTTGTGATTTTGAGCGCATTGCCAGGGCGCCCATGGACGAAAACCCAAGCGAAACGTCGAGTAACTTTACAGCGCTCATATGGCACTAGTACAAACCCCATATATATCAATGACTTTCACTTGGGGCATAGATTATGCATAGCCATGATTGATTTATGGTTATTTAAGTTTGCTAACCAAAATCAATAGTGATGCACCGGAAACCAGAGCCTCGTATGAAAGTTGTTTTGGGATCTGTGCCCCTTTCAATCGTTACTTCATGGAGGTACAAAATGTCTATAAAACTAGGAAGGCTAGCAGGGGCTGTGGCTCTCGCGTTTTGCACTGTTGTTGCATTGCCGGCGCTGGCTGCCACTGAGGCCCAGAAACAGGCGGCCATCGACAGCGGCTTGGCCTGGCTGGCCACCCAGCAGGCCGTTAACGGCAGCTGGAGCGGAACCGGCTACAACGCTGCAGATACCTCGTCGGCACTGTTGGCGTTTATCGAGCAAAAAGACAAGCCCTTGAGTTGGAACGGGCAAAACTACACCACCGCGGTCACCAATGGCCTCAATTACCTCATGACGCAGGCAACCCAGGTGGGTGTTGGCACGCGTCCGGACGGCTTCAATGCGAACATTGGCGGATCCGGAAACGGGCTTTATTGGGGGGCAATAAGCGAAACGACCTACATTTCTGGTATCGCCCTTTCCACGCTGGCCCGGGCGGTGTCATCCGGCTACGTCAGTGCCGCCACACCAATCACCAGTAGCAATGCAGCGGTGAACGGCAAGACCTATGGTCAAGTGATCCAGGAGTCCGTGAATATGTACCTCGCCGGGCAGACAACAGCTGTGGGCGGCAACTACCGAGGTGGCTGGCATTACTACCCGAGCCAGGGCGACGCCGACAACTCAACGACCCAGTGGGCTGCAATTGGCATGTTGATTGCCCAGAATGCCGGGGCAACCATTCCCCAGTACACCAAAGACGAGCTGAAATACTGGATGAACTATGTCCAGAACCCCAATGGTGGCTCGGGCTACAGCAGTATTTACGACTATGTCAACGAGTCCAAGACCGGCGGCTTGCTGGTGGAAATGGCGTTTACCGGCTATGACGGCGTCACGTCTGGCCCCGGTGATTACAGTGACAAAGCTGGCGCACTGGCGTTTCTCAATGCCAATTGGCTAAACACCGCCAGCGGTACCTGGTTCGGCAACTTCGGTCACCCCTACGCCATGTGGTCGATCTACAAGGGGCTTGAATCGACCATTGGCCTGACAGACTCGACGACCATCACCAACCTGCACCCACAGGGCAGCAATCCCCTGGATGCGGGCCATACTTGGAACTGGTATGAAGACTACTCGCAATATCTGGTCGACACCCAGAGCGGGGGTACCTGGCCCGGCTATGGATACTGGGGAGGGGCGATGGGAACGGCTTGGAATATCAACATTTTGAATGCCACGCAAGTCGGCCCTGGCCCGGGCCCGATAACTGTGCCCGAGCCAGGCTCCATGGCCTTGGTTGGATTGGCCTTGGCGGCGTTGACAGGTCTGCGTCGGCGCAAGAGCGCCTGACGGCCGAAGGTTAGTGCGGCGAGAGCAGCTCCGATGATCGGAGCTGCTCTCGTTTGCCGTCCCTCGTCAAATACCGTGCACATAGAATTGCATTTTCACCGCCTTGTCGGCCCTTGCCTGCTCAGACCACCCCACGAGAAGTTGAATGACTTATTTTTTGTCGAATGCGCAGCGCGCACTGCTTGCCGTGTCTGCCGGTCTTGGTTTGCTGTGCGGCCAAGTCGTCGTCGCAGCGCCGGTCGCGTCAGCCCCCAGTCACAAGCAAGCCACATCGCCATTGCTGGAGTTTGCGGCGTCGGCTAACAGCACTACGGATCTCATGGTGCAGGGGGGTGCCTCCGGTGGGATGGCGCTGAACGCCATCAGCCGAGGGCGGTGGTCGAATGCCTGCAGCATCGCCACCAATGTCCTGGCGCGCAAAGTGGCGGACGTCGATGCCCTCGGTGTCTTCGCTCTCTGCGCCGCGATTCGCAACGACGCGGCGGCGGCGAGCAGCGCGATTGAACGACTGCGGGAAGCCGAACCATCTGCGTATTACGGCTTGCTGACTCAGGGCATCCTGGAACTCAAGGCAGGATCGCCGGAAAGGGCCGAAGCGGCTTATAAGACCGTCTTGCGGTCACGTACCGCTGACCCGCTGGCTTTGTATTTCAGCGGCGAGGCGCTGCATGCGCGGCGCCAGGATGCAGAGGCAATTGGGACATTCAGGGCAGTGTTAAAGATTTGGCCTGATCATGCGCCGGCCCTGACAGCCGTTGCCCGTCTCTTGGCGGCTCCCAATGCCTCCAAGGAAAGCTTGAATGAAGCCCTGGTGTTGACCGAACGCGCGACCACCATCGACCCAACCAACCAGGCTCACTGGCGGCTGCTGGCCGAGCTCTGCGATCGGACTGGGCAACAAAGTCGCGCAAATGCCATTGCCCTTCAGTGGCTGAGCGGTCCGCCCAAGGTCAAGTAAAAACGCCTACCAATCTGATGATATCTTGGGCAGGCAGCCCACTCTAGAAGCAACGAGGCGCTTGTGCGCGCGAGACTACCACCACAACAATGACTGAATTCCTGACCGCCGCGTTCTACAAATTCGTTGAGTTGCCTGATTACGCAGAGCTCAGAGCGCCGCTGCTCGCCTGCTGCGAAGGCAACGACGTCAAAGGCACCATTTTGCTGGCGACCGAGGGCATCAACAGCACGATTGCCGGACCGGCGGCAGGCGTGCATGCCGTGCTGGCGTACCTGCGCCGTGACCCGCGTCTGGCTGACCTGCAGCACAAGGAATCATGGTCGGCCACAGCACCGTTTTACCGGATGAAGGTGCGCATCAAGCGCGAGATCGTCACCATGGGCGTGCCGGGCATCGACCCGACCCTTGTGGTGGGCACCTATGTCAAACCGCAAGACTGGAACGCATTGATTGAAGACCCCGATGTGCTCGTCATCGACACGCGCAACGATTACGAGGTCGGCATTGGCAGCTTCGCGGGCGCCGTCAACCCGGACATCCAGAGTTTTTCCATGCTGCCGCAATGGCTTGCGCAAGCGCCAACCTTGCACCCGGCCAGCGGCAAGAAGCCCAAGGTCGCCATGTTTTGCACCGGCGGCATCCGCTGCGAAAAGTCCACCGCCCTGCTGAGGGCGCAGGGCTTTGACGACGTCTATCACCTGGAGGGCGGTATCCTGAAGTATCTGGAGACGGTGCCAGAGGCGCAGAGCCTGTGGCAGGGCCAGTGTTTTGTATTTGATGAGCGGGTGTCGGTGGGCCACGGCCTGATACCGGGGCAGCACAATCTCTGCCGCGCCTGCCGGCAACCGCTGGCGGATGCCGACCTGGAATCACCCCTGTTTGAGGCGGGAGTGAGCTGCCCCAAATGCCATGCCAGCACCAGCGACGTTCAAAAGGAGGGCGCCCGCGAACGCCAGCGCCAATGGGAACTGGCCAAAGCCCGTCAACGAAGTCACATCGGGGCGAAGCTCAATACTATCAGTTAGATAGCTGCTTGCGCTTATTCGACGGGGGCTGCAGCCCGATTAGGCATAATTTCTTGCCAACAGTCGGGCCCGCGCACTGGCATACTCGCGCTTGAGCTGAGCGACAAAATCGGCGGTGCTCTGAATCTTGGTGACGGCGCCAATGCCCTGACCACAGCCCCAGATGTCTTTCCAGGCCCGGGACTTGTCGCCGCCAAAGTTCATCTTGCTCGGGTCGCTTTCCGGCAGGTGCTCGGGGTCCAGGCCGGCATTGCGGATGCTGGGCGCCAGGTAGTTGCCGTGCACGCCCGTAAACAGGTTGCTGTACACGATGTCGTCCGAATTGCTGTCGACAATCGCCTGTTTGTAATCCTGGGCTGCCCGCGCTTCCTCGGTGGCGATGAAGGCGGAACCGATGTAGGCAAAATCCGCCCCACAAGCTTGCGCCGCCAGCACGGCGTCGCCGCTGGCAATGGCACCGCTCAGGACCAGCGGGCCGTCAAACCACTGGCGAATTTCCTGAATCAAGGCAAACGGACTCTTCAAGCCGGCATGGCCGCCGGCGCCGGCTGCCACCGCGATCAGGCCGTCGGCGCCTTTCTCGATCGCCTTGTGCGCATGCTTGTTGTTGATGACGTCATGCAGCACCACGCCGCCGTAGGAGTGGGCGGCGGCGTTGATGTCCTCGCGCGCGCCCAACGACGTGATGATGATCGGCACCTGGTACTTGACGCACAGGGCCATGTCGTGCTCCAGGCGGTCGTTGCTCTTGTGCACGATCTGGTTGATGGCAAAGGGTGCGGCCGGTTGGTCCGGGTGCGCCTGGTTGTAGGCGGCGAGCGCCTCGGTGATTTCGATCAGCCAGTCTTCCAGTTGCTCGGCCGGGCGCGCGTTCAAGGCCGGCATGGCGCCGACCACACCGGCGATGCACTGGGCAATCACCAGCTTGGGGTTGCTGATGATGAACAAGGGCGAGCCGATCACGGGGAACGGCAAGCGATTCAGGGGCGCAGGCAGGTGGGACATCAATGCTCCGGCAATAGAGTAGTTTATAGATGAAAATAGCCGCCAGCCCTTGTCAGACAAGCGCGAGAAGCTATCAAATTAGACAGGAACAAGAATCAGGTCAGAACGCGTCCAAGGCCAGCGCCGTGACGCACTCGGCACCTTCCACAATGGCATCGCGCATGCCAGGCGCCTTGGTCAACAAATGGTCGGCATAAAAGCGCGCCGTGACGATCTTGGCCTGCATGAAGGACACGTCGACGCCCTTGGCGATCTCGTCCTGTGCCAGCAGCAGCGCGCGCGCCAGTTGCCAACCGGCCATCAGGTTTCCCGCCAGCATCAGGTAGGGCACGCTGCCGGAAAACACATCTTGCGGCCGGGTCTTGGTGTTGCTCACCACAAACTCGACCACATCGACAAAGGCCAAGCGAGCGGCCTTGAGGCGCTTGGCCACGGCCAAGGCATCGGCGCCGCCACTCTTGCTTAATAGGGCTTCGGTCGCTTCGATCTGCGCAGCAATTCCCTTGGCCGTTTGGCCGCCGTCACGCGCGGTCTTGCGCCCGACCAGGTCATTGGCCTGGATGGCGGTCGTGCCCTCATAAATGGTCAGAATCTTGGCATCGCGGTAATACTGCGCGGCACCGGTTTCTTCGATGTAGCCCATGCCACCGTGCACCTGCACGCCCAGCGAGGTGACCTCCAGGCTCATCTCGGTGCTGTAGCCCTTGACCAAAGGCACCATGAATTCATAGAACGCCTGGTTCTGTTTGCGCACGTCGGCATCGACGTGGTGATGCGCTGCGTCAAAGGCCGCAGCGGCCACGGTGGCCATGGCGCGGCAGCCCTCGGTGTAGGCGCGCATGGTCATCAACATGCGTTTCACATCGGGGTGGTAGATGATGGTCGCGTTGGCAGGTGCTAGCGCATCGACCGGACGGCTTTGCACCCGGTCTTTGGCAAAGGTCACCGCCTGCTGATACGAGCGCTCGGCAATGGCCACGCCCTGCACGCCGACGCCAAAGCGCGCGGCATTCATCATGATGAACATGTATTCCAAACCGCGGTTTTCCTGGCCCACCAGGTAACCGAGGGCACCACCCTGGTCGCCAAACTGCAGCACCGCCGTCGGGCTGGCCTTGATGCCCATCTTGTGCTCGATGCTGACGCACTGCACATCGTTGCGTGCACCAAGCGAGCCGTCCTGGTTCACCAAGAATTTCGGCACGACAAACAGGCTGATGCCCTTGACGCCTTCAGGCGCGCCCGTGACGCGGGCCAGCACCAGATGCACGATGTTCTCGGCCATGTCGTGCTCGCCCCAGGTGATGAACACCTTGGTGCCAAACACCTTGTAGCTGCCGTCAGGCAGCGGTTCGGCCCGGCTGCGCACGGCGGCCAGGTCGCTGCCCGCCTGCGGCTCGGTCAGGTTCATGGTGCCGGTCCATTTGCCGCTGACCAGGTTTTCAAGGTAGGTGGCCTTCAACTCGTCGGAACCGGCCGTCAGCAATGCTTCAATCGCGCCGTCAGTGAGCAAGGGGCAAAGGGCAAAACTCATGTTCGCCGCGTTCTGCATTTCGCCGCAGGCCGCACCAATGGTCTTGGGCAAGCCCTGGCCACCAAAGTCGACCGGGTGTTGCAGGCCCTGCCAGCCACCCTCCGCGAACTGGCGAAACGCCTCCTTGAAGCCGGGCGTGGCGGTGACGACGCCGTCTTTCCAGCTCGAGGGGTTTTTGTCACCTTCCCAGTTTAGCGGCGCCAACACCCCCTCATTGAACTTGGCCGCTTCTTCCAGCACGGCTTGCGCCGTGTCGAAACCGGCATCTTCAAAACCTGGCAACTGGGCAATCTGTTCAATATCGGCAAGATACTTGAGATTGAACAGCATGTCTTTGAGGGGGGCAACGTAGCTCATAGTGAGTCTCCAAATGGAAAAGACAAAGCGCGCACATTCAATCGTTCAAACATGGCGCGAAAAAAAAGGGCACCGCGAACGATGCCCTGTTTGTGCCTGGCTTAGAGCGCAGCCAGCAGCTCGGGCACCGCCACGAACAGGTCCGCTTCAAGCCCATAGTCGGCCACCGAGAAGATCGGCGCTTCCGGGTCCTTGTTGATAGCCACGATCACCTTGGAATCTTTCATGCCGGCCAGATGCTGGATCGCTCCGCTGATGCCGATCGCGATGTACAGCTGCGGTGCCACGATCTTGCCGGTCTGGCCCACTTGCCAGTCGTTGGGCGAGTAACCGGCGTCCACTGCGGCGCGCGAGGCGCCGACGGCGGCGCCGAGCTTGTCGGCAAGCGGCATCAGCAATTCCATGAACTTCTCGCTCGAACCCAGGGCCCGGCCACCGGCGACGATGATTTTGGCGGCGGTCAGTTCAGGGCGGTCATTTTTGGCGATTTCACTGCCGATGTAAGTCGATTTGTCACTGGCGGCTACCGCTGCCACGCTTTCGACGGTCGCTGCGCCACCCGTGGCGGCCGCCGGGTCAAAGCCGGTGGTTCGCACCGTGATGACTTTGATGGCGTCCAGGCTTTGCACAATGGCAATGGCGTTGCCGGCGTAGATCGGGCGCTCAAAGGTGTCGGGGCTGTCGACTTTGGTGACGTCAGAGATCTGTCCCACGTCGAGCTTGGCGGCCACGCGCGGGGCGATGTTCTTGCCCGAGGCGGTGGCGGCAAACAGGATATGGCTGTAGTTCGAGGCAAGGCCAAGAATTTGCGCAGTCACGTTTTCGGCCAGGCCATGGGCCAGGGCGTCGCTGTCGGCGTGCAGTACCTTGGACACGCCGGCAATTTGCGCCGCTGCAGCAGCGGCAGCGCCGGCGTTGGCACCGGCCACCAGCACGTGGACGTCGCCGCCGCATTGGACGGCGGCGGTCACGGCGTTGAGGGTTGCGGCCTTGAGGCTCGCGTTGTCATGTTCGGCAATAACTAAAGATGTCATGAATGGGCTCCTGTAGGGCTGAAGGTCTAGATGACTTTGGCTTCATTTCTGAGTTTGGCCACCAGCGTTGCCACATCGGGCACCTTGATCCCGGCGCTGCGCTTGGGCGGCTCGCTCACACGCAGGGTCTTGATGCGCGGTGTGACGTCGACACCGAGGTCTTCGGGCTTGAAGATGTCGAGTTGCTTTTTCTTGGCCTTCATGATGTTGGGCAGCGTCACGTAGCGTGGCTCGTTCAGGCGCAAGTCGGCGGTGATGACCGCCGGCAAAGTGATGGAGAGCGTTTCTGAGCCACCGTCGACTTCGCGCGTGACGGAGGCTTTGCCCTCAGTCACTTCAATTTTGCTGGCGAAGGTCGCTTGCGGCAGATCCGCCAGAGCGGCGAGCATCTGGCCGGTCTGGTTGCAGTCATCGTCAATGGCTTGCTTGCCCAGGATGATGAGGCCGGGCTGCTCTTTGTCCACCAGCGCCTTGAGCAGTTTGGCCACAGCCAGGGGCTGAAGTTCGACTGTGGTCTCGACCAGGATGGCGCGGTCGGCGCCAATGGCCATGGCAGTGCGCAGGGTCTCCTGGCATTGCGTGACGCCGCACGAGACGGCGATGACTTCGGTGACCACGCCTTTTTCCTTGAGACGCACGGCTTCTTCGATGGCGATCTCATCAAAAGGGTTCATGCTCATTTTGACGTTGGCGATATCAACACCGGTGTTATCCGATTTGACGCGGACCTTCACGTTGTAATCCACCACGCGTTTTACTGCGACCAAAACTTTCATTGCTTCGACTCCAGATAGTTACGAATTCGGCGACAAACTCAAAAGGGCACGTCACCCAGATTGACGTGCACGTCAACTCGGTCATTCTATGCTGTGCTGTTGGCCACTCAGGTCATTCACATGACACGTTGCGAACAAAACACAAAATAGTACGGTCGTGCTTTTCTGAAATTATACCGACATAAGAATCGGCCCTCGCCCAAGTCAGGCGCGCAGACGGCTAGCGCGATCAAGTCGACCGGCCCGGCCAGCCGCGAACCCGAAATGCGCGCGGCACCTTGGCGTCGTCAGGCATGATGCGCAACTGCAGCAACTTCCAGGTACATGACCGCAGTGCTTCCCGCGTCAAACTCCCCGCCCAACAATTCTCAACTGCTGCGCGGCTATTTTTTTCTAGCCCTCAGCATGTCCCTGGTGGGCAGTTATGTGGCGCTGTCCAAGCCGCTCGCCGCCGCATTGCCGGTGTTGTTGCTGGCCTGGTTGCGCTTTGGCATGGGCGCTCTGGCCATGCCACATTGGCTGGTCAAACCAGCGACCGAAGTGCCGATGACCTGGCGCATTAAAAAGTTGCTTTTTCTGGAATCGTTCTTAGGTAATTTTCTATTCACCCTGTGCATGCTGTATGGCGTGAGCCTGACCAGCGCCGTGTCGGCGGGCATCATCATGGCCACCATTCCGGCCATGGTCGCGCTGTTGAGTTGGGTCTTCTTGCGTGAGCGCGTTGGCCCGCGCGTGTGGACTGCCATTGGCTGCGCCGCCTTTGGTATTGGGCTGTTTGCAATATCTAAATCAGAGCTAGCCACGCCATCAGGCCGGGGACTGGAGGCCAACGTGATCCATAAGAATGAATGGCTGGGCAATCTCCTGGTGTTTGCGGCGGTGGTGTGTGAAGCCTCTTACGCCGTGATCGGCAAGCAACTGACCGGCGCACTGACACCCAAACGGATCACGGCCCTGATCAACGTGTGGGGCTTTGTCCTGATGACGCCGTTCGGTGTTTACACCGCCTTGAAATTTGATTTTTTAACGGTGCGGCCCGCTACCTGGCTGCTGCTCGTGTTCTATGCGCTGGCGGCCAGTGTCTGGACGGTCTGGCTCTGGATGACCGGACTCAAAACTGTGCCCGCCGTCAA
This sequence comes from Rhodoferax sp., assembly GCF_010365055.1. GTDB lineage: Bacteria > Pseudomonadota > Gammaproteobacteria > Burkholderiales > Burkholderiaceae_C > Rhodoferax. The sequence continues at coordinate 77,626 of NZ_JAAFHA010000001.1, forward strand.
GGCCGGCGTCTTCACCGTGATGCTGCCGATCTCGGCGGCGCTGGTGGGCGTGCTGGCCTTGGGCGAAACGCTCACGGGCTTGCAGGTGCTCGCCTTCTCCATTGCGCTAGCGGGCGTGGTGCTGGCCACCCTGCCCGGCCGCATCAAATGACACGACTGCCAGACAGCACCATGCCGTCTTCATCCGCATAGAGCCAGTCGCCGGGTCGCACCCAAACGCCCTGAACTTGCAGCGCAATGTCCTGTTGCCCTGCACCGCGTTTTTCCGTTGGCAACGGCATGGACGCGAGGGCGCGAATTCCCAGATCCAACGCAGCCAGCTCAAGCACATCGCGCACGCAGCCATCAATCACCACGCCGGCCCAGCCATTTCTGGCAGCAGCCGCACCCAGGTTGCCACCTAGCAAGGCGCGCCGCAAGGAGCCACCGCCATCGACCACCAGCACCTTGCCGACGCGTCCCTGCGGCGTGTCCACAAAGCCCACGGACTCGACGGCTGCCTTGACTGCTGAGTTGTCCTCAAAACATTTGACAGTCACCACCGGTCCGCAAAACCGGCGCACGCCACCAAAGTCACGGAACACCGAGGGCAACACTCTGAACGCGCCGGATGCATCGTCTTTATGCGCATCGCACAGGTCACAGGTAGCAAATGAAAGCGTCATGATTCATGTCCTTTAAGCAACAAAATTGTAGAGGCGATGATCACAAACCAAAAAAAACTCGATTTACCAATGAAATTAAGGCTTTCCCCCTTGGAAACACCTGCATTCTCCAGTAGCATCCACCGCACCAGTGAGGAAGCCGTTTTTTGCTGGTGATTCATCAACTTCCAGAAGGACAATAAATCATGGCAACTGCAAAGAAAGCACCGGCAAAAAAAGCTGCACCCGCTAAAAAAGCTGCACCCGTCAAGAAAGTCGCTCCCGCAAAGGCAGCCGCTCCGGCTAAAAAAGTAGCCGCAAAAGCCCCAGCCAAGAAGGCCGTCCCAGCCAAGAAAGCTGCACCCGCGAAAAAAGTAGCACCGGTCAAGAAAGTCGCTGCCAAAAAAGCGCCCGCCAAAAAGCGCACTGCCAATGCAGCCTTCATGAAAGCCCTGACACCCAGCGCCGCGCTGGCCGCCATCGTCGGCGTTGGCCCGCTGCCACGCACCGAGGTGGTCAAGCAACTGTGGACTTACATCAAGAAGAACAAGCTGCAAGACGCGGTCAACAAACGCATGATCAACGCCGACGCCAAGCTCAAAGAAGTCTTTGGCAAGATGCAGGTGTCGATGTTTGAGATGGCTGGCCTGATCGGCAAGCACCTCAAGTAAGCAGCGCTCGCTGCCCTAACAGCAAAGGCCGGCGCAAGTCGGCTTTTTTGTTCTGGCATGATCCACGCTTCGCTTCGACACCCAAAGCCCTGAAACATGCTGCGATTTCTCCTAACTCGCTTCAGCCTGATCATCCCGACCTTCATCGGCATGACGCTGTTGGCCTTCTTCCTGATTCGCATGGTGCCGGGCGACCCAATTGAAACCCTGGCGGGTGAACGCGGCATTGATGCCGTGCGCCACGCCACCCTGCTCAAGGAATACGGGCTGGACCGCCCGGTGCTGGTGCAATACGGCATTTACATCGGCCGCGTGCTGCAAGGCGATCTGGGCAAATCGATCATCACCCACGAGCCGGTGCTCAGTGAGTTCCTGACGCTGTTCCCCGCCACCATTGAGCTCGCGCTGTGCGCCATCTTGTTTGCCCTGTTACTGGGCATCCCGGCGGGCATTCTGGCGGCGGTGCGACGAAATACGATCTTCGACCACGGCGTGATGGGCGTGTCGCTCACCGGCTATTCGATGCCGATCTTCTGGTGGGGCTTGCTGCTGATCCTGCTGTTTTCAGTGCAACTCGACCTGACGCCGGTGTCAGGTCGCATTGCCGTGCAGTATTTCATCGAACCGGTCACTGGCTTCCTGTTGATCGACACCTGGCTGGCCGGCGACAAGGGGGCGTTCTGGTCTGCCGTCACGCATCTGATTTTGCCGACCATCGTGCTTGGCACCAATCCGCTCGCGGTGATCGCCCGCATGACGCGCTCAGCCATGCTCGAAGTCTTGGGCGAAGACTACATCCGCACCGCGCGCGCCAAAGGCTTGTCCAATCTGCGGGTGGTCGGCCTGCATGCCTTGCGCAATGCGCTGATTCCAGTGATCACCGTGATTGGCTTACAGGTCGGTGTGCTGTTTACCGGTGCGATCCTGACCGAAACCATTTTTTCCTGGCCGGGCGTGGGCAAGTGGCTGATTGAGGCCATTGGCCGGCGCGACTATCCCGTTTTGCAAGGTGGCATGCTGCTGCTGGGCATGATCGTGATGGCGGTCAACCTGCTGGTAGACGTGACCTACGGCATCATCAACCCCCGCATCCGGCACTAAGGGCCCGCATGAGCAGCACAAGTTTGACAAGTATGCAGATCGACGAAGCGTTGGAGCCGCCGCACCTGGTGCGTGAATTCTGGCGCTACTTCAGCAGCAACAAGGGCGCAGTCGGCGGCTTGGTTATTGTGGTGTTGGTGCTCTTGATCGCCCTGTTTGCACCCTGGATTGCGCCTTATGCGCCGGACCTGACGGACCCCAGCGTCTTTTTGATACCGCCGGCCTGGCAGGCCGGGGGCTCCAGCGGCCACTGGCTCGGCACCGACGCCATTGGCCGCGACATTCTTTCGCGACTAATCTTTGGTGCCCGCCTGTCCCTGGCGATCGGCCTGGCAGTGGTCACACTGTCGGTGATCATCGGCACCATTCTGGGACTTACCGCAGGTTATTTTCGGGGCATCTTTGAGGTCGCTGTGATGCGCCTGATGGACATCATCCTGACGCTGCCGAGCCTGCTGCTGGCGATTGTGATCGTGGCCATCCTGGGGCCGGGCCTGATGAACGCGATGCTGGCCGTGGCGGTGGTGGTGCTGCCGCACTACGTGCGCATCACGCGCGCCGCCGTCATTTCTGAGGCTTCCAAAGACTATGTGACCGCCGCGCGCATGAATGGTGCCGGGCACCTGCGCCTGATGTTCAACGAGATTCTGCCCAACTGCACCGCACCGCTGATTGTGCAGGCCTCGCTCGGCATCTCGGCGGCCATTCTGGATGCGGCGGCTTTGGGCTTTCTTGGTCTGGGCGCGCAGCCACCCTCACCCGAATGGGGCACCATGCTGGCCGATGCACGCGAGTTTGTGCTGCGCGCCTGGTGGGTGGTCACCTTCCCCGGTCTGGCAATTTTGATCACTGTCCTGGCCTTCAACCTGCTCGGTGATGGTTTGCGCGACGCGTTTGACCCCAAACTCAAGCGCTGACAGTCCACTCACACATCTCTTTATGGCTCTACTTGAAATTGAAAATCTGTCGGTCGACTTCCCTTCGACCAACAGCGTGATGCACGCGGTCGAAGGCGTGAGCCTGTCGCTCGACGCCGGTGAGGTGCTGGGCATTGTGGGCGAATCCGGCTCGGGCAAAAGCGTCACCATGATGGCGTTGATGGGCTTGGTCGCCTACCCCGGCGTGGTCAAGGCCGACAAGCTGCGCTTTGACGGTCATGACCTGCTGACACTGTCCAACAAAGAGCGCAACCAACTCACCGGCAAAGACGTGGCCATGATCTTCCAGGACCCGACCACCAGCCTCAACCCCTGCTTTACCGTGGGCTTTCAGCTCGCCGAAACTCTCAGGCTGCACCTGGGGCTCGACGCCAAAGCCGCCAAGCGACGCTCCATCGAACTGCTGGAGCAAGTTGGCATTCCGGCGGCTGAGAGCCGTCTCAAGGTCTATCCCCACCAGATGTCGGGTGGCATGAACCAGCGCGTCATGATCGCCATGGCGATTTCCTGCAACCCCAAGCTGCTGATTGCCGATGAGCCGACCACCGCGCTGGACGTGACGATTCAGGCGCAGATTCTGGACCTGCTGCGCAGCCTGCAAAAGGAGCGCGGCATGGCGCTGGTGTTGATCACGCACAACATGGGCGTGGTCTCCGAAATGGCGCAACGCGTGGCGGTGATGTACGCTGGCCAGATCATGGAAGAGCAAGGGGCGCAAACCCTGTTTGCCACGCCGCATCATCCCTACACCGAGGCGCTGATGTCTGCCATGCCGGAGCGCAGCGAGGGCGTGAGCCGTCTGGCCACCATTCCGGGCATGGTGCCGGGCCTGTATGACCGGCCCAGTGGCTGCCTGTTTGCGCCGCGCTGTGCCTATGCGGTGGACAGTTGCCGCGCCCAACGCCCGCCCCTGCGGCCTTGGCAAAGCGGCATGGTGCGGTGTCAGTTTCCACTGGGAGAAAACGCATGAGTGCGCCTGAAACCCCGGTGGTCGTCGCCCGCGATCTACGCCAGGTCTACAAGATCAGCCGCGGTTTTCTGCATGCAGCCGATCACCTGCAGGCGGTCAGCGGCGTCTCCTTCACGCTGCGAGCGGGCAAGACACTGGCGGTGGTGGGCGAGTCGGGTTGCGGCAAGTCGACGCTGGCGCGCATGGTGTCGCTGATCGAGACGCCCACTGCCGGCGAACTGAAACTGAACGGTGTCGACGTGGTCAAGGCCAGCACCACAGAGCGCCACGCGCTGCGCCGTACCGTGCAGTTGGTGTTCCAAAACCCCTATGGCTCGTTGAATCCGCGCAAGAAGATCGGCGCCATTCTGGAAGCGCCGCTGGAGATCAACACGGAGTTGACGGCAACACAACGCGCTGAGCAGGCCCGCGCCATGCTGGCTCTGGTCGGGCTGCGCCCGGAGCACTACGACCGCTACCCGCACATGTTCTCGGGCGGCCAGCGTCAGCGCGTGGCCATCGCGCGCGCGCTGATGCTCAAACCGGCGGTGATCGTGGCCGACGAGCCGGTATCAGCGCTCGACGTCTCTATTCAGGCCCAGGTGCTCAACCTGCTGGCCGACTTGCAGCAAGAGCTTGGCTTGGCCTACCTGTTTATCTCGCATGATCTGGGCGTAGTGCGCCACATTGCCCACGACCTGCTGGTGATGTACCTCGGCCACGCGGTCGAACAAGGCGAAAAAAGCACGATCTTCGCGCAGCCCTTGCATCCCTACACCCAGGCGTTATTGGCCTCCACACCGGGTCTTGCCGGCAGTGGCATCAGCCGCCGACGCATCGTGCTCAAGGGCGAGCTGCCCTCGCCGTTGAATCCACCCAGCGGTTGTGTATTCTCAACCCGCTGTCCCAACGTGGTGGCACGCTGTCACACTGAGCGTCCCGGCTTACGTGAACTCGCCGGGCGCCAGGTGGCCTGCCATGTGGCTGAACAATTTATCCAACCCGCTGCACCGCAGCATTAACCCCGAAGGAGTCCACAAGATGACCTGTTCAAAACCGAACGCACGCCGAAAATTCGGCATCAAGCCGGCGGTGCTGTGCGCCGTGGCCTTGCCCGCCCTGCTGGCGCTGGCGCCAGCAAGCGCCAAAACGCTGGTGTACTGCTCGGAAGGCAGCCCGGAAAATTTTGCCCCAAGCGTGAACACCACCGGCACCTCCTTTGACGCCAGCGAACAGATCTACGACAACATCGTCGATTTCGAGCGCGGCGGCACCAAGGTCGTTCCCGGTCTGGCGGAGCGTTGGACGGTTTCCCCGGACGGCAAGGAATACACCTTTCACCTGCGTAAAGGCGTGAAGTGGCAGTCCAACAAGAGCTTCAAACCCTCGCGTGATTTCAATGCAGACGACATCCTGTTCACCATCAACCGTCAATGGATCGAGAGCGACCCCTACTTCAAGGTCACCAGTTCCAACCACGCCTACTTCGGCGACATGGGCATGCCCAAGTTGCTCAAGGCTGTCGAAAAAGTCGACGATTACACCGTCAAGTTTGTACTGAACAACCCCGAGGCACCCTTCCTCTCCAACCTCGCCATGCAATGGGCGGGTGTGCAGTCCAAAGAGTACGCTATCGCCATGTTGAAGGCAGGCACCCCAGAAAAAATCGACCAGGACCCCCTGGGTACCGGCCCGTTCCAACTGGTGCAGTACCAAAAGGACGCGCTCATTCGCTACAAGGCTTTTCCCCAGCACTATGCTGGCAAAGCCAAGATCGATGACCTGATCTTCGCGATCACGCCCGACGCGTCGGTACGCTGGGCCAAGCTGCAAAAAGGCGAATGCCATGTCATGCCCTACCCGAATCCGGCAGACGTGCCCGCCATGCGCAAAGACGCCAACGTGACCGTCATGGAGCAACCGGGTCTGAACGTCGGCTACCTGGCCTACAACACCACCAAGAAACCGTTTGATGACGTGCGCGTGCGCAAGGCCGTCAACATGGCCATCAACAAGCAAGCCATCGTGGATGCGGTCTATCTGGGCACCGGCATGGCCGCCAAGAACCCGATTCCACCGACCCAGTGGTCCTACAACAATGCCGTCAAGGACGATCCGTTTGACCCGGCCGCCGCCAAGAAGCTGCTGGCCGCCGCGGGCCTGCCCGATGGCTTCACCACCGACCTGTGGGCCATGCCGGTGCAGCGCCCTTACAACCCGAATGCCAGGCGCATCGCCGAGTTGATGCAGGCTGACCTGGCCAAGATTGGCGTCAAGGCCGAGATCAAGAGCTTTGAGTGGGGCGAGTACCGCAAGCGCATGCAAGCGGGCGAACACCAGATGGGCATGCTGGGCTGGACCGGTGACAACGGCGACCCGGACAACTTCCTCAACACCTTGTTGGGTTGCAGCTCGGCCAAGGCCAATGGCTCCAATGTCGCCAAGTTCTGCTACCAGCCCTTTGAAGACCTGATTCAAAAGGCCAAGGTTGTCACCAACCCGGCCGAGCGTACCAAGCTCTACGAAAAAGCCCAGGTGATCTTCAAGGAACAAGCGCCCTGGTTCACCATTGCCCACGCCGTGCAGCTCAAGCCGGTGCGCAAGGAAGTCATTGGCTTCAAGCTCAGTCCGTTTGGACGTCACACCTTCTATGGCGTAGACATCAAAGAATAAGCGCTACGCAACTGAAGTAGAAAAGCCGGGTCATTCCGGCTTTTTTATGAAAAATCAGGCTGTAGCCCCCGTGTTTATTGGGTTAGGTGCTATCAATTATATTTACCGCCTGCCACGCAATCAGCAACGCCAATCACCCGCGGCTATAGGCCAGGCCTGAGGCCACACCGCCAAACAGGTCGCCCTCCACCACCGCAACGCCAGCAAACTCAGCCTGCAGGGCCTGCTGGAACGGCCGCAATGCCGATGAGCCGCCGGTCAGGTAGATGGTGTCAATCGCGCCGTCGCTCAAGCCAGCGCGCTGCACACATTCCCGCGCGCAGGCGACGGTGCGTGCCAGCAAGGCGGCCAAGTGCTCCCGCATATCGGCGGCGCCGATGGGCGCGCTAAGCCCCGCCTCGACATACGACAGATCCAACACCGTGTCGCCATTCCCCTGCGAACACACAATCTTGGCCTGCTCCACCTCATTGGCGATGCGGTGACCGTGACGCTGCGTCAGCACGTTCATCAGGCGCTGGTGCAAATGCGCGTCAGCAAAATTACTGCGCAGCGCGCGCGCCTGGCTCAGGGCGCGCTGCGGGTACAGCCAGTTGATCAGATGCCAGGTGGACAGATCAAAGAATATGCGGCTGGGCACCACGCGCCGCTGCGGCCCCAACTGGCGATAGCCCAGCAGCGGCATCACCTTTTCCAGGCTGAGTTTCTGGTCAAAATCGGTGCCACCGATGTGCACGCCCGTGCTGGCCAGCACGTCACGGCTTCGGTCGGCCTGGGCCATGCGCCCCGGCCCCAGGCGAACCACGCTGAAATCCGACGTACCGCCCCCAATGTCCGCCACCAGCACCGTGCTTTCACGCTTGAGGCGCCGCTCATAGTCCAGCGCCGCCGCGATCGGCTCCAATTGAAATGACACCTCGTCAAAGCCGGCCGCCTGGGCGGCCTGCAGCAAAGAACTTTGCGCCGAGGCATCACGCGCGGGGTCGCCATCGACAAAATGCACCGGCCGGCCCATCACGACGCGTCGGGGCGGTGCGCCCAGCGCCTGCGTGGCGCGCTCGTGCAGGGTCGCCAGAAAGGTGGCGACGATGTCCTGAAAGCTGATCTGCCGGTGGTTGATGCGTGTGGTCTCGAACAACAGCGAACTGCCCAGCAGGCTCTTGAGCGAACGCATCAGCCGACCCTCGGTGCCGTTCAAGTACTGCGCCAGGGCATCGCGCCCAAAATGGGTGCTGAGGTCTTCGCTGTTGTAGAACACGGCCGTGGGCATCGAGACGGACTCGCCTTCCAGCGCAATCAGGCGCGCCGGGCCATCAAGAGGCGCCCAGGCCATGGCCGAGTTGGAGGTGCCGAAGTCAATGCCGAGCGTGCCCTGGAGAGAAGGTGTCATGAGTAACCCGCTAGCGCCAGGCCGAACGGGCACGCTCGCGCACTTGGATGCTGGGTAGGCCTGCCTGTGCCCCGGTGACTTCGGCCATCGCTTGTGGCCAGACCAATGTTTCAAATTTTTGCGCGAGTGCCTCGGGAATGAACCGTGTGCGGGCGGCATAAAGGTGGCGGTCACCCAGGGCAGACTGCTGGGTCACATAGAAGCGGTGCGGCACCAGCAGCTGCAGATGCTCTTTGGCGCGGGTCATGGCGACGTAGAGCAGTCGGCGCTCTTCGTCGACCTCGTCTTGCGAGCCCGTGCTCAGGTCCGAGGGGATGCAACCGTCCACCACATTGAGCACATGGACCGAGGTCCACTCCTGCCCCTTGGCCGAATGAATGGTCGATAGGATCACATAGTCCTCGTCGCGGTGCGGCGCGCCTGACTGATCGCTGGTCGCATCCGGCGGGTCCAGCGTGAGTTCACTCAAGAAACGCTCGCGGCTGGCGTAGCTTGATGCGATGCGCTCCAGGTTGTCCACGTCCAAGCGCCTGGCGGCAGCATCGTCATGGAGCCGTTCCAGGTGGGGCCCGTACCAGCGCTTGACCAGATCCATGTCAGCCGGCCAAGCGCGTTGCGGCTGGCGCAATGCGCGGTACAGCAACACAAAGGACTGCCATTCGGTGCTGGCGCTCGCGGGTACTTGGAACGCCTCCAGCGCGGCGGTCGGGTCGGCGGCGACATCCATCGCTTCGAGCAGGCGCGTGGCATGGGCCGGGCCGATGCCCGGGATGAGCTGCACCACGCGAAACCCGGCCATGCGACCGCGCGGGTTCTGGGCAAAGCGCAGGATCGCCAGCAGGTCTTTCACATGTGCCGCTTCGAGAAACTTCAAGCCGCCAAACTTGACGAACGGAATCTGGCGCCGGGTCAGTTCAAGCTCCAGCGCGGCGCTGTGTGACGAGGTGCGAAACAACACCGCTTGCGACTTGAGCGTGAGCCCGGCCTCGCGGTGCTCCAGGATGCGATTGGCCACCCAGCGCGCCTGCTCCGCTTCGTCCGGCACCATGACCAACTGCGGCTGGGTCGAGCCTTTTTTGTCGGTCCAGAGCGTCTTCGAATGGCGTTCGGCTGCCTGCGCGATCACGGCGTTGGACACGTCCAGGATCGGCTGGGAGGAACGGTAGTTGCGTTCCAGCGTCACCAGGCGCGAGGGCTGGCTGAACTGGTGCGGGAAGTCGAGGATGTTGCGCACGGTCGCGCCGCGAAAGCTGTAGATGCTCTGGGCATCGTCACCCACCACCGTGACGCCCTGGCCGGTGGGTTTCAGTCCTCGCACAATGGCCGCCTGCAGCCGGTTGGTATCCTGGTATTCATCGACCATGACATGGTCAAAGCGGGCCCCCACCTCAGCGCCAAGCTGCGGGTCGGCCATCATCTCGGACCAGAACAGTAGCAAGTCATCGTAGTCAAGTACGTTCTGCTCCTGCTTGGCCTCAACGTAGGCACCGAACAGTTGCTTCAGTTCACTTTCCCAATGGGCGCACCAGGGGAACACCTGCCGCAGCACCTGAGCCAACGGCTCCTGACTGTTGACCGTGCGCGAGTAAATGGACAGGCAGGTGCCCTTTTGCGGAAATCGGTTCTTGGTGGAGGACAAACCCAGGTCATGTCGCACCAGGCCGAGCAGATCCTCGGCATCTGCGCGGTCGTGGATGGTGAAGGACTCATCCAGACCAATGCGCGCCGCGTAATCGCGCAGCAGCCGCGCGCCGATGCTGTGAAAGGTGCCGGACCACGGCAGCGACGGCATCTGGCGGGCACTACCCAAACCCAGCACACGATTGAGCACACCACCGACGCGGCGCTCCATCTCGACGGCGGCGCGGCGCGAGAAGGTCAGCAGCAGGATGCGCTGCGGGTCGCCCTGGTGCAGGATCAGGTTGGCGACGCGGTGCGCCAGGGTGTTGGTCTTGCCGGAGCCCGCACCGGCAATGATGAGCAGGGGCCGCGCATCGTCGCTGTCGTCACCCAGCCCGTGCGCGACCGCCAGCCGCTGCTCGGCATTGAGCGACTCGAACGGATCAATGCGAGCGGAAACGCTGGTTTCCAAAAGCGCAGGATTCATGCAATGCAATGGGAAATTGAGACGTCGTAAAACTGTACGTTAACACAGTGTCCAACGCCACTGACCGGAAAGACCGGTCGCTCAGACAGCGGGACGGCCCGCAGCTTGGCGGTTCAGAGCCACCTGCCGCTGTGGGGCATCTGAATCTCATGCGCTGGGCTGTCGCTGGGCAAGATGGCGCCAATCAGCAAGCTGAAAACGGAAATGAAAATACTGGCAAAAAAAGCGGTCCAGAAGCTCGAGACCTTGAAGCCCGAAACCAGAGACGCGACCAGCAGAATCATCAGCGCATTGATCACCAGCAGAAACAGGCCGAAGGTCAAGAACGTCAGGGGCAAGGTCAGGATGATGAGCAGCGGTTTGACAATGGCGTTGGCAAAGCCCAGCAACAGTGCCGAAATGATCAACGACGCGGTGCTGCTAAAACGAATGCCCTGGAACAGCAGGCTGGCGACCCAGAGCGCGATCGCGGTGATGGCCCAATGCAGAAGAAATGGTGTGAGATTGTCGAGCATGAATGTTGTTTGGCTGTTAGTGGGTTGGCAAGCATTTCATCATACTGCCCGCAAAGTCACTTCTTTGCGGTCAGCCGTACTGATGAATCACGCGGTAGCGCTGCTGCCTGTCCCCGGTTGACAGAACCAGCGCATAAGCCGGTACGGGCCACCGCACCGGTGCAAACGCCGTCGGTGGGATCGCCGCGCCAGCATGCCGCGCCAGCGTGACATGGGGCTGATAGGGCCGGCTCTCGACAGGAACATCCAACCCGCGCAGCGCGGCCCCAAGCCGCTCGTACAGCGCCCGCAGCGGCGGTGGCACCACGGTAGCGCCAAGAATCGCCAATCCGTGGGGCCAGAGTAGCGACTGGTCCAGCACCAACTCAAAGGGCTGGAACGGCACAGCGACGCCAGCCGCAAGCCGCTCCACGCGATCGGCATCCATGGCGCCGATGAAATGCAGAGTGATATGCCAGTCGGCGGGCAGACAGGGAACGCACCCGGCCGGCCAGGTCCACTGCTTGGCGTGGGCATTCAGCTGCGATTGAACCGGCTCATCAGCCACCAACGCCAGAAAGAGGCGCTGCTTTCGTGTGACAGGGGGTTTGCCAGGGTCCATCATTCCGTTCTAATCCTACGAAGACACTACAGTATCAGGCCATGTGCAGTCATTACCAAGGCATCAAGGAACGCGAACGCTACCTGCGTCACTTCGGCGTGGCGCCGCCGGGCGACCTGGGCAAGGTCGACCTGTGGCCGGGCTATTTGGGCAGCTTCATCCGGCGCCATCCGCACGCCGAGGTTGGCGATGACGCGGTGCCGCCGCGCGAAGCGCTGGCGGGCTTGTTTGGCCTGGTGCCGCACTGGGCGCTTGATGCCACGATCACGCGCCACACCTACAACGCGCGCAGCGAAACGGTGGCCGCCAAGCCCAGTTTCAGGGAGGCGTGGAAACGCGCCCAGCACTGCATCATCCCGGCCGACGCTTTTTATGAGCCCGACTGGCGCAGCGGCAAGGCCATTCCGACCCGCATTGAACGCGCGGATGGCGCACCGATGGGGTGTGCCGGTTTGTGGTCGTGGTGGAAGTCACCCCAGGGTGAGGTGGTGCACAGCTACACGATGCTGACCATCAATGCCCATGCGCACCCCTTGATGTGCCTCTTTCAAAAACCGACCGATGAGAAACGCATGGTCGTGATCCTGCCCGACGACCGTTATGACGATTGGCTCAAAGCCACACCCGAACACAGTCAGGCCTTCATGCGCCAATACCCGGCGCAGGCGTTGCAGGCGATGCCAGCCGCCGCAAGCCACGGGGCGAAGTCCTCTTGAGACCATGTTCACATCTGCTGCTGAGCAGGTGCAATCGCTGCCGCCGTGCGGCGCCCCACCCCCAGCGCGGCCACCACACTGAGCAGCAGTACCGCCGCTGCGCCAAACAGGGTCGCGCCGTACCAGCCCCGGTCCATGAACACGCCAAACACAAAGGGTGACAGCGCGAAGCCGGTGTCCAGGCCCGAATAAACCAAACCATAAACCCGGCCGGTGGCCCCCTTGGGCGTGGCATTCTTGATCATCATGTCGCGCGAGGGCCCGCCGATGCCGACCGCAAAACCCGTGCCCGCCAACACCACCATGGTGCCGACAGCGCCAAACAGGCCGGTGCCGCACAGCGCGAGCAACACCGCGGCCACTGCCATCGACATGGCGACCACCCGATCACTGTTGGCCGTGCGCGCGGCAATGAAGCCGCCGACAAAGATACCCACTGCGCCGCACAACATGTAGGCGGTTAGCGTCAAGGTGGCCGCCTCAAAGCTCACACCGTGCATGGCTTTGAGAATGGACACTGAAAAGCTCTGCACCACCGCCAGCGTCATGGTCGAGAACAAAAAGAAAGCAAAGCACCACCACACCACCGGCAACTTCATGAACGCCATGCTGTGTTCTGCCGCAAGGTCTGCATGCTGCACCGCCACCTCGGTGCTCAGCTTGTCACGCTGCAAAATCAGCAGCACCAGAATGCCGACGTACATCACGGCAGCGACCAGATAGGCCGTGCGCCAGTTGTACAGACCGCTCAGCGTGACCAGGAAGACCGGTGCCGCTGCCCAGCCCAAATAGCCCGTCAGACCGTGAACGCTGAACGCATGACCCAGGCGGAGGTGGGACACTCTCTGATTCAATATCGTGAAATCAACCGGGTGAAACGTGGCATTGCCCAAGCCCGCCAGTGCGGCCACGCCAACCAGGCCAGCGTAGCCCGTCACGCGGGACGCTCCAACGCACGCCAATACAAAAATACCCAGCGCCACGAATAACAGCGGCCTGGCGCCCAGCCGATCCACCACAAAGCCGGCCAAAGCCTGTCCCAGCCCCGAGACGACAAAAAAAGTGCTCATCAGCAATCCCAACTCGGCGTAGCTCAGGCCAAACTCGGTCATGAAGACCGGGAACAGCGGCGCGAGCAACAGGTGGGCAAAATGGGAACTGGCGTGGGCCAGGCCCACCAAGCCCATGATGGTGGCGTCCTGTTGGAGCGGCACGATGCGGGGAGACTGAAAGGCGATATTGCTCATGCCACGATGGTAAGTGAACTGCTTCAACCCAGCAGCGCGAGCCCCCCGTTGGGTCCCGCCACCGCTGTTCGGCTGGATATTTATATTAAATAAGGCTCTAGCCCACGTAGAATATACGTAAGTAGCTATTATTTATGTAGCATATTTGTTATCCTAATGCAACCGAAGCAAGGTACATCAACGTGAAAAAACACCCTGGCGCCAGCGCCGTGCTGGCGGCACTGGCCGCCGCCGCCCTGTTTGGGGCCAGCACACCCTTGGCCAAGCAATTTGTCGGTGACATGTCGGCCTTGCTGCTGGCGGGCTTGCTGTATTTGGGCAGTGGCGTTGGTTTGCTGGGCTTGCGCGTTTTGCGCGATCGCGCTTGGTGCAACCCAGGGCTGGCGCCCCGCGAATGGCCATGGCTGCTTGGCGCCATCGGCTGCGGAGGTGTAATCGGGCCGACCTTGCTGATGCTGGGGCTGGCGGCTACCGGCGCGGCGACGGCCTCCCTGCTGCTTAACCTGGAAGGCGTGTTGACAGCGCTGCTGGCCTGGTTCATCTTTAAAGAAAACGCGGGTCGGCGCGTGGTGGTTGGCATGGCACTGGTCGTGGCCGGCGGCCTCTTGTTGTCCTGGCCTGGCGCTGTCACTGGCACCAGCGCTGGCGGCATGGGGGCCGCGTTCATTGTGGGCGCCTGCCTGTGCTGGGCCCTCGACAACAACCTGACGCGGCAGGTTGCGAACTCGGATGCCCTGTTTATTGCCGGCCTCAAAGGGATCATTGCGGCGGTGGTCAATATCGGCTTGGCTTTGGCGCTGGGTCAATCCCTGCCAGCGTGGCGCGTGGTGGGGCCTGTCCTGCTGATTGGTTTTTTGGGCTACGGCATCAGCTTGGCACTGTTCGTGTTGGCCCTGCGCGGTCTGGGTGCCGCGCGCACCGGGGCTTACTTCGGCGCAGCGCCCTTCATGGGCGCGGCCATCGCCATTGGCGTGTTCGGTGAGAGCACATCACCCTTGTTCTGGGGCGCCGGGCTGTTCATGGCCGCGGGCCTGTGGCTGCACCTGACGGAACGCCATTCGCACCCGCACTGGCACGGCACATTGCAGCACAGCCACCCGCACTTCCCGGATATGGATCACCGGCATGACCATCCTTGAACCTGCCCGACAAATAGAGAGCAAATCATTGGCGGCACACACCGCAGTGACACGAGGCGAACAGGCGCCGTCGTCAACACTTCAGGGCGTCATGGGTGAGGCTTATCGACTGTCTCATCGATCTTGCCTTGCTGGCTCTTCCACTTGTCATAGCAATCCAGGCCGCAAAAATGCGCCACGTAGTCCGTCGCTTCGGGAACGATGGCTTCGCTGAGGGGCACCTCCTTCAGGCAGATATCGCAGGCGACTTGTTCCACTTGGACTGGTTCGGGTTTATCACTTGTTGTCATCGTTCGCTCCAGGCAATCCAGCCAGTCAACCGAAACGATCCGGTGCCCCGGGCGGGGACTGCAATCCGCAGGGGTGACGTCCAACATCGCAACGGCTTGTTGGTCCAGTTTGCTGCACCGACTGAGCCCGGCATTTGACGTGCAAGCCGACAAACCGCCGCAGCAAACAAAACAAACTTTATGACGCCAGTCGCACCGGCGCTTGATATTTGACAAGTGTCGCGCACATCCATTTGAAACCCATGCCGTCGGTCTTGACGGTCGCCGAGCTGGCGTCTTCCTCATGGGCTGCACTGTCACCAGACATGGACTTTGACTGCAATATGAGCGCATGCGCCACGAGGGTCAATGCAGGACTCTCGAGTACCTGCATAACTACATTTTTTATAGCTTCTCACGCAATATTGACGCGGGCTAGAGCCTGATTTAATACATAAAAAAAATAAATTTCCTGGCTCAGCAGTTCAGCCGACTTCTGCCGAGGCCTGGCTCCGGGTTGGCGTACCTGTAGTGCGCGTCACCAAAAAGACCCCCGGCAAGATCAAGGCCGCTCCCGTGAGATGGTGCCAGCCCAAAGGCTCGTTGAGCACGCCCCAAGCCGCCAATGCGGCATACAGCGGCCCGAGGTAGAGCGTGACGGCGACGCGGCTGGCACCCAGTAATTTTTGCGCCCAGCCATAGCACCAGTAAGCACCCAGCCCTGGCAGCAGCGCCGCGAGCACCGTTAACCAGGTGGCCTGCCAACTCCAGGCGGGCGTGCTGGGCAGGGCCATTTCCCACAGGGCGCACGGCAACAACACCAACACACCGCCGGCGCAAATCGCCGCCAAGCGGGCGGTGGCGCTCAAAGAACTGTGCCATTTTTTTTGCAGCAGCGCGTACAAAGCCCACGACACCATCGCGGCAAAAATCCAGCCGTCACCCGCCACCCACTGGACGCTTGCCAAGGCCGACCACTGGCCCCTCACAACGACGTGCATCACACCCGCCATGGCCACAGCAACACCGACAACCTGCCTGAAAGCGAAGCGTTCACCCAGCCACACCACCGCCCCCAATGCAATCAGCACCGGCGAGGCCGAATAGATCAGTGCAATGTTCATGGCCCCAGTGGTTTTGCCACCCAGGTAGACCCAAGCCCCACAGACCAGCATGCCCAGGAAACCCAGCACGACGTACTGATGCCACACGGCGGCGATGCTGCGTCGCTCACGCCACAGCTCAGCGCGGGCCAGGAACACCAGCATGGCACCCGCCAACGCCCAGCGGCCCAGGGCGAGCGTATAGGGCTCCACCACGCCCGGCGCCTTTCGCGCAACGATGAAATTCACCGCCCACAACGCGGGAATCACCCAGATCAGCGCCTGAGCCACACGATGCCGTGACTCAGGCGGAAACAAGCTGGCCTCCGTGCGCCAATGCCATCACCTCACGCGCTGGCAGGCCTTTGAGCTTGTGATTGCTCCAAACCTGGCGCCAATGACGCGCCCCCGGCAGTCCGTGACGCAGGCCCAGCATATGGCGGGCAATGGTGGGCCAGGCGGTGCCGTGCTCGACGGCCTCATGGCTCATGTAGTCGCACATCTGTGCTTCAACCTCCTCGCGGGTGAGTTCTGTGGCTGCAGCCCCGTAAAACGTCGCATCCCAGGAAGCGAGCCACCACGGGTTGTGATAGGCCTCGCGCCCCAGCATCACCCCGTCCAGATGCGTCAGGTGGCCGGCTATCTGCTCATTGCGGGTAATGCCGCCATTCACGATGACGGTGAGCTGGGGAAAATCTTGTTTGAGCCGATAGGCCAATTCATAGCGCAAGGGTGGCACCTCACGGTTTTCCTTCGGTGAGAGGCCTTTGAGCCAGGCATTGCGGGCGTGCACGATGAAGGTATGACAGCCAGCCTCGCCGACCGTGCCCACAAAATCACGCACAAAGTCGTAGCTCTCGGTTTTGTCGATGCCAATGCGGTGTTTCACGGTGACCGGCACCTGCACGGCATCGACCATCGCCTTGACGCAATCCGCCACCAACTGCGGCTCAGCCATCAGGCAGGCGCCAAATGAGCCACGCTGCACCCGCTCACTCGGGCAGCCGCAATTGAGGTTGATCTCGTCGTAACCCCACTGCTCGCCCAGGCGGGCGCAATGGGCCAGGTCCGCCGGCTCGCTGCCGCCGAGTTGGAGCGCGAGTGGATGCTCTTGGACGTTGTAGCGCAGGTGGCGCGGCACATCGCCATGCATCAAGGCGCCGGTGGTCACCATTTCGGTGTACAGCAGCGCGCGGTGCGTCAGCAGGCGATGAAAGTAGCGGCAATGGCGATCAGTCCAGTCCAACATCGGGGCAACGGACAGCCTCCAGCGGTCGGGGGGAACGGGTTTCGGGCTCAGCATGGGCTGAATTATCCCAGTCTTGTCACAAGCCGCAGATACATGACAAACATCAATTGCCGCAGCCCTGATGCATGGCACATTGTCGAATGGAACTGCCCACTGCAAGGCCCAGACTGTGCTTGACCCCCCACTCACCCACCAGACCACCGACGAAACACCCGTTGATGATGCCGGTCGGCCCGCTGTTTTCACTGCAAAAGCCTTGAGCAAGACCTACCAGATGGGCGAGGTGAAAGTCCACGCCCTCGTGGATGTCGATCTGACGATTTATCGCGGCGAATTCATCGTCCTGCTAGGCCCGTCAGGCAGCGGAAAATCAACTTTGCTGAACATATTGGGAGGGCTGGACCGACCGACCAGCGGCATCGCCCGTTTTGCCGAACATGACCTCACAGCGGCGACCGAGTCGCAGCTGACGCAATACCGGCGCGAGCATGTGGGCTTTGTGTTTCAGTTCTACAACCTGATACCCAGCCTGACCGTGCGCGAGAACGTTGAATTGGTCACCGATATTGCTGACAACCCCATGCCCGCCGATGAAGCCCTCGGTCTCGTCGGTCTGGCCGAGCGGTTGGACCACTTCCCATCCCAGCTGTCCGGCGGCGAGCAGCAGCGTGTGGCCATTGCACGGGCCATCGTCAAACGCCCAGAGGTGTTGCTGTGCGACGAACCGACTGGCGCGCTGGACTATGTGACCGGAAAACTGGTGCTCGAAGTGATCGAACGCGTCAACCGGGAACTGGGCACAACCGCCATCGTCATTACGCACAATGCCGCGATTGCCGGCATGTCAGATCGCGTGCTGTACCTGGGCGGCGGGCGCATCCAGCGTGTTGAGAAAAACGCCCACAAGCTCAAACCGTCCGAGCTATCCTGGTAAAGGCTCCCTGGTGAAAGCGCTGGACCGCAAGCTACTCAGGGATCTGCGCTTGATGTGGAGCCAGGCGCTAACCATCGCGCTGGTCGTCGCCAGCAGCGTGGCAGGTTTTATCACGACCTTCAGCGCCTACGATGCCCTGTCCTGGTCGCGCGATCTGTATTACGCCGACGCACGTTTTGCCGATGTGTTTGCCACGCTCAAGCGGGCGCCCCTCTCTCTGGAGCGTCAGTTGGAGACCATTGCCGGCGCAGCCCATGTCGAAACTTCGCTGACCGAGCTTGTACCAGTCACCATACCGAATGTGGCAGACCCTATCGTTGGCCGCCTGATTGGGCTTGACGCTCGGGCACCGCAACGTCTGAACAAGGTGCATCTGCGCAGCGGGCGCATGATCGAGGCGCATCGCAGTGGCGCCATCGAAGCGCTGGTGTCAGAAGGCTTTGCGGTGGGACGCCAGCTCAAACCCGGTGACCGCATTGGCGCGCTGGTCAACGGCAAGCGTGAGGAATTGCTGATTGTGGGCGTTGCACTGTCGCCCGAGTACATTTTCGCGGGCATGGCCGGTTCACCCGATCAGCGCGGCTTTGGCGTCTTCTGGGTCGACCGGCGGGCTCTGGCCGCTGCCTACAACATGGAAGGCGCCTTCAACCAGGTGGCGGTGCGCCTTGGCCCAGGGGCGACCGAAGGCCCCATCATCGACCAGCTAGACCGCTTGCTCACGCCCTATGGCGGAATCAGCGCCCATGGCCGTGATCTGCAGATGTCGCACATGATTCTCAACTCCGAGATCAAGGAGCAGCGTGTGCTCGGCACGGTATTGCCCAGTATTTTTCTGGCCGTGGCTGGGTTCTTGCTGCATGTGGTTCTCAGCCGGCAGATTGCGACACAGCGCGAACAGATTGCCGCCTTGAAGGCGCTGGGCTATGAGAACCAGGCCATTGGTCTGCACTATTTGAAACTGGTGTCGGTGATTGTGGTGTTGGGGCTGGCCATGGGCCTGGCCTTGGGAGCGGCGCTAGGGCACTGGTTTGTAGGCATCTATGCGGATGTGTTCCGTTTTCCGGAATTGAACTATCGGGTCAAGCCGGCGCTCATTCTCGCCGCGGTCGGCGTCACCATGTCGGCCGCGGTGCTGGCGACGCTGGGTGCCATTCGGGCCACGGTACAGTTGGCGCCCGCCGAAGCCATGCGCCCACCCGCCCCTGGCACCTACAGGCCGATGCTGATCGAAAAACTGGGCTTGCGCCACTGGTTCTCGCCGGCGGTTCGCATGATCTTGCGAACCATGGAGCGCCGCCCGCTGCGCACCGGGCTGACCATCTTCGGTATTGCCGTGGCGATGGCGATCGTGATCACTGGCGCCTTCTGGCGCGACTCGATCGCGGTCTTGATGGGCACCCAGTTCAATCAGGTGCTGCGGGGGGATGTGACGATCAGTCTGATCGAGGCGACGCCGGCCCGCATCCAGCATGAAATGGCCAGACTGCCGCATGTCACCGCGGTGGAAGGCGTCCGCACGGTCGCCGCGCGACTTGTCAACGCCAATCACACCTGGCGCGGCGCGATCCAGGGAAAACCTGAACAGCCCGAACTGCACCGCATCGTCGGTCTGGAACACCAGGTGTTCAATCCGCCGCATAACGGATTGCTTCTGACCGACCGCCTGGCGGATCGCCTCAGGGTCAAACCGGGCGACACGTTGCGGCTGGAGCTTCTGGAAGGGCGGCGTGAAGCGCTGGACATCAAGGTAGCGGACGTCGTGACCGAGATGCTGGGCATGAACGCCTACATCGAACGGCACGCATTGAACACCCTCCTTCGGGAGGGCGATATCGTCAATCAGCTCACCGTCGCCGTGGACCGTGGGCATGACGCAGACCTGTTGAACGAGCTCAAAGAGCTTCCGCGGGTCGCGGTAGCTTTCAGCAAGTCTGTCATGAAACAGAACATTGAGGACGTCACCGCGCGCAATCTGATGGTGTTCAGCGGCATTCTGACCGCATTTGCGACCATCATCGCCATCGGCGTGGTCTACAACAACGCCCGCATCGCGCTGGCAGAACGGGCCTGGGAGCTGGCCAGTCTGCGGGTGCTCGGATTCACCCGGGGCGAAGTCTCGGCCTTTCTGCTCGGCGAACTGGCCATTGAAATCGTGCTGGCCACACCCTTGGGAATGGCACTGGGCTACTTTTTGGCATCGACCATCGTCGGCTTGATCAAGACGGATGAATTCTATTTTCCTTTCGTGATCCAGCCCGCCACCTACGCCTACGCTGTACTGTGCGTGTTCGGTGCCGGCATTGTCAGCGCGCTCATCGTGCGCCGCCGGGTGGATACGCTGGATCTGGTTGGTGTACTGAAGACGCGCGAATAGGAAGACTGGAGAAAAAAAAATGAAAAGAAAAATATGGATTGGCTTCGTCAGCGTGCTGGTGCTGGGGCTGCTGGGATGGGCCTTCATGCCGACCCCGGCAGAAGTCGAGATTGCGGCGGTAACCCAGGGACGGTTTGAGCGTTCTGTGCAGGAGGATGGCAAGACGCGCTTGCGCGACCGTTATGTCGTTTCGGCGCCGCTGGCAGGTCGCGTGGCACGCATCCTCCTCAAGCAAGGCGATACAGTGGTGCGTGATGCCGCCGTGGCGACATTCTGGCCAGTGGCGCCGGCATTGCTTGATGAGCGCACCCGCGCCGAGCAGAGTGCGCGTATTGGTGCAATGCAGGCCTCGGTGGCACGGGCACAGGCCAACGTCGGGCGAGCTGACGCGGCGCTTGACCAGGCGCGAGCGGAACTCAAGCGCAGCGAAGCGCTGGCACAACAGGGCTTTTTATCTCCCAACCAGAATGAAACCGGACGACTGAATGTGCGCCTGCGTGAGAAAGAGTTGGAGAGTGCGCGCCAGGAAGAAGCTGCCGCGCGCCATGAGCTGGAACAGTCGCGCATCGTACTAAAACAGTTCTCGCAATCCCCGCAAGACGGCCCGCAGCGGGCCTACGAGGTCAAGGCGCCCGTGTCCGGCAAGGTTCTGAAGGTGCTGCAGCAAAGCGAAGGTATCCTGATGGCTGGCACGCCGATCATGGAACTGGGTGACCCAACGCAGCTTGAAGTGGTCGTGGACATCCTGACCGAAGATGCCGCGCAGATCAAGCCCGGCACTGCGGCGCAGCTCTCCAACTGGGGTGGCCCGGACGTTCTGACCGGTCAGGTGCGACTGATTGAACCGGCGGCATTTACCAAAGTCTCTGCATTGGGGGTGGAAGAGCAGCGCGTCAATACAATTATTGACATCACCTCGCCCCCAGAAAAATGGCACACACTGGGCGATGGGTTCAAGGTCGATGTGCGGGTATTAGTCCAGGTGATGGAGAACGTCATCAAGATTCCGGTCAGCGCCTTGTTTCCGGTTGGTGCGCGCTCTGGCCTTTTTGCTCTGGACAATGGCCGCGCCCGCCTGCAAGAGGTTGAAGTGAGCGCACGTAACGGTGTCGAAGCATGGGTCAAGTCGGGCCTGACAAAGGGCACCCAGGTGATTGTCTACCCGGACACCAAGCTCAAAGACGGCGATCGGGTCAAGGTGCGCTGACGTCTGGCGTTCAGAGTTCGCAGTAAATACTTGTCAGGCAGTGGCACACCAGGGCGCGGCGTCGTGGGCATACGCCATCCACAAGGCCCAGACTGAACTGGCAGCCAATGCCAGACCAGCCAGGCGAACGCCCCAATCGCCAGCGCCATTACCCCGCAAACGCAGCCACAACCAGGGTCCGGCCATCATGGAGACACTGGTGCCCAATGCAAACAGGGTCATCACCAGGGCACCTTCCAGGGCATGACCGGTCAAAGCGGCAACCAACAAGGCCGAGTAGAGCAAGCCGCAGGGCAAGAAAGTCCAGAGTGCACCAATCACCAGTGGTGCGCCCCGGCCCCGCCCTTGAGCCAGTGAACGTGCGCCGGTCCAAATTTTTTTGCCCGCCTGCTCGAGCCAGACCGGTTGCTGCGCTTTCCAGAGCAACAACAGGCCCAGCACCAGGGTGGCCACATGAAAAAGCGTCCATACGGGGCGCAGTGCGGCGGATTGCACCGTCAACCACCCCAAGCCTTGCAGAGAGGCCGCAGCCAGCGCCCCAAGCGCGGAATAGCCCAAGATCCGCCCGGCCTGAAAGCTCCACATAGCGGAATTTTTGCGTGGGCCGGCTGCTTGCCCAATCCCGGCGCAGGCAGCGCCACACATGGCAATGCAGTGCGGCCCTCCGGCCAATCCCATCAACAAGGCGGTGACAGCCAGAGAGGTTTGCATTGACCCGATTAGATGATTTTTGAAAACTTGGCGCGTGTGCGGTCGGTTTGCAGATACCGATCAAACACCATGGCCACCGCGCGGACAAAGAACCAGCCCATATCAGTGACTTGAATACCGGTCTCGTCCACCGTGACCATGCCTTGATCTGCCAGCTTTTGCAGGGCTTCCATCTCAGGGGCAAAGTACTTGCGAAACTCGACCAAATGCGCCAACTCAATGGATTCGAACAACACCCGGCCTTGGCACATGATGGCCATAATGACAGCACGACGCAACAGGTCGTCACGCGTCAAAGCCAAGCCACGCACCACCGGGAAGTGGCCCTGATCCAAGTGATCGTAATATTCTTCGAGCGTCTTGGCATTCTGGCTGTAAGTGGCACCAATGCGGCCAATGGATGAAACACCCAGTCCAATCAGATCGCAATCGGGCTGGGTGCTGTAACCCTGGAAATTGCGGTGCAACCGCCCTTGCCGCTTGGCAATCGCCAGCGAGTCGGTCGGCAACGCAAAATGATCCATCCCGACATAAACGTAGCCAGCGCCCATAAAGGCGGCCATGGAACGTGCCAACATGGCGACCTTGGCCGCACCGCTGGGAATCTCAACGGTAGGAATGCGGCGCTGGGGCTTGAACCGCTCCGGCAAATGGGCATAGGCGTACAGTGCTATGCGCTCTGGCCGCAACTCGACGACTTGCGCCAGCGTGCGGTCAAATGACTCCGGGCTTTGCAGAGGCAGACCATAAATCAGATCGGCATTGATGGAATCAAAGCCGCGTTCGCGGGCGGCTGCCACCAATGCAAAAACCTGTTCGGCCGGCTGCACACGGTGCACCGATTTTTGAACGTCAGGGTCAAAGTCCTGGATTCCAAAGCTCAAGCGATTGAACCCCAACTCGGCCAAGGTATCCAGCCGGGATGCATCAATCGTGCGCGGATCCACCTCGATGGAGTATTCACCGCTTGGGGCGAAAGCAAAGTTGCGCCGCAACATGGCCATCAATTCGCGCAGCTCGTCATCCGTCAAAAAGGTTGGGCTGCCGCCGCCCAGATGCAGTTGCGTCACGGTTTGTCCGACACCGAGTTGTTCCGTGTGCAAGTCGACCTCACGGCTCAAATAGCGCAGGTAAGGCCCGGCGCGATCATGGTGTTTGGTGATGATCTTGTTGCAGGCGCAGTAATAGCACAGGGACTCACAAAACGGAATATGAACATACAAGGACAAAGGGAGCGTCATGGCAGCCCCGCCAGCCCGTCTCAGCCTCAAGGCTTGGGTATAGTCCTCAGCTGAAAATGCCTCGACAAAGCGGTCCGCTGTCGGATAAGAGGTGTAACGGGGTCCAGATACGTCAAAGCGGCGGATCAACTCTTCGGAAATGGGATCAGCAACGGCTGTGTTCATGGGGATTCCTTGTCATATATGACAAATATGCGTCGAAAATTGAAATTGTTTGTTGATCAAAGATCAATCATAAGAAAGTGTAAGAGCTAAAAAATTGACCCACATCAGAACAGGTCAATGATTAGTGCCAAAATAAGAACATGAATCCTCATTCCATCAAAGTCGCGTGCTCTAACTGTAACTTGCGGGAACTTTGCATGCCGATGGGCTTGAGCAAAGAGGAACTTGATCTGATAGACGATATTGTCGCCGCCCGGCGCACGGTCAAGCGTGGTTCCCTTCTCTTTCGCAATGGCGAGAAGTTCACCAGCCTGTACGCCATCCGAACCGGCTTTTTCAAGACCTGCGTGGCCTCCGAGGATGGGCGGGATCAGGTCACGGGTTTCCAGATGGCTGGTGAAGTCGTGGGTCTCGATGGCATCGTCAATGATTACCACACATGCGACGCCGTTGCATTGGAGGACGCTGAGGTCTGCGTCATGCCCTTTGATCGCATTGAAGAATTGTCGCGCGAGGTCAATGCACTCCAGCGCCACGTTCACAAAATCATGAGCCGCGAGATCGTGCGGGAACATGGTGTCATGCTGCTGCTCGGCAGCATGCGCGCAGAGGAACGTCTCGCCACCTTCCTATTGAACCTGGTTCAGCGACTGCACGCCCGAGGCTTCTCGCAGTCCGAGTTGGTACTGCGCATGACGCGTGAAGAAATCGGCAGTTTTTTGGGATTGAAACTCGAAACCGTCAGCCGGACATTTTCAAGATTCGCTGAAGAAGGCATTGTGGAAGTCAAACAACGCCACGTGCGTATCATCAACACGGACGCGCTGAAGGACATCGTCAATCCAAAATCCGGTGCCGGCACGGCCTGAGAAGAACTAACTCAGCACGGCCCTTGCTTGGGGCATCCGTCTGGGCGTGCGTCGGCTGGCAGCGGGCAACGGTTGACTTCAAACGGCGACATCGACAACAAGGTAGTCAAACCGCTGCCCAACACGCTGATGCCCCAAAAGACAAAAAATGCGATGGTGTAAACAGCTTGACGTGACAACTCGACGGGCTGACCGAACCACTGCAGGTCTTGCGGATCAACCATCGAAAACACCAGTATTTCAAGCACGCCGGCCACCAGAAAGGCGGGCCAGATAATCCACATCAAACGGTGCGACGACATGGGTGAGCCTCCTGTATTTCAGAGAATATTGCGTTCAAGGCCTGCTGGGAGTTTGTCCACTGGGTACAACGCCAGTCTGCGCATGATTTCGGGCCTGTAGCGCAGGTGCCAAACTGGCAGCCTGCGCAGCCCCCAAAGTCTTGTTGATTTCAATTCCCTGGCGGTAATAGTCTTCGCTGACGAGTTGATCGGGTCTCGTCACCGCAAGATAAAAAGTAAAAATGGCCGCCACGACCACAATGGCCGGACCAGCCACGACAAGCCATACATAGCCAAACTTCCACCAGGGCTCAGGTGCTTCAAGGGTATTTTTTTGCATAAGTCATCCTTAATTCGGCACCAAGAATACAGACTTCTCTGCATCATGGACCTTCATATCAATTGATTCAATTTCGAATTTGATCGGGTGTGAACCGGCAGGCGCCATATCGGGTGGCAACTGGGCCCGAACCACCAGCGAGCGCGCCTGCGTTGCTGGCACCGTCAACTCATTGCTTGAGGTCACCGCCAGCCCGGGCAAGCCCGACACCGTGACTTTGAAGCGCTGATCCGTCTCGGTCGCATTCATGACTTGCAGCCGGTAGACGTTCTCAATCTTGCCCGCCTCGACCATGCGTGCCATGACGCCGCGGTCGCGGATTACGTTCACCTTGAACGGTTTGCGCAGCGCCAGGCTGGTCACCATCGCCATCACAATTGCCGCCAGAATGGCGGTGTAAATCAGAATCCGTGGGCGCAGCACATGGCGCAAGGTTTGCGACTGGCTCCAGTGCTGCTGCATGGCGTGTTCGGTGGTGTATTTGATCAGGCCACGTGCGTAACCCATCTTGTCCATCACGGTGTCGCAGACGTCGACACAGGCGCCGCAGCCGATGCATTCGTATTGCAGGCCGTTGCGAATATCAATGCCGGTCGGACAGACCTGCACGCACAGGCTGCAATCGACGCAGGCGCCCAGATTCAACTGGGTCGGGTCGGCTCGGCGTGAACGGGCCCCGCGCGGCTCGCCGCGCTCAGCGTCATAGGTGACAACCAGGGTGTCTTTGTCAAACATGGCGCTTTGAAAGCGCGCATAGGGGCACATGTGCAAGCAGACCTGCTCACGCATGAAGCCGGCGTTGCCGTAGGTGGCAAAGCCGTAGAAGAAGGTCCAGAATACTTCCCAGGAGCCCATGCTCATCTGCAGGAAGTCGATGCCATGCTGCTTGATCGGCGTGAAGTAACCGACAAAGGTAAAGCCGGTCCATAGCGCCACGGCCAGCCACAGGAAGTGTTTGGTGGACTTGCGCATCACCTTGTCCAACGACAGCGGTTTGGCATCGCGGCGCATGCGCGCGGAGCGATCACCTTCAACCTTCTTCTCGATCCACAGGAAGATTTCGGTGTAGACCGTCTGCGGGCAGGCGTAGCCGCACCACAGGCGCCCGGCCACCGCCGTAAAGAGAAACAGCGACAGGGCTGCGATGACCAGCATGCCGGTGAGGTAGATGAAGTCCTGCGGGTACAGGACAAGGCCAAAGATGTAGAAGCGCCGCGAGGCCAGGTCAAACAGGACCGCCTGGCGTTGGCCCCACTCTAACCAGGGCAGACCGTAAAAGATGATCTGCGTCAGCCAGACCATGCCCCAGCGCCAGTTCGAGAACAGGCCCGAAACACTGCGCGGGTAAATCGTCTTGTGCGAGGCGTACAGGGAGAGCATGCCGTCATCCGTCGGCTCCGACGGACGCGGCGGCTCGTACCCTTCCTGGGCAACGATAGGGATGACCTTGCGATTGCCGAGCGCCTTATTGTTCAACGGTGTACTTTCCAAGTGCCTACCAAGCCCATGGTAGCCAGCTTACTGAGCAGCGGCACCGCCTTGATTGGAAAGCCCCCACACATAGGACGCCAGAACATGAATCTGGGCTTCTGTGAACTTGTCACCCTGGGCGGGCATCTGGTTTGTTTTGCCTTCATTGATCATGGCAACAATGATTTTTTCGCCATAACCGTGCAACCAGATGTTGTCGGTCAGGTTGGCAGAGCCAAGCAACTGCATCCCTTTGCCATCCGGGCCGTGACAAGCAGCGCAAACCGCAAATTTCTCTTTGCCCAGAGCCGCCTGAACGGAGTCGTGCGGGCTGCCAGACAGACTCAACACGTACTGTGCCAGGTTCTTGACATCCGCCGCTGTACCGACAGCCGCGGCCATCGGCGGCATCACGCCGATGCGACCGTTGGTGATGGTGGCTTTGATAATCTCAGGCGTACCGCCACCTAACCAATCGCTATCAGTCAAATTCGGGAAACCCTTGTTCCCGCGAGCATCGGAGCCGTGACACTGGGCGCAGTTGTTCATGAACAAACGCTCACCAATGGCCATGGCCTGCGCATCTTTGGCCACGTCTTCGGGTTTCATGGCCGAAAACTTGGCATATAAGGGGGCAACTTCTGCATTGCCCTTGTCAACTTCCGTCTGGTGTTGTCCAACCGACGTCCAACCCAGGGTGCCACGATAAGTGCCCAGCCCCGGATACAGGGCCAGGTAAATAAAAGCGAAAACAATCGTGATGACAAACAACCAGGCCCACCAGCGCGGCAGGGGGTTGTTCATCTCGCGCAAGTCCCCATCCCACACATGTCCGGTGGTGTTGTCGCTGCTCGTTATGCCTTTGGACTTGCCGGTCAGTATCAGCAGCAGCAAGCAAGCCACGATACTGACGACGGTGATTCCGGCGACGTAGATCGCCCAAAAATTACTGGTGAAGTCGCTCATTTTTTATCCTTTTATTGCCGTTCTTCAGTCTTGCTCGAAAGGCAGGTTGGCGGCTTCCTCAAAATCGGCCGCATTGCGGCGGGAATAGGCCCACACAATGATGCCGATAAACGTGATGAAGCTAGCCACCGTGGCCAACGAACGAAGGGTGTTGATGTCGAATTCCATACGAAATATCTCCCGTTTACTTGACCAAGGTTCCTAAAACCTGCAAGTAGGCAATGACGGCGTCGATTTCCTTCTTGCCCTTGAGTTCAGCAGAGGATTGGCCGATTTGCTCGTCGGTGTAAGGCACGCCGACCATCCGCAGTGCTTTCATGTGCGCCGGCATGGAGTCCGCATCCACTGTGTCTCTAAGAAGCCATGGATAGGCCGGCATATTCGATTCCGGCACCAAATCGCGCGGATTGTTCAGGTGGGTCGCATGCCACTGATCGCTGTACTTGCCACCGACCCGGTGCAGGTCAGGACCGGTGCGCTTGCTGCCCCACTGAAAGGGATGGTCGTAGACGAATTCGCCTGCGACTGAATAGTGGCCATAACGCAGCGTCTCTGAGCGGAACGGCCTGATCATCTGCGAGTGGCAGTTGTAGCACCCCTCCCGCGTGTAGATGTCACGCCCGGCCAACTGAAGTGCCGTGTACGGTTGTAGCCCGTTGATTGGCTCCGTCGTGGACTTCTGGAAAAACAGCGGAACGATCTCCACCAAGCCACCCACCAACAACACCAGCAAGATCAAGACGATCATCAGGAAGTTGTTGGTTTCAATTTTTGCGTGCGACATTCCGCCGCTTGCCTTGTCGTTTGCCATGGTATTTTCCTTCTCAAGCGTGGGCTACAACGGCCGGAATGGCCACGGCAACGGAGCGGCCCTTGGTCGCCGTCTTGAATGTATTCCAGAGCATGACCAGCATGCCAGTCAGGTACAAAAGACCACCCAGCAAACGCAGCACGTAGAACGGGAAGGTCGCTTTGACGGACTCCACAAAAGAGTAGGTCAAAGTGCCATCGGGGTTGATCGAACGCCACATCAGACCCTGCATCACGCCGGCAATCCACATGGCCGCGATGTAGATGACGATCCCGATCGTCGCGGTCCAGAAATGGACCTCAATAGCCTTCACGCTGTACATCTGCTTCTGGCCAAACAGCTTGGGAATCAGGTAGTACATACTGCCCATGGTCACGAGGCCCACCCAGCCCAGCGCCCCGGAGTGCACGTGGCCGACAGTCCAGTCGGTGTAGTGCGACAAGGCATTGACCGTCTTGATCGACATCATCGGACCTTCAAAGGTAGACATGCCATAAAACGACAACGACACAATCAGGAAACGCAAAATAGGGTCATCGCGCAATTTATGCCAGGCACCCGACAAGGTCATGATGCCGTTGATCATGCCGCCCCAACTTGGCGCCAGCAGAATCAGTGAAAAGACCATGCCCACCGATTGCGTCCAATCCGGCAGCGCGGTGTAGTGCAGATGGTGCGGGCCCGCCCACATGTAGGTAAAGATCAGCGCCCAGAAGTGAACGATGGACAGGCGGTAAGAATAGACCGGACGTTCAGCCTGCTTGGGAATGAAGTAATACATCATGCCCAGAAAGCCGGCCGTCAGAAAGAAACCCACCGCGTTGTGGCCATACCACCACTGCACCATGGCATCCTGCACACCGGCATAAGCCGAATAGGACTTCATGTAGCCCGCCGGAATGGCGGCACTGTTAACCAAGTGCAGCAACGCGACGGCCAGAATAAAAGAGCCAAAAAACCAGTTGGCGACATAGATATGCCGGACTTTGCGGGTGCCGACCGTGCCAAAAAACACAATCGCGTAGGAGACCCAGACCAGGGTAATCAGGATGTCAATCGGCCATTCCAGCTCTGCGTATTCTTTGCCTTGGGTGAACCCGAGTGGCAAAGAAACAGCGGCAGCAAGAATCACCAGTTGCCAGCCCCAAAAAGTAAAAGAGGCCAGACGACTGGCAAACAGGCTGACCTGGCAGGTTCGCTGAACCACGTAGTACGAAGCGGCAAACAAACCACAGCCACCAAAGGCAAAAATCACCGCATTGGTGTGCAAGGGCCGCAGGCGACCATAGCTGAGCCACGAAATACCAAAGTTAAGCTCTGGCCATGTCAACTGGGCGGCAATGATCACGCCGACCAGCATGCCAACGACGCCCCAGACCACGGTCATGACAGCAAACTGCCTGACAACCTTGTCGTCGTAGGTAGTTGCCAGCGTATTTGAAAATGCCATATTCACCTCTTCTCAGTTTGTTTTACGTTAGTTTCTTATGGTTTGTCATGTCCACTCGTCATGTCCCAGTAGACCCTATGAACCATGTCAAATTCTTACAAGAATTCTCATGAATCCTTGAGAATTCGCTCGCCTTCAGACTCGATGTCCTCAAATTGACCACGGTAGATTGCCCACCACAAGCCGCCAAGGATAAAAAAAACAAGAATCACCGACAAAGGAACCAGCAAATACAGTATATCCATAATGACCCTCTCAACTGTCCGGTTGTTTTGCCAAACGCAGGGCATTGAGCACCACCAACAATGAGCTCAAACCCATCCCTAAACCGGCCAGCCAGGCCGGCATCCACCCCACCATCGCGAGCGGCACACAGACCGCGTTGTAACCGGCCGCCCACCAGAGATTTTGCCGCACGACACGCAAGGTGCGCCGAGCCAGATCCAGCGCTTGCGAAACCGCATCGAGTTGATCACCTAGCACCACAAAATCCGCCTGCGCCTGCGCCAGCGGTACCGCTTGACCAAAGGCGAACGACACATGGGCGCCGGCCAGTACGGGGCCGTCGTTGAGACCATCTCCCACGACGGCCACCTTATGGCCCTGTTGTTGGGCGTGGCGCAGAAAATCGAGCTTATCCTGAGGTGAACAGGCACCCTTGAACGCTTTAATGCCGACCTGAGTGGCA
Source organism: Rhodoferax sp. (assembly GCF_010365055.1). Classification (GTDB taxonomy): domain Bacteria; phylum Pseudomonadota; class Gammaproteobacteria; order Burkholderiales; family Burkholderiaceae_C; genus Rhodoferax. The sequence continues at coordinate 108,445 of NZ_JAAFHA010000001.1, forward strand.
ACCCTGGCTGCCGCCGTCATGCTGTCGCCCGACAACAAATAAACATTGATACCCGCAGCCTGCAAGGCTGTTACCGTGCTCATGGCGTCGGGCCGCAGCTCCTCATGAAATTCAAACGTCGCCAGCCAGCCTTGCGCGTCGCTCAGACAAACTTGCAATGAGTCTGGCCGCACCGTCTCAACACCACAAAAATCCGCAGAACCGAGCCGCAGATCCACTGCCGCACCACTGGCGCGGTCAGAACAGACCCGGCCCGACACCCCGGCGCCGGCCAATTCGCACACGCTTTCGGCCTGCCACCGCACGGATGTTGCCACCTCGCCCGCAGCCAGCACCAAGGCCCGCGAGACCGGGTGCAGTGAATGGCACGCCAACGCGGCCGCCATGGCCAGCGCCTGCTCGGTCGCAACGCCCGAGCGCGTCTGACTGTCGCCCAACACCATGGCATCGCGCGTCAAGGTGCCGGTCTTATCAAACACCACCGTGTCAATCGCCGCCAACGCCTCAAAAGCTTCGAGTCGACGCACCAGCACACCCCGACGCGCCAGCGTGCCCGCGGCCGCCAACATCGCGGCAGGCGTTGCCAGCGACAAGGCACAAGGGCAGGTGACGACCAGCACCGCCACCGCCACCATCAGCGCGTGGCCCGGTCCCCGCCCCCACCAAAAAGCACAGGCCAGGCCCGCTGCCAGCAGCACCGCCAGCAAGAACGGTTTGGCAATGCGATCGGCCAGGCGCGCGATCGGTGGCTTGGTCGTGGATGCGCTTTCCATCAGCGCCACAATCTGTGCAAAGCGGGTCTGATCGCCAAGCCGTTCGACCCGCACCTGAACCACCGATGACAGGTTATGACTGCCGGCAATCACCGGCGCACCCATGCCACGCGGAACCGGACGTGACTCGCCCGTGAGCAAGGCCTCATCGACGGTCGTCTCGCCTTGCAGCACGACACCATCGGCTGGAAAACTCTCGCCCGGCAGGATGCGCATGACGTCGCCCAGCACCAGGCGGCGCACCGGCACGCGCTCATAGCTGCCGTCGCCAAGCCGACGGGCCACGCTGTCGGGCAGGCGGTTCATCAACACTTCCAGTGCGCCGGCCGTCCGGTCCCGCAGGCGCAACTCCAGCCAGCGGCCCGACAGTAGAAAGAAAACAAACATGGTGAGCGAGTCGAAATAGACCTCGCGGCCAAAAATGCCCAGCGGCTCAAACGTGCCGGCGGTGCTGACGGAAAACGTAATCAGCATACCCAAGGCCACCGGCAAATCCATGCTGATGCGCCGATGCAGAACATCGCGCAGCGCACTGCCAAAAAACGGCCCGCAGGAGAACAAAACCACCGGCAGCGTCAACACCCAGGACGCCCAGCGCAGCAGTTGCTCCATTTCGGCCGTCAGATCGCCTGGTTCGGCGACGTAGGCCGGGTAGGCGTACATCATCACTTGCATCATGCACAGCCCGGCCACCAGCAGGCGCCAAAGCGCCTTGCGGGCTTCATTTTTTCGGCGCTCGCGGGCGAATGCATCATTGGCCGGTACGGCGCGGTACCCTGCGGTTTGAACGGCACGCATCCAGTCAGAAGGGCGCACCGCGTCGGCTGACCAGAGCACGCGGGCCCGGTGGCTGCCCGCACTCACTTCGGCCGTCAGCACGCCCGGCACACCCAGCAACGCGTCTTCGAGCGTCAAGGCGCAGGCCGCGCAGTGCATCCCTTCAATCAGAATATTGGACTCCCAGACATTCTCGCGCTTGGCATCGGGCCGACTGAAGGCCGACCACTCCTGCGGATCGTCGAGCAGGCGCAACCTGTCCGCAGTCGCATCAACGTCAGGTGCATTGGTCGGGCTGCTGTCCCTTAGATGAGTCGGGATGGGTGACGGCGCAACGGCGGCCACCGGGCGGGCAAGTGACATGGGTTCCAAGAGTTGCCGACGAGGCCCGCAGTTTACTTGACGACCATCAAAACAACAGCGAACGGGCGGTGTAAGCTGTCCAGCTTTAGCCCCCAGGAGAAACGCATGTACAAAAAGATTCTCGTCGCCACCGATGGTTCCACCTTGTCGAAAAAGGCCGTCAACAACGCAATTGAACTGGCGGCGCTGTGCGAGGCCGAGCTGGTGGCGGTAAAAATCATTCCACGCTACCCGCAAAGCTACTTTGAGGGTGGGCTGGCCCTGCAGGCAGCCGAGGTCAGCCGGGTTGAAAAGCAATGGGCTGAAGAGGGCCAGGCCATTGTTGACGCCGTGCAGCAAGCCGCGCTGGCCAAAGGGGTCAAGGCCAAGGCCGTCACGGTCAAGTCAGATCTGGTGTCGGACGCCATCATTGCCGCAGCCAGAAAACACAAATGCGATTTGATCGTGATGGCCTCACACGGCCGCCGTGGCATCAAGCGCTTGCTGCTGGGCAGCGAAACCCAATTGGTATTGACCCACTCCCACGTGCCGGTACTGGTGCTACGCTGAATACTGCTCCCGCAACACATTTTTTTGCACCTTGCCCATGCTGTTGCGTGGCAGCTCTTGAGCAACCAGGCATCGTTTGGGCACCTTGAAGTTCGCCAGGGTCGCCTTCAGACTGGCAATAATCTGATTCGGCTCCAGCACCGCGCCCGGCTTGGCAACCACCAGCGCCAGGCCCACCTCGCCGAAGTCGGCATGGGGAACGCCAATCACAGCGCTCTCGGCGACGCCCGGCAACTCGTTGATATAGCCCTCCACCTCTGCCGGGTAGACGTTGTAGCCGCCGCTGATGATCAGGTCCTTGCTGCGCCCGACGATCGTGACATAGCCTTGTGCGTCGATTTTGCCGACGTCGCCGGTCTTGAAGTAGCCATCCAGGGTGAATTCTTCGGCGGTCTTCTCCGGCATGCGCCAGTAACCCTTGAACACGTTCGGCCCCTTGACCTCGATGTTGCCGATTTCCCCGGCCGCCACCGGCCGTCCATTGTCGTCCTGCACGCGCAGGCTGACGCCCGGCAGCGGGAAGCCGACGGTGCCGCCGCGGCGCTCACCGCTTGAGGCGCGGTACGGGTTGGACGTGAGCATGGCCGTCTCACTCATGCCATAGCGCTCCAGAATGGTGTGGCCGGTGCGGTCCTGCCAGGCCTTGAAGGTCTCGATCAACAGCGGGGCGGAGCCGGAAATGAACAGCCGCATGTGACGCGTCACCTCCCAGGTTAACCCCGGATCAAGCAGCAGGCGTCCATAGAGCGTGGGCACGCCCATGAACACAGTAGCTTCAGGCAGCTTCTTGATCACCGTTTTGGGGTCGAACCTATTGAGCCAAATCATCTTGCTGCCGTTGAGCAGCGCGCCATGAATCGCCACAAACAGGCCATGCACATGAAAGATCGGCAAGGCGTGCAGCAGCACATCACCCCCCTCACGCTGGCTGCGCCAGCCCCAGTAACTTTTCAACACCTGGGCGTTGCTGAGCAAATTGCCATGCGTCAGCATCGCGCCTTTGGAGCGTCCCGTGGTGCCGCTGGTGTAAATGATGGCCGCCAGGTCATCGGCGTGCTTGAGGGCCACCTGGTGCCGGTCGGGCTGAGCCGCAGCACGTTCCAGCAATGAGCCGGTGTGGTCCTCATTGAGCGTGAACACATGGTGCGTGCCCGCCGTGAATGCGAGCTTGCTGAGCCAGCCAAAGTTTTGCGCCGTGCACACCAGCACGGCGGGTTCGGCGTTCCCGATGAAATACGCCATCTCGGCGCTTTGATACGCCGTGTTGAGCGGCAAGAAAACAAAGCCGGCGCGCAGGGTCGCCAGGTACAACAACAGCGCTTCGACCGATTTTTCTACCTGAACGGCAATGCGCGCGCCAGCGGGCAGACCGAGCGACCCCAGCAGGTTGGCCAGCATGGCGGTCGAGCGATCCAGGTCGCGCCACGAGTACAGCAGGCCGCTGTCGGTCTCGATCGCGACTGCATCGAGGTCCGGCGGAAATGCCTCGCTCAGGGCAGCAAAGAGGTTGGCATTACTTGGGTTCATGGCACATTGGGCCCAACAATCGGGCAGATTTTAAGTTTTGAACGGTCAAAACACCGGCTTGCGCTTCTCCAGAAAGGCGGTGATGCCTTCGCGGTGTTCGGCGCTGGCGGCGTAAGCGTAGGGCTCATCGGCATCATTGACTACTGAATTAATAGCTGCATACCCTTTATTGACGGGGACTAGCGGCTGATTTAATGCTCTAATTGTTTGCTTGTTCAGGCGCGCCGCCAGCGGTGCTAGGGCGGCGATGCGCAGTGCGCTGGCTTGCGCCTGCGCTGCCAAGGCCCCGTCGGGCAGCACCTGGCTGACAAAGCCGGCAGCCTTCATGTCTGCGGCTCCGAGAATCTGCGCCGCCAACAGCATCTGGCGCGCCACGCCCAAGCCCACTTCACGCGCCACCAGTGCGGCCTCCCGCGGCGCCATTGGAAAGCCCAGCCGGGCAATCGGTGCGCCGAATTGGGCGCTGGCAGCGGCCAGCCGGATATCGCAGCAGCTGGCAATCTCCACCCCCGCGCCCATGCAATTGCCCGCGATCTGCGCCACGATCGGGACGTCGCAGTCCAGCATGGCCTGCAAGCCACCCCAAACGTCGCTCTCATGAAACTCGCGCAGACTGGCTTGCTGAAACCGGAACGCCGCGTACTCGGAGATATCACCGCCGGCGCAGAAATGCGCGCCCTCCCCCGCCAATAGCACGCAACGCAGCTCCGGGTTGCATTGAATGTGCTCAAAAACAGCGCGCAACTCACGCCACATGGCGCGCGACATGGCGTTGAATTTCGGTTGATTGGCGATTGTGACACGCGCCACGGTACCTTGGTGCTCGCATCGAATATGCCCCTGCTGTGCCACTTTGCAACTCATCACCGTCGGCTCTCAGAATAAACCATCGTCTTCCCGGCAAAATGCTTGCTACGATATAAATAGCTTGTCACGCATATAGAACGGGGGCTAGCGCCCTATTTCTTGTAAATTGATGAGGAATTCTGGGCCCACCACCACAAGCCCACACCGCCCACGATCATGGGCACGCACAGCCACTGCCCCATGCTCATGCCGAGCGACAAGACGCCCAGATGGGCGTCGGGTTCACGGAAGAACTCGGCAATAAAACGAAACACGCCGTAACCCAGCAAAAAGATCGCAGACACTTGCCCCTGCTTGCGCTCCTTGCGCGCGTACAGCCACAGCAATACAAACAACAGCAGGCCTTCGCCCAGGAACTGGTAGACCTGCGACGGGTGCCGTGGCAAGTCGCCCGCGCCACGGAACACCATGCCCCACGGCAGATCCGGGCTGCTCAAACGGCCCCACAGCTCGCCGTTGATGAAGTTGCCGACGCGTCCGGCGGCCAGCCCGGTCGGCACACACGGCGCCACAAAATCCGCCACCTGCAGCCAGGGTTTGCCACGTGAATGGGCAAACCAGATCATTGCGGCAATGACACCCAGCATGCCGCCATGAAAGCTCATGCCGCCTTGCCAGATGGCAAAAATCTCCAGCGGATGCGCCAGGTAGTAGAGCGGCTTGTAAAACAGGCAGTAGCCGATGCGCCCGCCCAGCACGACACCCATCACGCCCATGAACAGAATGTCTTCCACGTCGCGCCGGCTCCACGCGCCCGTGCCAGTGATGGAGGCATACGGTTGGTGCTTGAGGCGCAATCGGCCTAGAAACATGAACAGACCAAAAGCGGCGAGATAAGTCAGTCCGTACCAATGGACGGCGAGCGGCCCGAGTTGCAGCGCAACCGGATTAATTTGAGGATGGATCAGCATGGCAGGCATTGTGCACGCAAGCGGATCGAGTGCAGCGCGACCCTGCCAGACTTGGCAAAGACATGGGGCATGAGCGCTTTCGTTGGCAATTGGCGACCATGACCGAAACGCCTAGCGCCCAAGAGAAGTTCCTGACCGACTTCCATAACCAGAATACTGGCGTCACGGCCCGCGCCTACGCGCCGCTGCCCGCAACCATGGGCCAGCGGGTTTACCCGTCCACTTACGAATGCCTCGTCAACGTCGTGCCGACCGGCGATGAAGCAACGACGGTGCTCGACCTGGCCTGCGGCGACGGTTGGCTCTTGTCACTGCTGGCGAAACGCGAACAGGCGGCGCACGCACTGATCGGCATCGACATGAGTCAACAAGGGATACTGGGCGCGCTGAGCCCCCGTTTTGGCTCTGTCGTCATTGACGAAATCACGCTACGACGACGCTATGCACCGGCCGAACTTTGGGCGTGGTTTGAAGGGCTGTACGACCTGCACTTCATGCCGCTGGCGCAACGCCTTGAATTGCGTGACGCTTATCTGGTTGATCTCAAAACACTGGTCGAAGACGATGGAAAGCTGGAGTTCACCAACACCCTGCGGCAGGTGACCGCCGTGGTAACAAAAAACACATCACCCTGTTCTCTAGAATAAGCACCCGAAAGCCAGCCCTCCAAGGCCTGCTCCGGCCCGAAAACAGCCACCATCTTCACAAGTGAACTCTTATGACCACCCAATCCGTCGTCCTGAACCCGCGCAGTAAAAACATCACCGAGGGCAAGTCGCGGGCGCCGAATCGCTCCATGTACTACGCCATGGGCTACGAAGCCGATGATTTCAAGAAGCCCATGATCGGTGTCGCCAATGGCCACAGCACCATTACCCCGTGCAACAGCGGCCTGCAAAAGCTGGCCGACGCCGCGATTGCCGCGATTGAAGAAGCCGGCGGCAACGCGCAGGTTTTTGGCACGCCCACGATCTCCGACGGCATGTCGATGGGCACCGAGGGCATGAAGTACTCGCTGGTCTCCAGAGAGGTGATCTCCGACTGCATCGAAACCTGCGTGCAGGGCCAGTGGATGGACGGTGTGCTGGTGATTGGCGGCTGCGACAAGAACATGCCCGGCGGCCTGATGGGCATGCTGCGTGCCAACGTGCCCGCCATCTTTGTCTATGGCGGGACCATCCTGCCGGGCCACTACAAGGGCCAAGACCTCAACATCGTGAGCGTGTTCGAGGCCGTGGGCGAAAACGCTGCCGGTCGCATGAGCGACGAAGACCTGCTCGAAATTGAACGCCGCGCCATCCCCGGCCCCGGTTCCTGTGGCGGCATGTACACCGCCAATACCATGAGCTCAGCCTTTGAGGCGCTCGGCATCTCCTTGCCCTACTCGTCGACGATGGCGAATCCACACGATGAAAAAGTGGATTCAGCCAAGGAATCGGCCCGGGTGCTGATCGAAGCCATCAAGAAAGACCTGAAGCCACGCGACATCGTGACCCGCAAGTCGATCGAGAATGCGGTTGCCGTCATCATGGCGATCGGCGGCTCCACCAATGCCGTGCTGCACTTTCTGGCGATTGCCCATACCGCCGGCGTGGACTGGACGATTGACGACTTTGAGCGCGTGCGGCAAAAAACGCCGGTACTGTGCGACCTCAAGCCCAGCGGTAAGTACCTCGCGGTGGACCTGCACCGTGCCGGCGGCATTCCGCAAGTCATGAAGATGCTGCTCAGCGCTGGTCTGCTGCACGGCGACTGCATCACCATCACCGGACAGACCGTGGCCGAGGTGCTCAAGGACATCCCTGACGCACCGCGTGCGGACCAGGATGTGATTCGGCCCATAAGCCGCCCGATGTATGCACAAGGCCATCTGGCCATTCTGAAAGGCAACCTGGCCCCGCAAGGCTGCGTCGCCAAGATCACCGGCCTGAAGAACCCGGTCATGACTGGCCCGGCACGCGTGTTTGAAGACGAACAATCAGCCCTGGCCGCGATTTTGGCCAACAAGATCGTCGCGGGCGACGTGATGGTGCTGCGCTACCTCGGCCCCAAAGGCGGCCCCGGCATGCCGGAAATGCTGGCACCGACCGGCGCGCTGGTCGGCCAGGGCTTGGGCGAATCGGTGGGTCTGATCACCGATGGGCGTTTTTCCGGTGGCACCTGGGGCATGGTGGTCGGCCATGTGGCGCCAGAGGCCGCCGCCGGTGGCCTGATTGCCTTGATTGAAGAAGGCGACTCGATCACCATCGACGCGCACCAGTTGCTGCTGCAACTCAATGTTAGCGACGACCTCATCGCCCAGCGCCGCAGCCGCTGGACGGCGCCCAAACCGCGCTACACCCGCGGTGTGCAAGCCAAGTTTGCCTTCAACGCCTCCACCGCCAGCAAGGGGGCCGTGCTGGACGACTATTGATCGATCACGCAGCGGGCAAGTCAACGCAGCTCAAAATCGGACCGTTATGATCCAGTGGCTCTTTGTGTGCAACGGGAGTCACTGGCCTAGTTCAATCCCAACTTTGAGGAATTTTCATGTTCAAAAAATTAATTGCTTTTTTTGCCGCCATGTTCCTGGTCACAGCATTTGCCGCAGTTGACGTCAACCAAGCCACTGAAGCCGAGCTCGACGGCATCAAAGGCATTGGTCCCGTGACCTCCAAGCTGATCATGTCCGAGCGCAAAAAAGGCGAATTCAAAAACTGGAACGACTTCGTGGCACGCGTGAAAGGTGTGGGCGACAAGAGTGCCGCCCAGTTTTCCGCGGAAGGCCTGACCGTCTCCGATGCCAAGTACGAGGGCCCCGCTGCAGCACCCGCCAAGAAGGCCAGCAAGCCAATGATGGAAAAAGCCAAAGATGCGGCCGTGACCACCAAAGACGCTGTTAAAGGTGCCGCCATCAGGACCAAGGACGCGGTCAAAGAAACTGCAAAAGACGTCAAGGCTGCCGTGACACCCAAAGCTGATGCAGCCAAACCGGCTGCCAGCGCCGCCAAAAAATAAGAGCAAAACTTAGATCCACAATAAAAACCCGCTCTGGCGGGTTTTTTGTCGCCCTTTGACGATAGGCCTACTCCGCTCTCCCCGACAAGGTACCGGCACCAAGCCAAGGAAATCGCTCGCAACAGGACGCCAAGCGGCTAACGCGGCACCGGGTCAGAAGTCACTCGTATCAAAGAGACCATTTTGCAGATTTTCGATACGAATTCGCATAACGTTATTCCAAAAAAACATTAAGTGTAGAATTCGAGAAGCACTGAATTGGTGCTGCTAGTGCGTCTTTGCCAAAGATTCAACCGAGCCGCCTTGCGTTTTTACAAAAAACAGTCAATTGCGCCGGATCTCCCAGGTTTACTGCACCGTTTTGGAGCACAGCAGCCACTTACTCAAAAGGACTCGCTTTTACAAGAGTCCATCAAGTTTTTTTATCAAGCAAAAGGATATGAAGTGAAGTACAAGAATCTGGCCGACTTTCTCGACTACGTTAAAGCCCGTGATCCGCACCAGCCCGAGTTTCATCAAGCTGTGCATGAAGTCATGGGTAGCCTTTGGGGCTTTATCAAAGCCAACCCGCACTATGCCGACAGTGGGATTTTGGAGCGACTGGTCGAGTCCGAGCGCGTCATTCAGTTCCGCGTGTCCTGGGTCGATGACCACAACCACACCCACACCAACCGCGCGTTTCGCATCCAGCACAGTTCCGCCATCGGCCCATTCAAGGGCGGCATGCGCTTTCACCCCTCCGTGAACCTGTCGATTCTGAAGTTTCTGGCCTTTGAACAGACCTTCAAAAATGCCCTGACCACGCTGCCCATGGGCGGCGGCAAGGGTGGTTCCGACTTTGACCCCAAGGGGAAAAGCCGCACCGAGGTGATGCGCTTCTGCCAGGCCTTGATGGTGGAGTTGTATCGCCACCTTGGCCCTGACACCGACGTGCCCGCGGGCGATATTGGCGTTGGCGGACGTGAGGTCGGCTTCATGACCGGCATGATGAAAAAGCTGTCCAACAATGCGGCTTGCGTCTTCACCGGCAAAGGCATGTCCTTTGGCGGCAGCCTGATCCGCCCGGAAGCCACCGGCTACGGCCTGGTCTACTTCGTGCAGGACATGCTGACGCGCAACAAGCAGACCATGGACGGCATGCGCGTGTCGGTATCGGGTTCGGGCAACGTTTCGCAATACACCATCGAAAAGGCGATGGAACTGGGCGCCAAGGTAATTACCGCCTCTGACTCCGGCGGCACCGTGATTGACGAAGCCGGTTTCACCACCGAGAAACTCGCGATCCTGATGGACATCAAGAACAACCATTACGGTCGGGTCGAAGAGTATGCCCAGCGACTCGGGCTGCGCTACGAGGCTGGAATCAAGCCCTGGGGTGTCCCCGTGGACATCGCCCTGCCCTGCGCCACGCAAAACGAGGTCAATGGCGACGATGCCCGAGAACTGGTGAAAAACGGCGTCAGGTGCGTGGCCGAAGGTGCCAACATGCCCTCCAACCTGGAAGCGGTGGACGTGTTCCTGGCCGCCAAGATCATGTACGGCCCGGGCAAGGCCGCCAATGCGGGCGGCGTCGCCACCTCAGGTCTTGAAATGACCCAAAACGCCGAACGGCTGCCCTGGGAGCGTCATGAAGTCGATGCCCGTTTGAAGATCATCATGACGGACATCCACACCAACTGCGTGCGCTACGGCGAACGCGAAGGTGGCTTCGTCAACTACGTCGATGGCGCCAACATTGCCGGCTTCGTCAAGGTCGCCGACGCCATGAGTGCACAGGGCGTTTACTAAGCCGTTGAGTCGAATCGGCGCTGAACTGACGGCCTGGCAAACGCCAGGCCGCTTGCTTTCAGTGCACCACCCGCTCGAAGCTGAACTGCCCGGGCGAGCGGATCGGGTCCACATCGACCGGAATCACGTCTTTGGGCATGAACCGGCCCTCTAACAGCAGCTTGGACAGCGGATTCTCAATGCGCTGCTGAATCGCACGGCGCAACGGCCTGGCGCCAAACACCGGATCGAAGCCGACCTTGGCCAGCTCTGCCAACGCCGCCGGCGACACCTCCAGCGTCAAGTCCATCTTGGCCAGCCGTTGTTGCAGCACCCCGATCTGGATGGCGGCAATGCTGGCAATGTGCGAGGCGTCGAGCGAGTGGAACACCACGGTCTCATCAATGCGGTTCAGGAATTCGGGCCGGAAGTAGTTCTTCAATTCCGCCGTCACCGCGTCCTTGATGTCCTCATAGTCTTGCCCGACCATGCTCTGGATCATCTGCGAGCCGATGTTGCTGGTCATCACGATCACGGTGTTCTTGAAGTCCACCGTGCGGCCCTGGCCGTCAGTCAGGCGGCCGTCGTCAAGAACCTGCAGCAGCACATTAAACACGTCCGGATGCGCTTTTTCGACCTCGTCGAGCAGCAGCACGCTGTAGGGTTTGCGGCGCACCGCTTCGGTCAAGTAGCCGCCCTCCTCGTAACCCACATAGCCGGGCGGCGCGCCAATCAGCCGTGCCACCGAATGTTTCTCCATGAACTCACTCATGTCGATGCGCACCAGGTGATCTTCGCTGTCAAACAGGAAGCCGGCCAGTGCTTTGCACAGCTCAGTCTTGCCAACGCCCGTGGGGCCGAGGAACAGGAACGAGCCGGTCGGGCGGTTCGGGTCCGACAGGCCGGCGCGCGAGCGACGGATGGCGTTGGCAACCGCCGTAATGGCCTCGTCCTGCCCGACCACGCGCTGATGCAGTTTGGTCTCCATGAGCAGCAGTTTGTCGCGCTCGCCCTGCATCATTTTTGCCACCGGTATGCCGGTGGCGCGGCTCACCACTTCGGCGATCTCTTCAGCCCCGACCATGGTGCGCAGCAGCTGCGCGCGCCCGCCGTCCTTGGCGCTCTTGGCTTTGCCCGCTTCCTTGTCTTGCGCGTCTTTCAGCTGTTTTTCCAGGCCCGGCAGCTTGCCATACTGCAGCTCACCAGCGCGGTTGAAATCGCCCTTGCGGGTCAGCTCTTCGATCTGGAATCGGACTTTTTCGATCTCTTCCATGATGGTTTTGGAGCCCTGCGCCTGCGCTTTTTCTGCCTTCCAGATTTCATCGAGGTCGGCAATCTCCTTTTGCAGCTTGACGATTTCTTCTTCGATCAGGCCAAAGCGCTTTTGCGAGGCTTCGTCTTTCTCGCGGCGCACGGCTTCGCGCTCTATCTGCAACTGGATCAGGCGCCGGTCCAGCTTGTCCATCACCTCGGGTTTGGAGTCAAGCTCAATCTTGATTTTTGACGCGGCCTCGTCGATCAGGTCAATCGCCTTGTCCGGCAAAAAGCGGTCGGTGATGTAGCGGTGCGAGAGTTCGGCTGCAGCGACGATGGCCGGGTCGGTGATCTGCACGCCGTGGTGGGTTTCATATTTGGCCTGCAGGCCGCGAAGGATAGCAATCGTGTCTTCCACCGAGGGCTCGCCGACAAGAATCTTCTGAAAGCGGCGCTCCAGCGCGGCGTCTTTTTCGACGTACTTGCGGTATTCGTCCAGTGTGGTGGCGCCGACGCAGTGCAACTCACCGCGCGCCAAGGCGGGTTTGAGCATATTGCCTGCGTCCATCGCGCCCTCGGCCTTGCCCGCACCCACCATGGTGTGCAATTCGTCAATGAACACAATGGTCTGGCCTTCGTCCTTGGCCAAGTCCTTGAGCACGTTTTTCAGCCGCTCTTCAAACTCGCCGCGGAACTTGGCACCCGCCAGCAGGGACGCCATGTCGAGCGACAAGACCCGCTTGCCCTTGAGTGAATCGGGCACTTCGCCAGCCACGATGCGCTGCGCCAGGCCTTCCACAATGGCGGTCTTGCCGACACCGGGCTCGCCAATCAACACCGGGTTGTTTTTGGTGCGCCGTTGCAGCACCTGAATGGCGCGGCGAATTTCATCGTCGCGGCCAATCACCGGGTCCAGCTTGCCCGCTCTAGCGCGCTCGGTCAGGTCAATGCAGTACTTTTTGAGCGATTCGCGTTGGTCCTCGGCGTCGGCATTGTCCACGTTCTGGCCACCGCGCACGGCGTCGATGGCCGCTTCCAGCGACTTGCGGGTCAGGCCGTTGTCTTTGGCAATCTTGCTGATGTCCTGCTTGCTGTCGGTCAGCACCAGCAAAAACAACTCACTGGCGACAAACTTGTCACCGCGCTTGATGGATTCTTTCTCGGCCGCCTGCAACAACGACACCATGTCGCGCCCGATCTGCACCTGCTCCTGCCCCGTGACCTCGGGCAGGCGCTTCATGGCGCTTTCCGCGGCACTGAGCAGCCCGGGAATGTTCACGCCGGCGCGCTGCAGCAAGGCTTTCGGGCCGTCCTCTTGCTTGAGCATGGCGATCAGCACATGGACCGGCTCAATATAGGCATTGTCACTACCTAGGGCCAGCGTTTGCGCCTCGCCCAAGGCTTCCTGAAATTTGGTGGTGAGTTTTTCAATGCGCATGGCAGTCCTCTTAATCGTTGATTGACGATTACCTTGGGTTAACAGAGCCCATTTCAAGGCCAACAGCGCGCGCCATCGCTGACTAAAATCAAAGCATGGTGATTCATCAACTGCAAGTCAGCTACGCGATGGCGCAAGACCGCCTGCTAGTTCGGCTCAACACCCATGGCGGACAGGAGTTGCGGCTTTGGCTGACGCGCAGCATGATGAAGAAGCTGCTTGGCCATTTGTTGAACGCATCCGGCGCCCCAGCCACCCCGCCCGACCCTTTGATGAGTCACGACGGCAGCAGCAGCGCGGCCCTGGCACAGTTCAAAAAGCAGGAGGCGCTGCAACAAGCGGATTTCAAGACCCCGTTCAAGGCCCAAGCCAACGCGCTGCCGATCGGCGCAGCGCCGTTGCTCGCCACCACCGTGCACGTCTCGCCCCTTGCGGGCGGAAGTTTGCGCCTGGGCTTTGAAGACAAGTCGGACACCAGCAACACTTCTCCCGGCTTTGAAGTCACGCTCGATGCGCCGTTGCTGCATGGCTTCATGCACCTGCTCGATTTGGCGCTCAAAGAAGCGGATTGGGGCCTGACGCTGAGCCCTGCCCCAGAAGCCCAGGGCTCGGCGGCGCTGGACGCCCTTGTCGGCGCCGAGCCGCCACGCTATCTGAACTGAATTCGCTGCGGGTTCCTTGAGCCGAAGCTGCTATCTAATGAGTAGCTGTACATTCATTAAATACGTGGACTACAGCCGAATTTTATATAAATTCAGGCTCAGTTGGACGCGGTGATGCCCCAACCCGCCAGGGCGGCATCGTCGCTCACGCGCGCGTCGACCCAACGCGCACCCTCCGGGCTTTGCTCCTTTTTCCAGAATGGCGCCTGGGTTTTGAGGTAGTCCATCAGGAACTCGCAGGCCTGGAAACTCTCACCCCGGTGCGCTGAGGTGACCACCACCAGCACGATTTGATCCAGCGGTTGCAGCAGTCCAACACGGTGAATGACACGCGCGCCATAGAGGTCAAAACGCTCGAGCGCCGCGTCGATCATGGCCTCGATCGATTTCTCCGTCATGCCGGGGTAATGCTCAAGTTCCATGCTGCTGATGCTGCCGGTCGTGCCTGCAGTGCGGTCGCGCACGGTGCCGATAAAGCTGCAGACGGCACCGACGCGGGGGTCTTGGGCGCGCAGCGCAGCGACTTCGGTGCTCAGGTCGAAGTCGAAGGTTTGGATGCTGACTCGTGGTGTCAGGGCTTGGGTTTTCATAGCCTACTTCCTTACTGGTAATGCCTTGGATTCTCTTTTTGATGTATTTCCCCCCCTATCCCCCAACCCCTTTCCACCCCCGCCGGGGCGGAAAGGGGAGCTAACCGCCACATTTGGCCGCGTCTTTGAAGGTGGGAAAAAGGTGCGCATGGGCGCGTTGCCATCAAACTGAGTACGCGGGTTTTCGATGGGTTGCAAGTAGGTTAAGGCCAATTGGCTTTGAGGCAACGCTTGATGTGCTTGATCTGAGTGCGCTGTTTCCGGGCGGCAGACCGACACATCCAGCCCATGCGAGTTGATGCGACGCCGAATTTGGCTACAGCGACTGGTCTCTGGGTTGCCTTCACTTTGTGGCCAGCACACAGTAGAGGACAGAGTTCCCACCTTTAAAGACGCGGCCACATGAGGCCCCCCTCTTTCGCCCGGCGGGGCGAGAGAGGGGTTGGGGGAGTGAGTGGGGGAAAAACAGCAAAAAACAATGCCTCCCAAATTCACCCCCCAGTCACCGGCGGAAAAAACGCCACCTCAGCCCCTTCCACCAACGCAGCAACCTCATCACACATCACCTGATCAAGCGCCAGCCGCACCGATCGTCCGCGCGCCAGGCTGTCAGCATAGGCGCCACCCCGCGCAATCAACTCATCGCGCAACGCCGCCAAAGTGGCTGAATCGGTCGTCACGGACTCGCTGGCCAAACCCAACGCCTCCCGAATCGAGGCGAAATACTTGACAGTGACTTTCATCCCAATAACTCCGAAAAAGGAATAAACCGCACTTGGTCGCCAAAAGCGATGGTCTGGCCGGGCGGGTTGTCCACCAGCCCATCACCCCAAACGGCCGAGGTCAGCACGCCCGAGCTTTGGTTGGCAAACAGATCCAGCCCACCCGCGGCGTTGCGCCGCACGCGCAAGAACTCACGACGTTTATCGGCTCTAGCCAAGGTAAAATGGGCGGATGCCATTATTGATTTAGTAGCAACCTGGGTGACACCTTGCAGTTTAAGCAAAAACGGCCGCACCAGCAGCAAGAAGGTGACAAAGCTTGACACCGGGTTGCCAGGCAGTCCGATAAAGTGGGCATTGGCCACCCGACCATAGGCAAACGGCTTGCCGGGTTTGATGGCGATCTGCCACAAATCAAGCTGCCCCAGCGACTGCACGGCGGGCTTGATGTGGTCTTCTTCGCCGACCGAGACACCACCACTGGTCAGGATCAGGTCATGGTGCTGCGCGGCCGCCTGCAGGGCGGCTACCGTGGCGTCCAGGCGGTCCGGCACGATACCCAGGTCGCTCACCTCGCAGCCCAGGCGCACCAACAGCGCGCGCAAGAAAAAGCGGTTGGAGTTGTAGATGGCACCGGGCTTCATCTGCTCAGGCGCCACGTCGCCGGGCATGACCAACTCGTCGCCGGTCGAGAACAAGGCGACCCGCGGGCGCCGCGCTACCTGCAACAGGTTCATGCCAATACTGGCCGCCAGCCCCAATGCAGCGGGCGTAAGACGCTCTCCTTTTGAGAGCACGACAGCGCCTCGTGTGACGTCCTCACCGGCACGGCGAATCCATTGACCCGGTGCCGGCACGGACTTGATGCGCACCGCGTTGCTGCCGGACCCGTCCGCGCCAGGCAATACTTCGCAGTCTTCCTGCATTACCACGGCATCGGCACCCAAGGGAATCGGCGCGCCGGTAAAAATGCGTGCCACGGTCATCGGGGCCAGCGGCACGCCCGATGAGCCAGCGGCAATGCGTTGCGACACGGGCAAGGTGCCCGCCTCTGGCTGAGTGGATTGCAATGCCTGCGCCACATCGGCGCAGCGCACGGCATAGCCATCCATCGAACTGTTGTCGTGCGGGGGCACCTGCAAGGCCGACACCAAATCTTGCGCCAGCACCCGGCCGTCGGCGTCAAAGGTGGATACTGACTCGATAGCGGCCAACGGCACCGCAAAAGCCAGCAACTGGCTTAAAGCATCATCCAGCGGCATCAGGGCGGGACGAGGCGAATCTGGTGAACCGGGCCGCGTCATGCCAGGCTCTCCTGGTGGTAGTCAAAACGGTCTTGGTTGGCCAGCAGCCAGTCCGCAAGCGCCTCGGCATCGTTGAGGTCCAGCACCGGGCGCAAGGTCGCGTGCGGCAGTTGATCAGGTGAATCGGTGGCAATGGCGACGATGAAGTCGTCGTCCATGTAGCGCGCCGGTTGCCTGGCCTGCGCCCGCCAGACCTCCACCTTGAGCAAATCCGAGTCTTTGAAACCTTCGACCAGCACCCAGTCCACACCCTCGTAGAGTTCGGCAATCAATTGATGCACCGAGAGTTGTGCCGCTTGCTCAAACTCGCGCATCAGCGCCAGCCGTTTGCTTGACGCCACCACCACTTCAAAGGCACCGGCCTCACGGTGGCGATAGGTGTCTTTTCCCGCATGGTCAATGTCAAAATGATGGTGGGCATGCTTGACCACCGACACCCGCAGTCCCTTGCGCCGCAACGCCGGAATCAGCCGCTCCACCAGCGTGGTTTTGCCGGAGCCGGAAAATCCGGCAAAACCGACCACCTTCATGCGCAGTGCTCGGCAATGTAGGCCTTGACGGCCCCCACATCAGCCGCCATGCGGGTCACGCGCTTGGGCAAGGCTTCGATGCCGACAAATTTGGCTGGGCGATCCGGCTCCCGCCCAATCGCCTCCACAATCGTGGCGGCAAACTTGATCGGCAAGGCGGTCTCCATCACGATCATCGGCACCCCCGGCTGCAGATGTTCACGCGCCACCTTGACGCCGTCTGCGGTGTGCGTGTCGATCAGCATGCCAAAGCGCTCGAAGCTGTCTTTGATGGTGGCGAGGCGATCCGCATGGGTGCTCTGGCCGCTCTGAAAGCCATAGCGCAAAGTGGTCTGGTTAAAGGCCGGGTGCTGACTCAAATCAAAGCGGCCAGTGCGGGCCAGCGCATCCCCAAACAAGGCCTTGACCCGGGCCCCATCGCGGCCCAGCAGGTCAAACACGAAGCGCTCAAAGTTGGATGCCTTCGAGATGTCCATCGACGGACTCGATGTCTCGTGCGTGTCGGCGCTCGTACGCACGCGGTAGACGCCGGTCTTGAAAAACTCGTCCAGCACGTCGTTCTCATTGGTCGCCACCACCAGTTTGGCGATCGGCAGGCCCATCATGCGCGCGACATGACCGGCGCAGACATTGCCAAAGTTGCCGCTGGGCACGGTAAAGCTGACCTTCTGATGCTCCGTTCGGGCTGAGCCGCCTGTCCTGAGCTCTGCCGAAGGGGTCGAAGCCTCGGTCGCCTGGAAATAACCCGCAAAGTAATACACCACCTGCGCCAGCAGGCGCGCCCAGTTGATGGAGTTGACGGTGCCGATCTTGTATTTGCGCTTGAACTCCAGGTCGTTGGACACGGCCTTGACCATGTCCTGGCAGTCGTCAAACACGCCGTCGACCGCGATGTTGTGGATGTTCTCGTCCATCAGACTGAACATCTGCGCCTGCTGGAACGGGCTCATGCGATTGACGGGGCTGGTCATGAAGACGCGCACGCCTTTTTTGCCGCGCATCGCGTACTCGGCGGCGCTGCCGGTGTCGCCGCTGGTGGCGCCCAGAATATTGAGTTCTTCACCGCGGCGTGCCAACTCGTACTCAAACAGATTGCCCAGCAGCTGCATCGCCAGATCCTTGAACGCCAGCGTCGGGCCGTTGGACAAGGCCTCTAACCAGATGCCATTCTCCAGGTGGCGCAGCGGCACGATCTCGCCGGTGCCAAAAACCTCGGCGGTATAGGTCTTCTGGCAAATCGCGCGCAAGTCGGGCACGGGAATGTCGTCGATGTAGAGCGACAGAATCTCAAATGCCAGCTCGGCATAGCCTTCTTGGTGGTAGACCGAGCGCCAGCGTTCGAGCGTCGCGGCGTCCACCTGCGGATAGTGCTCGGGCAGGTACAAGCCGCCATCGGGTGCCAGGCCTTCGAGCAGGATTTCACAGAAGCGCTTCGGGCTTTGGTCGCCACGGGTGGAGATGTAATTCATCAGGTCAACTCTTCCTTGCGAATGCGGGTAATGGGCTCCAACACGGTGGGCAGCGCCTGCATCAGGCCAATGGCAGCGTTCATTTTGGCTTCGACGCAATCGTGGGTCAGGATGATGACGTCGGTTTGTGGAATCTGCCCCGCAGCGCCAACACCGCCCTGGGCCCCCACTTCATCGGCTTCGCGCTGCAGCACAGCGTCAATGCTAATGCCCGCCTGGGCCAAAATGCCGGTGACCTTGGCCAGCACACCGGCTTCATCAGCCACCCGCAAACGCAGGTAATAGCTGGTCACCACCTCGCTCATGGGCAACACCGGCAGGTCGCTCATGGCCTGATCCATGGTATGCGGCTGGAACGCCAGATGCGGCACGCGCTGCGCTGCCTCCGCCGTGTGTAAGCGGGCAATGTCGACCAGGTCGGCAATCACCGCGCTGGCGGTCGGCTCGGCGCCTGCGCCCTTGCCATAGTACAGCGTGGTGCCGACCGCATCGGCCTGCACCATGACCGCATTCATGGCGCCTTCCACATTGGCGATCAAGCGCTTGGCGGGCACCAGGCATGGGTGCACGCGCAACTCGATGCCCGCTGAGGTTTGTTTGGCAGCATCGGCCTCGCGCCGCTTGGTGATGCCCAACAGCTTGATGCGGTAGCCCAACTGCTCAGCGTACTTGATGTCGGCCGCGCCCAGCTTGGTGATGCCTTCGACATAGGCCTTGTCGAACTGCACCGGAATGCCAAACGCGATGGCCGACATGATGGTGGCCTTGTGCGCGGCGTCCACCCCCTCGATGTCGAAGGTCGGGTCGGCTTCGGCGTAACCCAGCGCCTGCGCCTGCTTGAGCGCCACGTCGAAGTTGATGCCTTTGTCGCGCATCTCGGACAGGATGAAATTGGTGGTGCCATTGATGATGCCGGCGATCCACTCGATCCGGTTGGCCGTCAAACCTTCACGCAAAGCCTTGATGATGGGAATGCCACCGGCCACGGCCGCCTCAAACGCCACCATCACGCCTTGGCGCGATGCGGCAGCAAAAATCTCGGTGCCATGCACGGCCAGCAGCGCCTTGTTGGCGGTGACCACGTGTTTGCCGGCCGCAATCGCCTCCAACACCAAGGTCTTGGCAATGCCGTAGCCGCCGATCAGTTCGATCACGATGTCGATGTCGGGGTTGGCGATGACGGCGCGCGCGTCGTTGACTACCTTGACGTCAGGTCCGACCAGACTTTGCGCCCGCGCCACGTCCAGATCGGCCACCATGGTGATCTCGATGCCGCGACCCGCGCGACGCTTGATTTCTTGCTGGTTGCGGCGCAGCACATTGAAGGTGCCCGAACCCACAACGCCGATGCCCAAAAGACCTACCTGAATCGGTTTCATAAATATTATTGGTTAAATTGACACGTAGCCCCCGTACAATAAGCGCGAGTAGCTATTAAATATATAGCAAATCAGTTGCTATGACGCTTGCGGTAGCCTTCCAGAAACTTCGCCACCCGGCCAATGGCTTCGCGCAAATCGTCTTCATGCGGCAAAAACACAATCCGGAAGTGGTCTGGCGCAGGCCAGTTGAAGCCGGTGCCCTGCACCAGCATCACCTTGGTCTCCTGCAGCAATTCCAGAAAGAACTGCTGGTCATCGGCAATCGGGTACATCGTCGGGTCAAGCCGCGGAAACATGTACAGGGCCGCCGACGGTTTGACGCAGCTCACGCCCGGGATGGCGGTGATCAACTCGTACGCCAGATCGCGCTGGCGGCGCAGCCGCCCGCCCTCGCACACCAGGTCGTTGATGCTTTGGTAGCCCCCGAGCGCGGTCTGTATCGCCCACTGCCCCGGAACGTTGGAACACAAGCGCATGTTCGAGAGCATGTTCAGGCCCTCGATGTAATCCGTGGCGGGCTTTTTGTCCCCCGAGACAACCATCCAGCCGGCCCGGTAACCACAGGAGCGGTAGCTCTTGGACAGCGAGTTGAAGGTCAGCGTCAGCACGTCCTCGCTCAAGGAGCCAATCGCCGTGTGGCGGGCGCCGTCGTACAAGACCTTGTCGTAGACCTCGTCGGCGAAGATCACCAGACCGTGCTCGCGCGCAATCTGCACGATGGCCTTGAGCAGTTCATCGGAATAGAGCGCACCGGTCGGGTTATTGGGGTTGATCACCACAATGCCCTTGGTACGCGATGTGATCTTGGCGCGAATGTCGCTCAGGTCGGGCATCCAGCCATTGGCTTCGTCGCACAGGTAGTGCACCGGCGTGCCGCCCGACAGGCTGGCCGCGGCCGTCCACAGCGGGTAGTCGGGCGAAGGCAGCAGCAATTCGTCGCCGCTGTCGAGCAGCGTGTTGGTGGCCATGACAATCAACTCGCTGGCGCCATTGCCCAGGTAGATGTCGTCGAGCGTCACACCCTTGATGCCCTGCTTTTGGGTTTCATGCATGACCGCCTTGCGCGCCGCAAAAATGCCCTTGCTGTCGGAGTAACCGGCCGAATTGGGCAGGTTGCGGATCATGTCCTGCTGGATTTCCTCGGGTGCGTCAAAGCCGAACACCGCCAGGTTGCCGATGTTGAGCTTGATGATCTTGTGCCCCTCTTCTTCCATCTGGCGCGCGGCGTCCATGATGGGGCCGCGAATGTCGTAACAGACATTGGCCAATTTGGCTGATTTGCGTATGGTCTTCACAGGCTCTCCAGTGGGGTGGCACGAGGCGGAACTTATAATTTGACCACATTTCACTGTACTAATCTGGTGCTTTGACGCACTGCAGCATTCAAATTTCCTCTTTCACACCATGAAAATACATCCCGACGTCCCCACGGTGCAATCCATCAGCGGTTACGGCCCGGGCTGGATCGGCTTGGCCACCGAAAAAATAACGACCAGCGTGGTGATTGGCTCCGGTGGCGAGCGCCTGGCCTGGAACTGCAGCCGCTTTGAAGACCTGGGTGCCCAGCACTTTGAACTCTTGGCCGCGCTCAAACCCGAACTGGTCATTTTTGGCAGCGGCGACCGACTGCGCTTTCCGCAAGGCGCATTGATCCAGTCACTGATTGACCAGCAAATTGGCCTTGAAACCATGGACACACCAGCGGCCTGCCGCACCTACAACATCTTGGCCGGCGAAGGCCGCAGTGTCGTCGTAGCGCTCTTGATCGATACCCCTAAGGGATAACACGAAGGCCCGGCTCCAAAGAGAATTTGTCGTTTCGGGGTAAAATAGCAGGCTGTAGTCGGGGCTGCAGACGCGCTGTCAAAGCGGCAGGCGGCACGAGGAGCCCTCGATTTGCGCGAATGACGCATCACTGTCACACGAGATTAAGAACTATGGCGATCATTGTCAATAAACCCCTTCCGGAATTTGAATCCACGGCCACTGGCGGTATCAGAGTCTCCAACACCTCTCACCTCGGAAAAGTCGTCGTCCTGTATTTTTATCCCAAGGACAACACCCCGGGCTGCACCACCGAAGCGATGCAGTTTCGCGACCGTTACCAGGACTTTGTCAAGGCGGGCGCCACCGTATTCGGTGTCTCGCGTGACAACATGCGCTCGCATGACGAGTTCAAGGCCAAACTGGAACTCCCGTTTGAGCTGATCGCCGACACCGAAGAAAAAATGTGCCACATGTTCGGCGTGGTCAAAAACAAGATCATGTACGGCAAAAAGGTTAAGGGCATCGAGCGCAGCACGTTCCTGATTGGCGCGGACGGCACCCTGAAAGAGGAATGGCGCGGCCTCAAGGTGCCGGGCCATGTGGACGACGTCTTGAAAGCGGTCAAGGCGCAGAAAAAAGTCGCCGTACCGGCCTGAGTTTCAAACCACGGTGTTGACCCCTCTGGCCCCGTACCAAGCCGCCCTGTTCTCAAGGCGGCTTTTTGCTTTTAAAGCCTCCCTTTAATTCCCTCATTTGCGAGCAAACCCCTTATGCCATTGCCTCCTGCCCCTGCCAAACGCGCCGCGCTGCTGTCCGAACGGGACTTTGATGCACTCGCGGCGAGGCTGCCCCAACCACGCAAGACTGCGAGCCCATTAGCCGAGCCTCGCCTGTCCGCAGCACCTCAGGCACGGGTAGCGTCCGAGGTCCCAGCGACCAGCAGACTGGCGCCTGAGGCGGCGCCAGCAGACACGTCCGCCAGCCGCACCAGAACCCCCCGCCCGAGCCCATCAGCGCGGAAGGTTCAGCCCGAATCTGACGTGCAAGTGCAAACACCCTTGTTTGCGCCTGTAGCTGCACCTGCGCCAGCACCGACTTCAGCCCGAACCCACACACCCGCCGACACCAAGCCCAGAAAGGCCAAACAAAACGGCGCGGCCAAACTATTTGTGCTCGACACCAACGTGCTGCTGCACGACCCGATGTGCCTGTTCCGTTTTGAGGAACACGACATCTTTTTGCCCATGATCGTGCTCGAAGAGCTTGATGCCCACAAGAAAGGCACGACGGAAGTCGCCCGCAACGCACGCCAGACCAGTCGCTCACTCGACGCATTGGCCGGTCATCAAGGTGCCGACATCACCGGCGGCCTGCCGCTCAACGCCACCGGCCACCGCGAAGCCGGCGGCAAGCTGTTCTTCCAGACCCAGCTGCTCGACTACACCCTGCCAACCAGCCTGCCGCAAGGCAAAGCCGACAACCAGATCCTGGGCGTGGTGCAAGCGCTGCGCCAGCAACAGGCCCGCCATGAACTGCCCGCCAGCGCACGTGAGGTCGTGCTGGTATCCAAAGACATCAACATGCGCGTCAAGGCGCGCGCGCTGGGCCTGGCCACCGACGATTACCAAAACGACAAAACGCTCGGTGACGATGACGTGCTGTACTCGGGCGCCATCGCCCTGCCCGCCAATTTTTGGACCAGCCAGGCCAAAACGGTGGAAAGCTGGCAACAAGGCGCGTTCACGTTCTACCGCATCAGCGGCCCGGTCGTCGCCAGCCTGCTGATCAACCAGTTTGTCTATTTTGAAGCGCCCGGCGAGCCCAGCCTGTACGCTCGCGTAACTGAAATCCAGGGCAAGACCGCGGTCTTCAAGACCCTCAAGGACTACACCCACCTGAAGAACGCGGTCTGGGGCATCACCTCGCGCAACCGGGAGCAAAACTTTGCCCTGAACCTGCTGCTCGACCCCGAAATTGACTTTGTCACCCTGACCGGTCAGGCCGGTACGGGCAAGACCCTGATGGCGCTGGCCTCGGGCCTGACGCAGGTGCTGGATGACCGGCGTTACACCGAGATCATCGTCACCCGCGCCACCGTCAGCGTCGGCGAGGACATCGGCTTCCTGCCCGGCACCGAAGAAGAAAAAATGGGCCCCTGGATGGGCGCGCTCGATGACAACCTGGAAGTCCTGGGCAAGACCGACACCAGCGCCGGCGAGTGGGGCCGCGCGGCCACCAGCGAGCTGATCCGCAGCCGCATCAAGATCAAGAGCATGAACTTCATGCGCGGGCGCACCTTTTTGAACAAATACGTCATCATCGACGAAGCGCAAAACCTGACGCCCAAGCAGATGAAGACGCTGATCACCCGCGCCGGCCCCGGCACCAAGATCATCTGCATGGGCAACCTCGCCCAGATCGACACCCCGTACCTGACCGAGGGTTCTTCCGGCCTGACCTATGCCGTCGACAAATTCAAGGGCTGGGCGCACGGCGGGCACATCACGCTGGCGCGCGGCGAGCGCTCACGCCTGGCGGACTTTGCCAGCGAAGTGTTGTAGCCAAGGTGGCCAGCGCCCGTCACGTTCTGACCCCGGACGCGCTGGCCCTGCTGCAAACCATCGCGCAGACCGGCAGCTTTGCCGCTGCCGCCCGCAGCCTCGGGGTCGTGCCCAGCGCCCTGACCTACCGGGTGCGCCAGATGGAGGATGCGCTCGATGTCTTGCTGTATGACCGCAGTTCGCGTCAGGCACGTCTGACCGAGGCCGGCGCCGAGCTGCTGCGCGAAGGCGCACGCCTGCTGGAAGAAATCGACGCCGTGGCGAATCGGGTTAAACGCGTGGCCACCGGCTGGGAGCCGCAACTCACCATCGCGGTCGACAGCATCATCTCCAAAGCCACGGTCATGGAGCTGTGCGCGGCTTTTTTTGACCACAACCCGCCCACCCGCATCAAGCTGCGCGACGAAACCCTGTCGGGCACGCTGGACGCCCTGATCTCGGGCCAGGCCGATCTGGCGCTTGGCGTGAGCGACGCCAACACGCAGGCCGGCATTCACAGCAAGCCACTGGGCGAGGTGAGCTTTGTCTATGCGATGGCACCGCATCACCCGCTGGCCAAGGCCCCCGAATCGCTCAAGGACGAGCTGGTGCGACAGCACCGCGCGGTGGCGGTGGCCGACACCATCGGCCGGGGTGGCGGCATCACCATTGGCCTGTTGGGCGGGCAGGACGTGTTCACCGTGGCCACGATGCAGGACAAGCTCGATGCGCAATTGCGCGGGCTGGGCAGCGGCTTTGTGCCGCAGTGCATGGCGCGCGGATACATTGAGACCGGCCGCTTGGTCGTGAAAAAAATGGAACGCCCGCAAGCGCTGGTTCGGGTCAACTACGCTTGGCGCAGAGTCGCCAAATCACCGCCAGGGCGGGCCCTGCAGTGGTGGCTGGATCAACTTGAGAGCCCCACCACACGCATGGCTTTGCTCGAGCGCCACCGAGGCGTGTAAAGTGCATGACATACAACAATCCCTGGAAACCTCGTTTATGAACCAATCCCGACTCCCCCGCAAGAATATTGCCATCATTGGCGCTGGCATGGCGGGCGTCAGCTGCGCCCGCACCTTGGTGCAGGCCGGGCACCAGGTGACCCTGCTCGAAAAGAGCCGCGACGTAGGCGGGCGCATGGCGACCCGCGACACGCCCTTTGGCACGTTCGACTCGGGTACGCAATATTTCACCGTGCGCGATCCGCGCTTTGCGCGGGCCTTGGCCACCGTGCCGAGCGTGTGCAAAGCCTGGAGTGCCAACACCATTCGGGTGCTTGACGAACATGGGCAGATCGGCACAACGAGCGTGCCGACCGCCGAAACCCATTGGGTACCCACCCCCGGCATGAATGCACTGGTCAAGCGCTGGGCGCAGCCGCTGCTGGAACATAACAGCATCGAACTGGAAACACGGGTAACGCACCTGGACCGCGATGCTGTTCATCCGAAACAGTGGCAATTGCACACCGAGGGCCAGGATGGGTCGCAACATGTGTTTTCTGGCTTTGATGCCGTGCTGCTGGCCATTCCGGCCGAGCAGGCGCGCTTGCTGCTGGAGACCTCGCCCCAAGCCGATGCCCTGGCGCAAAAAATTGACCGGGTCGACGCCGCCCCCTGCTGGACGCTGATGGTGGCGTTTCCTCAGGCCGTGCAGCCGGGTCTGACCACGCTGGGTCCACAGTGGAATGCGGCGCGCAGCACGCACCACCGCATTGCCTGGCTGGCGCGCGAGTCGAGCAAGCCCGGGCGTGGCAGCGTGGAGCGCTGGACCGTGCAAGCCAGCGCCGCCTGGTCGCAAGAGCATCTGCAGGACGATGTCGCTCGGGTGCAAGCCAAACTGCTCAAGGCATTTTCCGAGGTCACCGGCATCCGCGCCGAACCCGCCCATATCGATACGCAACGCTGGCTGTACGCCCAAACGACCAAGCCACTGGGCAAATCGCACTTGTGGGATGCCCGTGCTGGCCTGGGCGTCTGCGGCGACTGGTGCCTGGGCCATCGCGTAGAAAACGCCTTCGTTTCCGGCCTGGAACTGGCGCTGGCCGTGGTCTAAGTTCAGGCAAGGCGTGGTGGCCCGCTATGTAGGGCGCTTTGCCCCCTCGCCCACCGGCCCGCTGCACGCCGGTTCACTGGTGGCGGCGCTGGCCAGTTGGCTTGATGCCCGCGCCCACGGCGGCCAATGGCTGGTGCGCATCGAAGACGTCGACACCCCCCGCTGCGCCCCGGGCATGGACCGTATCATCCTGCAGCAACTCGCCGCGTGCGGCCTGCACCCCGACGCACCGCCGGTGTGGCAATCGCAGCGCACCGGCCTTTATCAGCAGGCGCTGGACCAGTTGGTGGCGCGTGGCCTAGCCTACCCCTGCGCCTGTTCACGCAAGGACATCGAGGCCGCGCTGAATCGTCTGGGGCAGGCGCGCACGCGCCACGGCGAGCTGGTTTACCCGGGCACCTGCCGCACCGGCTTGCACGGCAACCTGGGGCGGGCGTGGCGGCTTCGCACTGATATGTTTAAGAAAAATAGGCCTCTAGCCCCCGTAGAATATGACAAGTTTGCTACTAATGTAGTAGCTAATAACCTCATTCACTGGGCCGACCGCCGCCTGGGGGCCCAACAGCAGGACGTCCAAGCGCAGGTCGGTGACTTTGTCCTCAAGCGCTTTGACGGCTGCTTTGCCTACCAGCTCGCCGTGGTGGTGGACGACGCCGCGCAGGGCGTGACCGACGTGGTGCGCGGCGAGGATCTGGCGGACAACACGGCACGACAGATCCTGCTGCAACAAGCCCTGGGCCTGCCAACGCCGCGCTACCTGCACACGCCTTTGGTGCTGGGTGCCAATGGCGAAAAGCTGTCCAAACAAAATGGTGCGCAGCCTCTGGACGCGTCCGACCCGCTGGCCGCGCTCAACCGCGCCGCCGGCGTGCTGGGCCTGCCCGCCCGGCCTGGCAGCGCGGCCGAGGCATTTGTCGCCTGGGTGGCGGATTGGCGGCGGCGCTACGAGCCGGCTCAGTAGTCGACTTCAGGCGACCGGGTCAGCTTCCCGCGCTCAATCTGGGCCCTTCTCGTCAGCACCTTGATCATTCTCAAGCGTTGGGCGCCATTCCCGACGCACATTCTTAGCGATGGGCCCCACGTCAAGGTGATGCTGGCGCTTGGTTTTCTCGATTGTTTGAAGACGAAATGAGGTGAAACTTGAAAATTGGCAACCACGATCTGACCATCGAAACCGGGCAGGGCCTCACGAGAATGCTCGACGCCATTGGCTGGGGCATTTTCTTCATCTGGCTCGGCATTGCGTTTCTGGCCAACGCCGGCTGGGCTGCAGTCCTCCTGGGGAGCGGCCTCATCATGCTGGGCTCCCAGCTGGCGCGAAGCTACTTTTCCCTGACGGTGAACCGGTTTGGGCTGATGCTCGGGGTCATCATCAGTGTCGCGGGCATTTTTCGATTGCTCGATCTCCAGTTGGACAAGACACCGATCCCGGCCTGGGCCCTGCCCATTTTGTTGATTGTCCTGGGCGTCGCCATTCTGGTGTCGCTGTGGCTGCATTGGCGCCGCGCGTAGACCGGGCATCTCGCGGCAATACGCCGGCAGATCCTGAAGTGGGTCACACCGGTCAAACCCGGAATTCCTAACCGTGGGTCAGACGTCATGAGCTCGCCGCATGAATAGCCGCACAGGCGGCCTCTCTACAATCCTGTCCCGTGAACGATACAAACCCCACCCATCCCGACCCCAAAGCCACTGAAAGCACGCGCGTGCCCCGCATCAGGCGCAGCGCCCCCGAGGGCGTGGCCTATCCGAAAGAAATCAAGAGTTTTGTGCGCCGCGCCGGTCGCACCACGACCGGCCAGGCCAAGGCGTTTGACGACCTGGGGCCTCAATTCTTGTTGCCCTATCAAGCACAAGCTATTGATTTTGTAGCTGCATATGCAGATGCGACGAGGGCTAGAGGCCAAAATGATCTAAATCCGGGGCCAGTGATCCTGGAAATCGGCTTCGGCATGGGCGAAGCCACCGCCCATATCGCGGCCGTCATGCCGGAGAAAAACTTGCTGTGCTGCGAGGTGCACGAGCCTGGTGTGGGTGCGCTGCTCAAGCGCATTGGCGAACAAGGCCTGCGCAACATCCGCATCGTGGCACACGACGCCGTCGAGGTCATCGACCACATGCTGCCGCTGCAAAGTCTGGATGGCGTGCACATCTTCTTTCCCGACCCGTGGCACAAGAAGAAACACAACAAGCGCCGCCTGATTCAGAGCGCCCTCATCGCCAAGCTGGCCGCACGCCTGAAGGTCGGCGGCTACATCCACTGCGCCACCGACTGGCAGCCTTATGCCGAGCAAATACTGGAAGTGCTGAGCAAGGAGCCGTTGCTGAAGAACACGGCCACGCTAACTCACCCAGAACTGGCCGGCTACGCGCCCAAGCCGCATTACCGCCCGCTGACCAAGTTCGAGAACCGCGGCATCAAACTCGGGCACGGCGTGTGGGATCTGGTGTTTGAGCGGATCTAAGGGCCTGCCACCGGCCACCCGCCACGGCCCATTGACCCAATCAACTGGCCATTTTGTGCCGCCCGCGCGCAACGGCGTCGGGCCCAGTTGCATCGGGCTGCCCGCTGGCGCCTGGCCCACCACCCTGGATTTTTTGACTGAGCGCTTTTCCGCCATCAGCCGGGACGTCTGGCACCAGCGCATGGCGCAGGGTGATGTCGTCGATGAGCACGGCGTGCAGCTCGCGCCCCACAGCGCCTACCAAGGCCATCGGCGCGTCTACTACTACCGCGCTGTGCCCAACGAACCCCGCATCCCGTTTGACGAAGTCATCCTGTTCCAGGACGAACAACTGATCGTGGTCGACAAACCGCATTTTCTGCCCGTCATGCCCTCGGGTGGCTACCTGACAGAGACCGTGCTGGTGCGACTGAAGCAAAAGCTGGGCATCGACACGCTGGTGCCGGTGCACCGCATCGACCGCGACACCGCCGGGCTCGTGATGTTCTCCGTGCAACCCGCAACCCGCGCCGCCTACCACGCGCTGTTCAGCCAGCGCAGCGTCAAGAAGACCTATGAAGCGATTGCCCCGTGGCGCGAGGGTTTGGCGCTGCCGATGACGCGCGAAAGCCGCATCGTCGAAGCTGGCCACTTCATGCTGCAACACGAGGTTAGCGGAGCGCCCAACGCCGTCACCCACATTGATGTCTTGCAAGTGCGCGGCGGCCTGGCCCGCTACCAGCTTCAACCCGTCACCGGCAAACGCCACCAGTTGCGCGTCCACATGGCGGCATTGGGTCTGCCGATTCTGGGCGACGGCCTGTACCCTAGCCTCACGCCCGAGGGACAGGTCGACCACGCGCACCCGCTGCAACTGCTTGCCAAACGCGTTGAATTCACCGACCCGGTGAGCGGCCAGCGCAGGTGCTTTGAGAGCCTGCGCGCCCTGACGCTGTAGCACCAGGGCGCACAAGCGTTGTGGCAACGCCGCAGTGAAGCGGTCACGTCTGATCACCCAATATGACGAAACGCTTGTCGGTGACGCCTCGTTGGGCTGTCAGACTCCCGCGATGACCGCTTCAATTTCTGCGAAGGTTCTCGCCATTTCGTGACCGTGTATTTGCACCCCCAACTGACGCGCAATTTGCGAGGCCGAGAATATTCCAAGCAAGTATTGTTTTCCTTCTTTGCCTGCGCCAACCACGATGGCGTGGACCCTGCCATCTGCTTTCAAAGAGGCCACGATGTTCCCCACCGAAGCTTTGTTGACGTCCTCAACATCCAGAGCATCCATCTTGTCGACCGGCACCATCACATCGGCAACGCGCAGTTCGCTGCGCTTGGTTTCACGAGTTTGAGCGACCAGCACGGGCTTTTCCCCGAGGACATCGACGGTCGTGATCACGCCGACGATGTTGTTGGTCTCGCCGACCACAAACAACAACCTCACACCGCGCACCAGCATGGAGTGGTTCGCCTCATCCAAGGACGCGTCTGCGATGATGGTGGCGGAAGGGACCTGAGAAAGGTCGGTCATGACAAGAAGGGCGGCGGAATTGACGTTGACTGATGGCGGATTGAATGCCTCCAGCAAATGACAGCCCTTGGGAGAAACGGATATCTTTGGCAGGGGCCTGAATTGCGCGTCTTCGCTCATGTTTGCACCTTGGAGTAAATGGATTTTTCGATTGGTTTTGGAGGTCTGTCATTGCGTGTCAGCGGTCATTCAGTGCGACATCGGAGCCCGCTTCTTTTGGCACACTCCTTTGCGGCGCTTCACAACCATTTTCAAACGGTCAAACAGAACGCCGAGCGTATCCACGTAATTTATTGTCGTCAACCGGTCCGCATCGGCTTGGCGCTGGATGCGCTGGACATTCCGTTTCCCAACCTGTATCCGCGTCACTTGAGACTCTTGCTCAACACCACGCTTCGATAAACCTTGCCCGACCACTGGACCCAGCTGACTCGACGGTAGCCCAGGCCTTCATAGAGCTCGATGAGGTGAGTTGCCTGCTCCGCAGTGTCCATCGTCATCTCGTGGTATCCGCCGTCGAGCGCCCAGGCTTCGGCGGCCTTCAGCAGCGCACGACCAATTCCGTGCCCTTGCAGTGCTGGCTCGACTGCGAATTGATGCGCCGCGGCGACGCCGGGCCGCGTGAAGTACGCGCACTCGTTGGTCGCATAGGTTGGCTGAGCGACGATGGTTCCCGCGAGCGCACCTGACCACTCTGCAATGAAGCACTGTCCACCACTCATTCTCTTTGCAGTCACGTCGGTCGACTGGTCGACGGCGGTGTAATTCAGGCCCATGTCGCCAAGGCGAGCGTAGGCGCGGTGTAGCAGCAAGGTGATCTCGGTGATTGAGTCGGCGGATGAGAAGGGGCGAATTTGGAGCATGCGAGAGAGGATGATTCTGGTGACGCTGATCGGGATAGGAAGAAGCCTCACGGCCCCTCCCTCCCACACCACCGGACATACGGGTCACGTATCCGGCGGTTCCTTGAAACTTCGTTAATCTC